>JBCCRH010000308.1:0-7878 GCA_039208045.1 Bacteroidota bacterium
CTCCTGGAAGCAGGCACTCCATCAACTCCAACCAACGCCCACCCACCAGCCTTATGTCCATTATTTCAGTATTCCGGTGGAATGGGGCGTAGTCTACCCCAGCACAGCCAAAGTTCCTAAGCTGGAGCACGCAGCAGATACCACCCAGCTCATCACCCAACAAACTGAGCTGATGGCAACGATCAAAAATATGGGGCTCGATTACTCCCAATTCCAATGGAGCGTGGAGGCGGAGGAGTACCATCACCGCCCGATGCTGAAGCTCAAAGGGCTTGCTATTATCTACTGCATTTTGGCCCCCGTGGTGGACGAGCAGCAGCAGTTGCTTATCCCCAAAACACTTGATCCTAACTATTACACGATTTGTCCTTAAATTTGGGATATGTACCAATTCCACCCGCGGATTGCAAACCTGCCCGATGCAGGCGGATCCACTATGCGCGGACTAAGCTTTTTTATTTTTCATAGCGCCTGGCACGTGCTCAGCGGATTTGCAATCCGCGAGGAAATTTACTTTAACAATGCACCCATTCAACTGGAATATACTTGCCTTCCTATTCAGCTTTACCCTTTCGGTAAATGCCCTGGCGCAGCCCTACGCCTTCAAAGCATACTCCCTCACCGAGGGCTTGCCCCAATCGCAGGTATGGTGCTCGCTCAACGATCAGATGGGCTACTTGTGGTTTGGGACCCAAGGTGGGGGCTTGAGTAGGTTTGATGGCAAGGCATTTACGACTTTTACGACAGCCGATGGGCTGCCTTCTAATTTTATTCTCTCCTTATACGAAGCGCCGGACGGTATCCTTTGGATCGGTACGAACCAAGGACTATGCCGCTTCGATGGCCAGCAATTCACCACGATACGAGGCCTTCCTTTTCCGGTACGTTGTAATCTTCAGGTGGATACCTCCACCTTGCTTATCGGAAGTGAGCTGGGCCTTTTTAGCATGCATCCTAAGGCTGCACATGCCACTTCCAAGCATACTCCTCCCCTTTTGAGCGGAGCTACTATTTACGCTTTCGCTAAAACCCCAACTGGTATCTGGGCGGGCACCAACGAAGGACTCTGGCATTTTGGCGACAGCCTTACCCAAAAAGTGGCCCAGCACAACGTGACCGACCTACTCGTGAAAGACAACCAACTCTATCTCACCCTTTACGGGAAGGGGCTCTACCAGTACACTGATCAATTAGAAGAACTACATCGTGGCTATCCGCTTATCCGGCCGATGTGCTTGCTACAAGATACCCAAGGGCAACTATTTATTGGCACGCAAGATCAGGGACTGGTGCAGTACCAAGCGGAGGAAATACCTAAAGCCGTTGTGCTTCCGAACCAGAATAATGCACAAAAGAATATTCGCGACTTGACCTTAGACCAAGCCAATCGCATTTGGATCAGTAGTTCTGGTGGTGGTATTGCTTGTCGCACTCGGCAAAACTTTACGCATTGGGATCGTTCTAGTGGGCTGGATGGCGATCGGGTTTATGCACTTCAGGCCGATACGAGTCAGCGCCTTTGGCTATCCATTTCCCGAAAGGGGCTTCAAATGTTGGAAAATGGCATCCCAAAAGCAGTAGAACCGCCCTACCCTTTTCCCAATTTGAAAACCAAAACCTTATGCCGCGATACCCAAGGGCAGCTCTGGGCAGGCACGGAAGGACGTGGAGTGGCCGTGCTGGATAGTGCGGGTTGGTATAATTTGACGTCGCTCAACGGCTTGCCCTCCAATTGGATTAACCAACTTATCAGCCATCCTGATGGAAGTATCTGGGGTGCTTCTTACGATAATGGACTCTTTAAAATTACGCCTCTTGGTTTTCGGAATTATCAAGTAGATCGATATAATGAGGAACAAGGTTTACCTAGTAATAGTATTCATTCTATCGCGTTGGATAGCATGCAGCAGCTTTGGTTTGGCACTTACGATGGCAAAATCGGGCGGCTAGCTACTGAGGAGGCATTTCCTATTTTTGGTGTAGATCAAGGCATTCCTAGGGTGCCTATTCGCTCCCTCGCTTTTGATGCCTTTGGCAGAATGTGGATGGGTACAAAGGGGCGAGGAATTCTCTTTGGCAGCGTGCAAGATAGTGTGGTACAGTTTACACCTCTCTCGGAAGTACAGACGAGTACGGCGACTAACATTTATTTCATTTACGCTTCGATAGATGCAGAGGGTCAAAATAGCCTTTGGGCGGGGAGCGAGCGCGGAGTGGAGCATATCCAGTTGGATTCGCTGGGGCAAATTATAGCCGTTACTGCCTACGATCGCAACGATGGTTTCGTAGGTATTGAAACCTGCCACAATTCGGTGACCCAACTGCCTGATGGAACGCTTTGGTTTGGCACGATGAATGGCCTCACCCGCTACGCGCCCGGGCAAGCGGAACAGCAGTGCATCACCCCAACTATTCACTTCACAGGCGTCGATCTTTTTTATAAACCTTTACAGGAAACAGAATGGGCTGACTTTAGCGATTTTCGACAGGGGATTAAGCCTGGTTTGGTGTTGCCTTTTCGGCAAAATCACCTGAGTTTTCGCTTTCAAGCCGTCTCGCAGATTCATCCCGAAGAAGTACAATACCGCTGGAAACTCGAAGGAGCAGAAACGGAATGGGCGCCGCCTGCGCCAACTCAGGTAGTGAACTATGCCCAGCTTAGCCCTGGCACCTATCGCTTTGTCGTGCAAGCAGCTATTGAGGACTGCCCTTGGGGAGCACCAATTGCTACTTCCTTTGAGATAGAAGCGCCTTTTTGGCAAAAAGCCTGGTTTTTGCCCAGTTTAGTGGCTTTAGCTGTCTTGCTCATTGGCTGGATCGCATGGCTTAGTGTAAGAAGCATTAAAAAACGGGAGCAGTCACGCCGAGAAGATTTAGAGCTTCAAAACAAGCTGCTACAGCTGGAGCAAAAGGCCTTGCAATTGCAGATGAATCCCCATTTTATTTTCAATGCGCTGACAGGTATTCAATCGCTCATTGCCCTTGGCGAACACCCCAAGGCACGCCGCAAGATTAACGACTTTGCGGTACTCATGCGTAGCACGCTCAATAATGCCCGCAAGTCGACGATTTCACTGGCGGAAGAGATCGAAGCACTCCGGCAATACTTAGAGGTAGAACAATTTTGTCAGCCTAAGTCTTTCGATTTCACTATTACGGTAGACCCTGAAATAGAAGCAGAGGCCATCGAACTACCGCCCATGCTATTACAGCCATTCATAGAAAATGCTGTAATTCACGGCGTTTCGCATTTGCCCTATCCTGGCAAGATCGAGCTAAATTTTGCTACAAAGGAAGATTTGTTAGAAGTCACGATAAAAGATAATGGCATCGGCCGAGAGCGCGCCGCCTTGCTCAAAGCCGAGCGCAAGCCTGGCCACCAGTCTGTCGCCTTAAAGGTCAACAAAGAGCGCTTGGAAGCCTTACGTAATGGCTATAATTATATCGCACTGAGTATTTCTGACGTTTTGGATACGGATGGAAAGATCCAGGGGACGCTAGTTTGTGTCCGATTACCTATTGTTCACTCGTATTAATGTATATGAATAAACTTACTGCTATCATTGTCGAAGATATGCCCAATGCCCTTCGAGTATTGCAAGCTGATTTGGCCAGCTATTGCCCAGAAATTGAGGTAATCGGCACGGCCGGTAGTGTGGTCGCTGCCGCTAAATTGCTGCGCCAACAGCAGCCTGATATTCTATTTTTGGATATCCTCTTGGGCGATGGTACCGGCTTTGACTTGCTGGAAATTTTCCCTGATCTGCGCGCTCAGATCATTTTCGTCACCGCTTCCGATGAATTTGCCGTGCGCGCCTTCCAATTTGCCGCGGTGGACTATCTCCTAAAACCCGTCGATCCCGAGCGCCTCCAAGCTGCTGTCCAACGCGCCAGTCGGGGCATTCAAACCTCCACCACCAATAGCCTAGACATCCTGAAAGAAACCATTCGCCAGCCTCATCAACTCCCCAAGCGCATTTCGCTCAGCACCGAAGAACAAATCCGCATCGTAGAGATCGACCATATCATCCGCTGCGAAGCCGATAGTAACAACACGATCTTTTTCTTGGAAGATGGCAGTAAGCTATTCGTCACCCGCACACTAAAACACTTCGCTAATCTCTTAGAAAACCACCCTTTCTTACGCACCCACCAATCCGATTTGGTGAATCTACATCATATTGAAGCGTACATCAAAAAAGAGGGGGGCTATCTACGGATGAAGGATGGGAGTCGTGCCCGGGTGTCGGTGCGCAATCAAGCAAAGGTGATTGGGTTACTCAAGAATAATTTTGGGTAAAAAGGCTTATATTGAGTATAAAAATAAGAGATATGGCTTTAGTAATTTCTGACGAAACGCTAGCACAAGCAAGACTATCAGCTGACGAATTGTTAATTGAGCTAGCCTGTTATCTGTACGATAAAAAGCGAATGAGCATGGGGCAAGGCCGACAACTCACCGGCTTAGATCAGATTAGTTTTCAAAAGGAACTTGCCAAAAGGGATATCTATATTCACTATACGAAATCAGATTTAGAGACCGACCTTAAAAATCTGGGTATCGAATTATGATTGTTATTAGTAATCCGCTTTGCCATTAAAACAAACGCTGACTGATATATACCTTATATCAGCCAGCCCTCTAAAACGCTAACCTTTTTTATTACGTTTTTCTTTCATTTTGGCCTGCCTCTCCTTCTGCTTTTCGAGATAGACCTCGTACTGCTCTTCCGTGAGTAAGGTCTTCATTTCCTGGTTGCGTTCTTTTCCGATCTTCTGAACAGCCTTGTACTTTTTCCATTTGCTACTGCCACTGTCTCTGACTTCCATCATTTTAGCAGCGTACTTTTGAGTGATGGCTTTAAATTCTGTTTTTTGTTCCTCGGTAAGGTTCAATTCAGCAGCTAGGGCTTCCATGTTTTGCTTCATCTCTTGCTTTTGCTCCTCCGATACGTTTTCACCGGCTGACTGAGCAAAGGATAGATTGGTACTCGTTAGAAATAGGACTAGGAAAAAAGAAAATAATTTGATCAATTTCATTGTGTTTTTTAATTGTATGATTGAATAGGTGGCGTAAGGTTTAATTACATAGATTGTTTTTTGATGATTTCTGTTACAAAAGTAGGGATGAAACCAAGGCCGCGCACAAGGATGTGGATGAACTGATCAAATAGCGGAGTAAAGCAGGGTGTTGGGGGGATGAAATATCTACTGGTCTTTTTGATGATTATCTCCTCAAATACGGTTATGATGGTATTGCCACTCTTATTTTTAAACAGTCTAGTTCTAAATTCATTTATGTAGTGACACTGTACTTTTGAATGCCTATAACATCAACCTGTGAAACGGATCACTACCCTCTTGACAGCTAGCTGCCTATTGCTTTTGCTACTACCGTCTATACAAGCACAAGAAGTCTTTCCCCCACCAGAAAAACCACTAGAAATGTATGCCACCAAGGTGGCGGATGATGCCATCAAGCTAGATGGCAGCTTGGATGAAGCAGCTTGGCAATTTGCGCAACCCATCTCAGGTTTTACACAGCGCGATCCATTTCAGGGCAAAGCGGCTACTTTTGATACGGAGGTGAAAATTATTTTTAACTCCACCTACTTATATGTGGGCGTGCGCAATTTGGATAGCTTAAGCAACCGCAATCAATTGCGGGTGCGCAACTTGCAGCGGGATTTTAGTGGCTATGGCAATGACCGGTTTAGCATAGCTATCGATGGCTTATTGGATAAGCGTAATGCAGTGGGCTTCGAGGTGACGCCTTATGGTTCGCAGCGAGAAATTCAAGTGATCGATGGCGCTGAAGGCGATGGTAACGTAGACTGGGATGCGCTTTGGTATGTACGCACGCAGATCACCGATACTGCATGGATTGCAGAAATGGCGATTCCTTGGAAAACGCTACGTTACCAAAGAGACAGTAAAGAACTCTTGATTTCTTTTAATCGCAATATTCGCAGGTACAATGAAGTGACGACTTGGCCGTCCTACCCCCGCGCTTTTTCTCATTTTAGAATGGCCTATGCGGCTGTCCTAAAAGGCATTGAACCCCCTCCTCCTGCTGCCAACCTACAGATCAATCCCTATACCTTAGTAGATGTGGGCCGTACCGAGGATGGAACAGCACCAGAAGAGACATTCAATAACTTTAAAGTAGGAGGCGAAGTAAAATGGGCGATTACCCCCAATGCGGTGCTAGACGCGACGATCAACACTGATTTTGCGCAAGCAGATGTCGACCAGCAAGTGCAAAATCTAACTCGATTTTCGGTACTCTTCCCAGAGCGACGGCAGTTCTTTTTGGAGAATGCCAACATCTTCAGAACGAGTTCTGCCAATTTTATCCAACCCTTTTTCAGTCGGCGAATTGGTTTGGACGACTCCGGCAATCCTATCCCCTTAGACGGAGGACTACGCTTTACGAGCCAAACCAGCAAACAAACCTCCGGTGTATTAGCTATGCGCCAACGCGCTACCAATGAAAGTCCTACCTCCCACTTTGGCGTAGGCCGCTATGTGCATAATTTTTCTAGTCAAAACCGCTTGGGCGGAATGGTCACCTGGCGGCAGGACGAAGCGTTTGAGGAAAACGGACAGCTAACACCCAGAAGGAATAATACTACCGCCACAATTAATGGTTTTTTACGCCCCAAGCAGTCACTTTCGGTGGAAGCGATGATCTCTGGTTCTTCCGATTCTGAAACGGGGGAAGGACTTGCTGGACATGCTTGGATTTATCAGCAGAAAAATTGGGGTTTCCTTGGCCTTATCGGCCAATACGCTTCTGAAAACTACCTGCCAGGCGTTGGGTTTCTAGCCCTCAACAACTATGCCCTACTCAACCCCCGCGCTGACTTTGATATTCGCCCCAGTTGGCTCCCCAAGTTTATCCGAAGCTATGGCCCCGACATAGGTGTTGACATTATTTGGCGTGCTTCAGACGGTGCCTTTCAGCAGGCTATTGCCAATTACTCCCCCTTGGATTTAGAATGGCAAACGGGAGGCGAATTTGAAATTCGAATTACCCAAGAGTGGCAGCAGCTCGATGAAGCTTTTGAGCCACTAGGCGTCACTATTGCCCCAGGATTCTACCAATTTAGCAGCATTGACTTTGGGCTCTCTTCCGACTTTTCGCGCAGGCTAGCGGGCACCATCCGCTACGAAATCGGCGAATTTTACGATGGGCAATTCAGCCGATTATTTTTACAGGCAAGAATAGCTCCTAGCCCATACACTGAGTTTTTTGCCTCTTACACCCGCAACCAATTTCGACAGCTAGGTCAAGAAAATGCTGACCTCAATACCGATTTGATCGTTGCCAGGGCCCGCTTGGCCCTCAATCCAAGAGTACAACTCATCGGCTCGTACCAGTGGAATAGTGCTAATAAAACAGATATTTGGAATGTCCGCTTCTCTTGGGAATACCAGCCGCTTTCCTTCATCTTCTTAGTCTTCAACAGCAATCAGCAGGATGATGCAGACCCTCAAAATCGGTTTAATTCCCAGGAATTGATTGGGAAGATGACATATTTGCGGCAGTTTTGAGGGGGGGGAGGGTGACCGCAGATTGCAAATCTGCTTGGCTTGTTGTTTGAATATTGCCCTTGCGCAGCCCAATAGAAGAAAAGGCAGTGTATAATGGAAAAGCCTCAATAATTTGTTTATTGAGGCTTTTCGTAACTGGTAATTCCAGCAGTTCACTCTAGCATATCTTTAGTAGGCGACCCCTCTGGCGCTCCCCCACTGAAGATGATTAGACTTAATTCATTTATAAACAGAAAGGAAGGAAGGAAAATAAAAAGTGATCCCAGCAGTTTCAATACAAAAAACTCACAATCAGAATTTTACATCCAAATGTAATGCAAG
>JBCCRH010000309.1:0-7816 GCA_039208045.1 Bacteroidota bacterium
AAAGCGGTTTTAGCGACGCTCTGAGGCCTGCTTGATCACGCATCGATTGTCGCAGGCAAAGTTTGGTTTCAGGGCAGCCACTATTTCCGGAAAGGGTAATAGAGCCTGGCGCTAACATATCCGGCTCCTCATCACCTACACAGAAGGTGAATGGCCCGCCTTCCAGGGTGCCGCCTTCTGGCTGGTTACGGAATACACTGATCGGGTTAGACAGGCTAAAGCAGCCTTCTAAATCATTAGCATTTAAACCTACTTCAGCCCCCATCAAGCCATCTTCGAAGCTCAAGTGCCACACCAGGCAAGTGCCAGGCCCTGCACCGTCAAAGTCTACGGCACTTGGCATTGGGGGTAGTCCTAAGATATTTCCTTGATCGTCCGTTACGACCCAAGCGGAGTTCGTACCACTATTTCCGGAAAGGGTAATAGAGCCTGGTGCTAACATATCCGGCTCATCATCACCTACACAGAAAGTGAACGGGCCCCCTTCGAGAGTACCGCCTTCTGGCTGGTTGCGGAATACACTGATCGGGTTAGACAGGCTAAAGCAACCTTCTAAATCATTAGCATTAAGTCCTACTTCAGCACCTACCAAGCCATCTTCGAAGCTCAAGTGCCACACTAGGCAAGTACCTGGCCCTGCGCCGTCGAAATCTACGGCGCTTGGCATTGGTGGAAGGCCTAAGATATTTCCTAAATCATCAGTTACGACCCAAGCGGAGTTGGTACCGGTATTCCCCGAAAGGGTAATGGAACCTGGTGCTAACATATCGGGTTCATCATCACCTACACAGAAGGTGAATGGCCCGCCTTCGAGGGTGCCGCCTTCTGGCTGATTGCGGAATACGCTGATCGGGTTAGATAAGCTAAAGCAGCCTTCTAAATCATTAGCATTTAAACCTACTTCAGCACCCATTAAACCATCTTCAAAGCTTAGGTGCCACACCAGGCAAGTACCTGGGCCTGCGCCGTCAAAGTCTACGGCACTTGGCATTGGTGGAAGGCCTAAGATATTTCCTTGGTCATCCGTTACGACCCAAGCGGAGTTGGTACCTGTATTCCCCGAAAGGGTAATGGAACCTGGCGCTAACATATCTGGCTCATCATCGCCTACACAGAAAGTGAACGGGCCCCCTTCGAGCGTACCACCTTCAGGCTGATTACGGAATACGCTGATCGGGTTAGACAGGCTAAAGCAGCCTTCTAAGTCATTGGCATTTAAGCCTACTTCAGCACCCATTAAACCATCTTCAAAGCTGAGGTGCCAAACTAGGCAAGTACCTGGGCCTGCGCCGTCAAAGTCTACGGCACTTGGCATTGGTGGAAGGCCTAAGATATTTCCTTGGTCATCCGTTACGACCCAAGCGGAGTTGGTACCGGTATTCCCCGAAAGGGTAATGGAACCTGGTGCTAACATATCTGGCTCATCATCGCCTACACAGAAAGTGAACGGGCCCCCTTCGAGCGTACCTCCTTCTGGCTGGTTACGGAATACGCTGATCGGGTTAGACAAGCTAAAGCAACCTTCTAAGTCGTTGGCATTCAAACCTACTTCAGCACCTACCAAGCCATCCTCAAAGCTGAGGTTCCAAATGAGGCAAGTACCTGGGCCTGCGCCATCGAAATCTACGGCACTTGGCATTGGGGGTAGTCCTAGGATATTACCTTGATCGTCGGTTACTACCCAAGCGGAGTTGGTACCGGTATTCCCCGAAAGGGTAATGGAACCTGGTGCTAACATATCTGGCTCGCCATCGCCTACACAGAAGGTGAATGGGCCGCCTTCTAGGGTACCGCCATCAGTTCCACCATTTGTATCGATCTCTACAAAATTATTGGAGAGGGAGTAGCAGCCGGAAGCTAAGTCTACATCGTTCAAATTATCACCGACTTGAGCAGTAAGTGCTCCTATCACGGTGAAGCTGAAAATCTTTAGGGTCTCGCCAGTAGCAGGAAGTGTGATGTTGTTGTCATAGCCGATGTATACAATTTCATCGGATTCGTTTACTGCCACAAAGGCAGTCGGTAGGGCGGTGGTGCTTGCAAGCACGCGCACGTCAAAAGAGCTGGTTTGGGCAAAGCAAACCGTCGAAACGCTACCAGGAGCGAGACTGATTTGCCCGGGGAAGCACGGAAACTGGGCCTGAAGCGTCCATGCCGTCAAAAAGAAGGTCCCCAACAATAGTAATCTTGAATACATTGTTATTGATTTGGTTAAAAATATTAGTTGTCTGAACTTTGTATACTGACGATTAAGTGGGTTGCATCTTGCAACCCACGTCAATGTCAGTATATACTGCACCAAAGTGGTTTGCCGTATGCAAACCACTTTGCGTCACGTATACTAAAATCGGATGTGTTCACGGATGGGTCGTTCGTCCTAAAGGATCAAAAAAAGAATGGTTAAAATCTTGATGTATTACTAGTGCAAAGTAAGCTGGTGAGGGATAGGAAATTATCACAAAACTATAACCTTACTGTAACAGAACTGAAACTATCCCCTTTGTCCTATGTATAAGTTGTTTATTTACAGCAGCTTAAATGCTAACGGATCGCATGAATGATGGTTGCGCAAAGGCGGGAAGACGGACTAAAAGAGTTGGAAGCGTCTTTACACGGACATTTAGAAAATACTAAAAAAGAACTCTGATGACAATCATATACCTACACGGCTTTAATTCGGACGGTCACGGTAACAAATACGACATTTTGAGGAAGTCGTTTCCCCAGGCGGAAGTGCTGGCACCGGACTTACCTGCCAACCCAGATGAAGTGATTGGATTGGTGGAATCGATTGGGGTAGCTTATCAGCAGCAAATTCAGTTGGTGGGGACGTCGTTAGGTGGGTTTTATGCCTATTACTTTAGTGCAAAATGGAAACAGAGCGCCTTTTTGTACAATCCTTCCATGCGGCCGCACGCGACCTTGCATCGAGGAGTAGGGCAGTTTAAGACTTGGGTCAAAGGGCGTGATTATCACTTTAAAGCGGAGTATTTGAAGGCCCTCCAACAGCTTAAGGAAGAGGCGGATGCGTTAGTGCAGCCGAGCCTCTTACATTTCTTTTTGGCAACGGACGACGATGTGCTGGATTTGCGACCTTTGCCCCGTCTTTTTCCAGATGCAGCTTATATGGAATGGTATAATGGGGTGGGGCATTCGTTTTCGGGCTTTCGCCAAACGATGGGGGTGTTGCGGGAGCGGTTGGGATAGGATTTGGCACCTCGGAGCACTTAAGATCTCCGAGTCCTTAAGGACTCCGAGGTAGGCTGATCGACCTGGGGATCAACCCTACCTACACCCCAAGCATCTCCACCACCTGCTCTACCACATTTTGGCCCGTAAAGCCTAACTTCTCATCCAACACTTTATACGGAGCAGAGTACCCAAAGTGATCCAAGCCCCAAACACGCCCCGGTGCAGGCACCAAGGATTCTAAAGATACTGGCAGCCCTGCTGTCATACCAAAACGAGGAATACCCGCTGGTAGTACCGATGTCTGGTAAGCTGCATCTTGCGTGCGGAAGAGCCCTTCACTAGGCACCGATACCACACGCACCTTCAAGCCCTTTTGTTCCTTCAAGAGCGCTGCTCCTTCCACTAGCGTAGCCACTTCAGAGCCATTAGCTACCAAAATAACATCTGGCGTACCCTCACTATCCTGCACGATATAGCCACCCTTTGCTACTGCTTTAGCTTCTTCTGTACGCGTGCTACCAGCGTGTGCAGGAAGGTCTTTGATGGTCTGGCGCGAAAGGATGAGTCCAGAGGGGGTGGATTTATTTTCTAATACTAGCCTCCAACTCTGGGTGGCTTCTGCGGCATCGGCAGGGCGCAAGGCCAAGAAGCTATTTTTGCCAGAGTGGTTTTTCAATTTCTCCAATAAGCGAATTTGTGCTTCTTGCTCTACTGGCTGGTGCGTTGGGCCGTCTTCACCCACACGGAAGGCATCATGCGTCCACACAAAAATGACTTGCTGTTCCATCAAGGCTGCTACCCGAATAGCTGGTTTCATATAATCAGAAAAAGCAAAGAAAGTCGCACAAACGGGGATCACACCACCATGTAAAGCCATTCCTGTAGCTAAGGCCGACATCGTCAACTCCGCCACGCCTGCTTGCAAGAAGGCACCCGAAAAATCACCTTTCTTGAAAGAGGTCGTCTTCTTGAGGAATTTATCCGTTTTATCACTATTTGATAAGTCGGCAGAAGCAACGATCAAGTTGTCTACTTTTCCGTGCAGCCAAGCAAGGGCTACGCCTGCGGAATCGCGCGTCGCGATATTTTCTTTCTGTTCAATAGAATCCCAGTCCAGGTCGGGGAGATTACCTGCGAAAAAGTCCTCCAATTTCTTGGCATGATCGGCATTAGCAGTAGCCCATTTAGCGTAAGCTGCTTTTCGTTCAGCAGCTGCTTTGGCCTTTTGGGCAACGACTTGCTGGTAATGCGCTGCCACCTCTGGAAAAATTTGGAAGGCATCGGAAGGGTCACCACCCAAGCCTTTTACCGTTTGCTCAAAAGAAGCCGATGACTTGCCCAGTGGCTTGCCGTGTAGCTCCACTTCTCCTTCAAAAGCAGAGCCATCTTCCATACGTACCCCTTTACCCATCACCGTTTTTCCGATAATTAAAGTCGGACGCTCCGTTTCTGCCACCCCAGCCTTCAAGGCTCCACGAATGGCATCATGGTCATTTCCGTCGATAGTCATCACGTGCCAGCCCCAAGCTTCGTATTTCATAGCGGTATCTTCGCTGGTCACATCATCTACTTCCGTGGAAAGCTGAATATCATTCGCATCATAAAACATCACGATGTCTCCCAAACCAAGGTAGCCCGCTAGGCGCCCAGCTCCTTGCGAAATTTCTTCTTGGACACCTCCATCAGAGATGTAAATGTATGTTTTGTGTTGTACTACTTCACCGAAGCGCGCGCGGAGGAAACGTTCCGCAATAGCGGCACCAATACCAAAAGCATGACCCAAGCCAAGCGGGCCAGAGGTGTTCTCTATGCCTCTTGCCATATCGATTTCTGGGTGTCCCGGCGTCGGGCTCCCCCACTGACGGAAATTGCGAATCTCCTCCATCGAGTAGTTGCCTAAAAGCGTCTGTACGCCATACAACATAGCTGACATGTGGCCTGCATCCAGGAAGAAGCGGTCGCGCATGGGCCACATCATATCCGTGGGATCATATTGCATAAATTCGGTGTAGAGAATATGTATGAAATCAGCACCTCCCATCGGGCCACCGGGGTGGCCTGATTTGGCTTGTTCGACCATTGCTGCAGCGAGCATACGGATGTTGTCAGCGGCTTGAAGGCTGAGCGTAGCGGTTGGAGTCATGTATTAGCTTGTTTTAATTTTGACACTAAAATACAATAGTAGAAGGTCTTTAATAGAAATTTTGTTGGCTACGAGATCATTTACCTTCTTGCGGATTGCAAATCCGCTGAGCACGGGCCGGGCTTTTAGAGAAAAAAGCTAGGCCCGTGCCGTGCAGATTTGCAATCTGCACAGGTCATTTCCTTCCTTTTTTTCGAGGCGGGTCAGATACCTCAATACTTGTAATTTCGATTCGGCGTTCGCGAGCACGGGTAATCGAATACGCATTATTGGCCTCTTTAGGATTGGTAACTTTTCCAGCGGAGGTTCCGCTTTCGCCTCTATTGATGGTAGTAATTTTCAATTGACCAGCATCTATGTATTGCTTTAAGTTTCCATTTTCAACAGCATTTGTAAAACTTCTCAACATGCGATCTGCAAGTGCATTGTTGTATCGTTGAGAACCTTGAGACGAGGTATAAGCTTCTGCCCGCATCTCCACTTGTTTACCTGCTTCCAAGGCTGCTACTATTGCTTTTCCAACTGCCCCCTTGTTGAGGAGATCATTGTTAGTTTCCATTTCATCAAAAAACTGATCGACTTCTTCAGCATCTTTATTATACTGCTTATAAATATCTCGCCTGGATAAATACTCTGTAAATAATTGATCAATACGCTCTATGATTTTACCTTCTCTAGGCCGATCCTCATCAAAATAAATACGAATCGGTTCGTCTAGCTGTAGCGCTTTTAGTCGTTTTTGCAGTTCCGTCTCTAGAGTAGCACTTGGAGTGAGCGTAATGGTATAGTCCTGATCGACCATCTGGGAGAGGCTTAGTTCTTGCGTTTCGTAGCCGGTGTAGGAAAATACTAAGCGGCTATCTCTACTAACGCCTTCAATGGAAGTATTCTCATCGCTATCAAGGATTGTACCAAGGCTAGTACCTCTAACAATTACGATAGTACCGATTGCAGGCTCTCCTGAATCGCTAAGTAGAACGCTGAAGGTAATTTGGTTGGTACAGCCATTGGGGAGGTCTCCTGCTTCCTCTGGGCACTGGTCTTTATCATTGGGGATACCATCTTGATCCGTATCGTTGGTAGGAGTATTGGCCTCTTCTTCAGGATCATTTGTGGCAGTATTTTGGTTAGTATCATCACTGGTGGTCGTTGGGGCAGTAGTAGTCGCCTCTATACCTGGGATCCCATTGCGCTCCAACTCCAATATCGCCCGCACATGCGCATCCGCAATTTTTTGGCGGGTGGAATCGGAGAGGAGTTCTAGTGTTTGTTCTTCATTAGAATAAAAACCATTTTCTGTAATAATAGTAGTGGCATTGGCTCTTCTTAAGATATAGAATCGATCTTTTTCCCTAGATTTTGCTCCTCTATTTTTCCAGCCTGTTGCACGAACGAGCTGGTTTGCAAATACCTCTGCCACTTGTTTGCCACTTACGCTATTGTGAGAATGCCACACTTCAATGCCACTAAGCGCAGGGTTCCACTGCTGCTTACCCACGGTAAGGGTATTGCTATTAATGGAAATCACCACTTTAGGTAGTGAAGAGGCCTTCTGATTTATTCGTTCGACCCGTTCCTGCAAAAAGGCATCTACCTCCACTTCAGGTACTACATTAAAGTACTCTACTCCAAGCCGGTCTAAGCGATTTATGATACGTCGTACAATGTCGCGTGAAAATTCATACTCAAAAAACTGCCTTCCGTCTTCAAGAACTGGAGAGCGCTTCCCCGCTTGCAAGGCGCCCTCTGCATTATCCAAGCACCACAAATATCTGGGCCGTTTTATCGGTGCCCCAAAAGAACTCAAAGAAGGTGCCCGATAGCTGGGACTTACCTCAACAACCGACTTCTCCGGGCATAGTACAATCGTAGTGCCATCGTTATCCTTCAAAATATAGCCTGTTTGCTCTTGCACTCGGATGCGATAGAAACTTTGGCTTTCGCCTAATAATCGGACTTCGGTACTATCAGCTAAGGTAGAAAGTACCTGCTGGGTTTGATTGTTACGATTAGAGCGACTTGGCGTATTATTTTGCGACAGCTCATCCATTTCTTTTTGGCTCAGCGGGCGATTAAAAAAGGATAAACCTGCTTCACCAGCATTCGTAATTTGGTAACAGCGGGGGTCTCTGATGGGAGTAATAGTTTCCACTTGGTAGAGCTCAGGGCGCAGCAGGGCATCCAAATGGGGATAGGTCGATAGGGTGTCAAAGTAAAGCTCGCTACGCTTCAGCAACTGGTCGCGATAGGAGATGGCTTCACTGACCGCTCCATCATAGAAGTTAACGAGTCCAAGGCCGTGTAGTACCTTTCGGCTAATAGCGGAGCGCTGTTGTCCTTCCGCTTCGTTAAATATGTTCTTTGCTTCCTGTAGGGCCAAGCGATCATCAAAGTCACTATCCAGAAAACGATGCAGGTAGTCAACGCCCAGGTTATAGGCTCCTTTGCGAGCATTGGCTGCCGCCAAAGGGTAGTCGTTGC
>JBCCRH010000310.1:0-7802 GCA_039208045.1 Bacteroidota bacterium
CAACCCATCAAAATTGGGGATAAGCTGAGGGGGTATGTGAAACAAATCCGAGGAGATAAAAAGATTGACCTTACGCTACAGCAGCAGGGTTATGCTAACGTGGAGCCCAATGCGCAAAAGATACTGAAGATGCTGGAACGCAATAAGGGCTTCCTGCCACTGCATGATAAAAGCCATCCCGATATGATTCAGGGGCAGCTGGGGATGAGCAAGAAAACGTTTAAGAAGGCGATCGGGGGGCTGTATAAGCAGCGCTTAATTCGGATAGAGCCAAATGGGATTTATTTAGCATAAGCTAGCGCAAGAGCAGCAGGTCACCTTTTATGATTTCGGTTCTGCCATCTAAAAATGCTACTTCCGCGATATATACCATCACACCAGGATTGACGGCTTGCCCTCGGAACGTGCCATCCCAACCTACAGTTTCATCATTTGGAGCAATATTCTCGCGATCGTAAAGCAATTCGCCCCAGCGATCAAAGATGCGGAAGGTATTAATTTGCGCTACGTTATTGCCTGCAAAAATGAAGAATCGATCATTAAAACCATCATTATTAGGGCTGAAGGCATTGGGGATATAGACATTGCGATTGGGAACCACTGGAATGGTGATCTGGGCGCTAATGGGACAGCCTGTGGATGAAAAGGCGGTGAAGATATAGGTAGTAGTCTCTAAAGGCTGCACAAAAGGCTGAAGCTGATCGGAATTGTTAAATACAGGAGTCCAGATAAAGGTATCGATGGTAAAGGTGGGGAGCGGAATGAGTTGTACTTCTTCTCCTAGGCTTATTTCTTCCTGCCCCTCTTCCAAGCTGCTGGTTAGTTCGAGGCCCACTTCTTCTGGAGTAGCTAATGGTACTTCTTCTGTAAAGGAACAAGCATTTTCATCTGCGATGTTGATGGTGTAATTGCCACTATCTAAGTTGTCTAGGAGGAAGGGCAGGCTGGGGTCAGCTAGGACGATATCGTCATTTATGGTAATGGAATAGGGCGGAGTCCCTCCAGTTATTGCATCAATTTGGATAAAGCCATCTATTTCATCTGTACAAGTGGGAGGTGCAGCTTGTAGCATAATAGCTATCGAATCCGGTTCAGCGATTTCAACAGCTAGGGTGCGCTCGCAGGTGCCGGGATCGCTAACCGTTACGGTGTAAATACCACCAGCCAGATTTTCTAAGGCTGATTCTGTAGCACCGTCACTCCATAAAATTTCTAGTGGTAGATTACCAGATCCAGTGATTTCAAGATCTATAAAACCATCATTAGCTTCGCGACAACTTACATCCCCACTAGTGGCAGCAATCATAAAGCCACATGCGGGTGCATCGATTTCGAAGGCGCAGGTTTCTAGACAGCCATTGGCATCTGTGAGGGTAAGCGAATATTGCCCCCCTGCTAGATCACTAACAAGCGTTGGCGAATTAGTAATGGCTAGAGCAGAACCGGAGACTGGCCCACTCCATACTAAATCATAGGGAGGGGTGCCGCCTGAAAAAGTAATGCTTGCCGCTCCCTCCGTACCTCCGATGGTGGTGGCGGGTATGGATTCTTGGCAGGATAAGGTAATAGCAGTAGGCTCTGTGATGGTGAAATCGGCAGTGCCCACGCAGCCATCAGCACTCGTTACAGTAACGGCATAGAAGCCAGCCGTCAAGTCCATTGCTGGGTTGCCCCCGTCTAAGATGTCAACATTCCAATCGTAGTCAAATGGGGCCATTCCTGTGCTGTTTACTTCCAAGGTGGCGCTAGAACCTCCTGCACAATCTACCCTTTCTAAGAGCATCAGACTAGGTACCACTGCTTCAAAAATTATAAGCGTGACCTCGACGGTACTGGAACTACATAGGCCATTTCCAATAGAAGCATATACGGTAGTAGAACCCGAAAGAAAATTCATTGGGTCAGTAATGGGGCTAAGCATTGTGTTATCAATAAACCAATTTACTATTACCCCTGTACCGCCATTAATCTCCGCATCAAGGGCAGTTAGGTCAAACAGCGCAACGCCATTCTCATCAGGGCAGGCGGTGAGCGGCGCAGCAGGGGGGGTAGCTTGTTCATTTGGAAGGATTTCTACATTCATTACCACCCCATCTTGGCTGAGATTGTCTATATCTCCATGATAGCCACAATTATCAAAATCCTCAATGTCCTGTATGGAAGTAACAAAAGACGTCAGAAAGTCATTGACGGTAAGCGACCCATTCGTCTGTACAAAAGAAAATCCCCACACGATATAAGTGCCAGGCGTTAGGGCACTAAAATCAAAATCACCAGTGGTGTTAAAATCTATGAAACTGAAGGTAGGAGCATCATTCTGAGTAAGGATGTAAGCGTACTCGTACATAAAACCAACGGCATCAGGCATAGCTTCGTCTGCTTGGTCATAGCTATTTGCGAAAGCATCCAAATCCTCGCCTTGGCAAATTTGGATAGGGCCAATACTTGAAGCATTTGCAGGTGGAACAAGATCCCCTGCATCGGTATCTCTACAGTCAGAAATGGTGCCACCACACACGACTTGACCTGCTGCCAGCTCTGCTATAAAGGTAGCATTAGCAGGGTTGTTGGCTTGCCCTGGCGTTTCATTATCAGTCGTAAGAATATTTTCATAATTGGCCACATCGTGCCAGTTATTATTCACCGTATGCACCAAATGGAAGAGTCTTCCAGACTGGGAATTATTAGATATTTCAAACGTTACAGGAGTATTTTGAACGGTATTGGTGAGTACTGCTCCACCCCAAGAAATAGCGTGGACGAGCGTCTCACAAGCGTCTCGTACTTGCACCACATCGCCTGGATTCCTGAGGCCTAGCTGCCAGCTTATCGGATTGGGTGCTGTGGTAGCGCAGGGGCAGTAGAGGGGGTTATTGAAGTTGGGGTTACTAAAGCACGCATCGAGGCAGGGATGATTATGTGGAATGATGTAGACCCCATCTCCATTGCTATCTTCTGCATCGTCAGGGGGCAAGACAGGGTTGGGTGACTCGTTATTATATACTACCAATATCGAGCCAGGAGGTACCGCATTATAGCAATCGCCAAAGGAAATATGCCCTGGCGCAGTCCCCTCTCCACCACTCGCGATATTATTATCATCAATGATCCAGCCGACGAGGTTGACAGGGGCAGTAGGATCACTTGAATTTCCGACTACTACAAACTCCATATATTCAGAGACCGTAGTAGTTGGGCCATTGGATACCTCATTGATGATTAGGCCCCCGCTTTCATAGCAAAAGGGGCTGGTACCAGTGTATTGGGCAGCCAAGGGAAGTGCAATACACAGGAAGAAACACAGCGAAAGAACAAAATATGCACCTGCTTTCATGTTGGAAATGATTGGTTTTGACGATCAAATTTACATATTCAAAAACGTAAAGCGACTACTAAAACTAAAGCTTGGCTTTCAGAAATGAGGGCAAGTGCTAAATACAAATAGCTAACGTAGTAAAAGGGTGGAAAAAGTATTTAGGCCGATCCAAAAGTACTTATTCTTTTGGTATAACTCGAATATTCGTGGCATGTAATCCGTGGCGATCCTCCATGATATCAAAGGTGACCGGCATTCCCTTTTCTACCACTTCCACTAATGCCTTGGAGGTGAAGTGAAACTCCTCTCTTGTTTCTGGTACACGCACGTATCCATATCCCTTCGCTGGGATGAAAAACTGTATAATGCCATTATTCATAACTGTATGCTAAAGTAAGTTCAAAATTTCGCTCTAGAAAACAAATTTCTAACTTCACCCTTTTATTTTTGTGTATAAATAAAAGTATAGACCTAATGAAGTTCGCTACTCCCATTCCGATCAAAGATTTAGCAGCAAAAATTGGTGCAAAAATTATAGGTGATGATACGCTCATTGCTACCGGACTTAATGAAGTGCATAAGGTGGTGCCTGGCGATGTGATGTTTGTTGATGTAAAACGGTATTTTGATAAAGCGCTTAATTCTGCAGCTAGCATCATTATCTTGAATGAGCGGGTAAAGTGCCCCAAAGGAAAAGCGCTGCTCTTGGTAGATGATCCGTTTAAAGCCTACAACGCTTTGGCTAAGGAACACCGTCCTTTCGAGCCCATTACGCACACGATCAGCGAGTCAGCCGTAATTCATCCTTCGGCTATTATAGAGCCTGGGGTGGTGGTAGGGCCACATGTGCGAATAGGTAAAAACGCATATATTCAGGCGAATGTGACTATTCATGAGCATACCATTATCGGTGACAATGTCACTATCCAAGCGGGGGCTATCATCGGTACGGATGCCTTTTACTTCAAGCGACACAAGGATGGTACGTATGAGAAATGGCGCTCCGCTGGCCGAGTAGTAATCGAAGATCATGTGGAGATCGGGGCAGGATGCACCATCAATAAAGGAGTATCGGGGGATACCGTTATTGGAGAAGGCTCCAAGCTAGACTGCCAGATTCATATTGGGCATGGTGTGGTGGTGGGTAAAAATTGCCTGTTTGCGGGCCAAGTAGGTATTGGCGGCAAGTCGATTATTGGGGATAATGTGATTTTGTATGGCCAAGTTGGGGTCGTGCAGCGAGTAAAGATTGGAGCCAATGCAGTGGTGCTAGCAGGAGCAGGCGTCTCTAAAGATTTAGAAGGCAATAAGACCTATTTTGGTGCGCCTGCCTCTGAAGCGAGAACTAAATATAAAGAGCTGGCCGCGCTACGCCACTTACCCGAGTTTTTCCAAGAATATTACAAATAAGAGCTAAGCTGACTCCGCCAGCTCCATCCAACGCAGTTCGCGCTCTTCGAGCTCGTCATTGACTTGGGAGAGTTCCTTCGACCATTCTTCAATCTGCTCTGGCGTAATATCTGTTGTGTTAAAGAGCTGATTAATCTCTTCTTTGCGCTTTTCTAGCTGCATGATCTTTTTCTCTAGGCGCTTCAATTCTTTGCGCTCCTCATGGCTCAGCCCTGCCTTATCTCCGTGCTGGTGCTCTTTGGCAGGCGCTTGTTTTTGTTGCTCTCGCTCCAACCGTTTGCGCTCTATCTCCTCTGCTTTTTGTAGTTTCCGGTAGTCGGAATAATCACCATTAAAATCTCGAATTACTCCACCGCCTTCAAAAACAAACAGATGGTCGACCAGCTTATCCATAAAATAGCGGTCGTGCGTTACAATGAGCACACAACCAGGAAAGTCCAGTAGGAAGTCTTCCAGCACATTCAGGGTGATAATATCTAAGTCATTCGTTGGCTCATCGAGGATAAGGAAGTTGGGGTTTTTCATTAAAATGGTCAGTAGGTAGAGCCTTCTACGCTCTCCTCCACTTAGCTGCGATACGTATACCTGCTGCTGTTTTCGGCTAAATAGAAAACGCTCTAGCATCTGCGGTGCGGTTAGCTTTTGTCCTTTTTCTAGTGGCACGTATTCCGCAATATCCTGAATGACATCAATTACTCGCTTGTCCCCCTCTAGATTAATGCCTGCTTGGGTATAGTAGCCAAATACGGTATTGCCCCCCACTACTACCTTCCCTCCATCTGGGCGAATTTCCTTGGTAAGTAATTTGAGGAAGGTCGTTTTACCTACCCCGTTTGGACCTACAATACCTACTCGCTCTTTTTTCTTGAACTTATAGTCAAATCCATCCGTAATTTTGAGTTCTCCGAAAGCTTTAGTCACATAGTGCATCTCCAAAATCTTCTTACCCAATCGCTGCCCTTTGATATCGATCTGCATCTCCGAATTATCACGTTTTTGCGAAAGCTTATCCTTAATATCTTCAAAAGCCCCTACGCGCGACTTGGCCTTCGTGCCCCGTGCTTTAGGCTGCCGATTTACCCAAGCGAGTTCTTTTTTGAAAAGCTTCTTGGTCTTTTCCAGTTCTGCACTTTCCGTTTCGTGCCGGGTCGTTTTTTTGTATAAAAAATCAGAGTAGTTGCCGGTGTAGCGGTAGAGCGTTCCATGATCTAGCTCAATGATGTTATTACACACTCGTTCGAGGAAATAGCGGTCGTGCGTCACCATGAGTAGGGTAATATTGGGCTGGCGTAGGTAGTCCTCCAACCACTCAATCATATCAAGGTCAAGATGGTTGGTAGGCTCATCAAGGATGAGAAATTCAGGCTCATCAATGATTAATTTAGCAAGTGCTAAGCGTTTCTTCTGGCCTCCTGACAGCGTAGAGACAGGTTTGTTGAAGTCGGAAATATTAAAGCGGGTAAGAATTTCCTTAATCTTTGCCTCGAAATCCCACGCTTTCAGGTCATCCATTTTGGCAATAGCAGCCTGCATGCGTGGTGCATCATTGGGATAAAGCAAAGCTTCCTCATATTCTCGAATGGCAACGATCAGCTCATTATCCGAATCTAATGCCGCTTCTATGATCGAGTGTAGGTGAAAAAATTCAGGTTCTTGGGGTAAGTATCCAAGACGAATTCCTTTCCTCAGCTGCACCTTAGCTGCTTCTCCTTCTGGCAATTCTTCCCCTGCAATGACGCGAAGTAAGGTGGTCTTGCCCGAGCCATTTTTTGCTACAAGCGCTACCTTTTGCCCTTTACTGAGCTGTAAGGAAATATCCTCAAATAACACTTTCTCTCCATAGAGTTTGGAGATATTTTCAATCGTTAAGTAATTCACCTGCTATTATCGCTTTTACTTGTAATAATAAAAAAAGGCCTTCTAAGGTTACCTAAAAAGTCAAAACTTTTCTTTGGCTACCTCAAAAGGCCTTTGGAAGAAACCACTATAGGTTTACTTCAACGTCAACATATCGTGTACAATATTGATCGTTTCTTGTAGGTAAATGTCCTTAGCAACCGTTTTGATCCAGTCTTCGTTGCGTGCCTTACGCGACTCATCTAGCTCAATGTTTGGCTGGTCTACCATAAGGTTAGAAATTCCAGTATTTACCTCTTTGTCTAGAATGTCATTGAATTTCTTAGACTCTTCTGTACGCTTGTTCTCTAACATTTGGTAATCCTCAAAGCTGAGTGGGTAGGTAGATTGGTCACGCTGCGCCTTCAAACGCTTTGCATTGTCTACAATCTTCTGGAAAGTAGGATTGCTACCTACGCGTGCTTCACTGAGTTGCTTTAAGGTTTCAACATTATCTAAACGCATCACGTTCTGGCTGTAATCTGCCGGCGCAATTTCTGTCCACTGCATCGCATACTCATTACGCTTTTCCCCCATCTTAAAGAACTGGAAATTGTCAGGCAAAATAATATCTGGCACCACTCCCTTAAGCTGAACAGAGCCACCATTGATGCGGTAGAATTTCTGATAAGTCAACTTGATTTCTCCTAACGGCTTAATATTCTGGTTACCACTGATGGTACGATCTAGATCGATAAAGCTCTGTACGGTACCTTTTCCGAAAGTAGACTTCGCACCTACAATGAGGGCACGATTATAATCCTGTAAGGCAGCAGAAAGAATTTCAGAAGCCGAGGCACTGTTTTCATTCACCATCACCACCAATGGCCCGTCATATTGTACACTAGGATCAACATCTTGCAAGACTTTTGCTGGCTGACGACGGCCTTTCACCTGCACTACTGGGCCATTTTCAATAAAGAAACCCGTCATTTTTACTACATCTCTCAACGATCCGCCACCATTATCGCGAATATCTAAGATAATAGCATCTACATTCTCAGCCTTCAGCTTTTCTAGCTCTTGCTCTACATCTGTTGAGCAGAAGCGGCCATTTCTATTTTGGAAGTCAGCATAAAAGCTAGGCAAATAAATATAACCAATACGCTCTCCCTCTTCTTTTCCGTCAAGGATCAACGACTTCGCCCAGCGGTCTTCTAGTTGTACTATATCACGTGTA
>JBCCRH010000311.1:0-7787 GCA_039208045.1 Bacteroidota bacterium
AGCATCCTGAGTAAGCTTTTGCCAGTGGCAAAAAGTGCGCTAACGCAGTATTAGAGCAAAAGAGCCAGCCATAAATCGAGAAGTTATTCTTTGACTGTTACTAAGTAAATAAAGTAGTGGAGGAAATTGGGTGAGTTCCCAATAACAATTATCTTTGACTTGCAAGACTAATCCCCCACATTGCTATCTCAACGTACTCAGTATTCCATTCTTTTTTGAAAGGGCTTATTCCCTTATGAATAAATATACATTATTCGGTGTGCTATTCTATTTAAAGAGAATAGGGCAATGGTGAGTATTTTTGATGGAGTAAAACTAATGTTCATGCGTTCATTTAGAAGAGTAAGAGTTTGGGGCTTCCTATTTTGTGTTTTCTGCTGTGTAGAGCTAGAGGGCCAGATAGAAAACTGTGTAGGGGCACAAGTGATTTGTAGTGATGTTGATATTTCCTTTCTCCCCATCGGCACCAACCTAAATGATTTCTCCAATCCCAACAATGATTTTGGTTGTCTTGATCCGCTGAGTACAACGGATGAGCGCGCTTGGTATTACTTCGAGTTTGAAAGTGATATGCCGCCCAATAGTAGTATAGAATTTACACTGGAAGTAGCTGATGCCAACGAAGATTATGATTTTGCGATTTTTGGCCCCAATGTGGGTTGCGATAGTTTGGGAAGTGTCATTCGCTGCTCTGCGGCATTTATCATTTCTCCGGTTTATGCTTTTGGTACACTCACTGGTATGGGGATGGGAACCACCGATACTTCGGAGGATCAAATTACAGGCGATGGCTTTATAGCGCCACTAGAGGTGCAACCAGGGGAAGGATACTACTTATTAATCAATGCTTTTGGTAATCCAGATGGGTTTAATCTGACCTGGGGGGGCTCTGCTGCTCCTTTTTTGCGTTGTGACGCAACGCCAGGCTGCCCTGGTCTATCCGTGGATGCCGGAACGGATGTTTTTATATGCCAAGGCGATACCTTATTGCTAGAGGCCGAAGTGAATGGCTTTCAGCCGAATGCTACCTATCTCTGGCAGGATACGGCAAACATTAGTCAATTATTAAATGATACTACCGCATTGGAAGCGCGTTTTGTAGTGCCAGATACTCTGACGGGCATTTACGAGCTGGTTTTTTCAGCCCAGGATGGCAATTGTATGGCAGAAGATCGAGTACGAATTATTATCAATCCTTCACCTATTCCGCAGCTGCTAGGTGATACTCTTTTGTGCGCAGACTCAATGACGATACTTGAAACAAGTTCTTCTTTTAACAACTATTTTTGGTCGGATGGCTCTACAGGGCCCAATCTGGAGGTCAGCGATGCTGGAATCTATTCGGTAACAGTGAGCGATTTTCCTGGCTGCACCAGGGTAGATTCTATAGAAATCGTAGAGCTACCTCCCATAGAACCCTTTATCAATGGGGACACCACTTTTTGTACCAATGATGTGACCGTCCTGATCGGTCCGAATGGCTTTAGCAGCTACAGCTGGTCAACGGGGATACCGTCTCAAATCACTGCGGTATCTGCCCCTGGCACATATAGCCTTACGGTGACGGATGCGAATGGCTGTGAGGGAGAAACTGCTGTAACTGTCTCCGAACTTTCGCTGCCACAACCTACCATCAGTGGAAATACAATCCTATGTCCTGGCGACAGCTTAGTTTTAGATGCAGGGCCCAACTTTTTTGAGTATGTCTGGAGTACGGGAGGCATCGCACAACAGGAAATTATAAGTGCTGAAGGATTGGTTACTGTTTCGGTAACCGATGATAACGACTGTGTGGGGCAGGATAGCGTGCTCATCACCGCATTGAGCAGCAGTACCGTCAGCATTTTGGGGCAACCCCAATACTGTGCGGGCGATACTGTTTTCCTAGTAGCTAATTCTAGCTCAACGGACTTAACCTACCTTTGGTCGGATGCCAGTTCCACCACTAATGATTCCCTACGAATCACGGAGAGCGGAACCTATGTGGTAACAGCCACCAATACAGACGGATGTACATCAATAGACAGCCTCACTGTTAGTTTTTCTGATCCTCAGCTCACGATTAATGGTAGTAGCAGCTTCTGCGAGGGTGGTGTGACGACTTTGATTGCTTCTCCTGGTTTCGTAAATTATGAATGGTCTACTGGATTTCCATTGCAAGTACTTGCCGTGTCGGAGCCTGGCGTGTATGCCATTACTGCTACGGATGCAGCAGGTTGCAGCGTGAGCGATTCGGTAACGGTGGCCGAAAATACTTTACCACCCATAAGTATTGAGGGAGATACTATTGTATGCGCAGGCGCTAACGCTACGTTAGACGCAAGCTTGCTATATCCCGATTTCCAATGGTCTACTGGTGAAGATGTCGCTAGCATTACCATCAATAATGGAGGAACCTACAGCCTTACTGTTACAGACAGCAATGGATGTACAAATGCAGATACGTTGATAATTGCAACGCAGACGCTGCCTAGTCCGATGATTGTCGGTGATTTGAATATTTGTGATGGAGAAGCAGCCGAGCTCTCTGCCGATCAAGTCTACAGCAGCTATATTTGGTCAACTGGCGCAATGGTACCTACTATTACGGTAGATGTGGCCAGTACCGTGGAACTTACAGTGGAGGATGAGTTTGGATGTGTAGGCAGCACGAATGTGATGGTACAAGAAGTAGCGTTGGACGCTATCGTATCACTAAGTTCTGATGTCAATCAAATCTGTGAAGGCGATCCGGCTGTAATTACTGCGCAAGGTGGCACTTTTTCCTCTTTAGCATGGTCGGATGGCAGCTCGGGCCCCAATTTGGTAGTGAATGCTTCAGGAACTTATACTGTTGCAGCTCTAGATATTAATGGTTGTTTAAGCAGAGATACCATTGAAATTGCAGGCTTGGACGCACCCGAAACGAGCCTTAGCGATTCCCTGGCCCTATGCCTAGGCACCGTAGCCACTATCGATCCTGGAAGTGGCTTTGCTGATTATTTATGGTCTACGGGGAGTATCAATCCTTCTATTCAAACTACTGTGCCAGGTATCTACTCCGTAACGGTTACAGGGACTAATAACTGTGTAACTATCGATACGGTAGAAGTATATGAAGTACCACTTCCTAGTCCTATGATTAATGGAGACTTAAGTGTGTGTCAGAATCAAGAAAATACCCTTTCCGTCGCTCCAATTTATGAAGACTATATTTGGACTACTGGTGAAAATACCCCCACGATCAATACAGATACCGCAGGTTTGTATGGCGTAACGGTCACGGATGATGGGGGGTGCCAAGGTACCTTTCTCATTCTGGTAATTGAACTGCCCGCTCCTGATTTAGACATCGCGGTGGATGCTACTAGTACTGGCCTTTGCGAAGGGGAATCAGCTACTCTGGAAGCCACAGGCGATTTTACTGTATTAGTTTGGGAAGATGGAAGTACTAGTCCCAATTTCACGGTAGATACAGCTGGAGTATACACGGCATCTGCTATAAATGTATTTGGTTGCGTAACTACCGATTCAATTGAAATTATTCAATTTGATTTTCCGGATACCTTGATTTTGGGGGACTTATCATTTTGTGAAAACGACTCGGTTACGCTCCGCTTAGCCGAGGGCGATTTTAGTATGCAAACTTGGACAGATGGTTCTGTAGACTCCACTTTGGTGGTAACCGCCCCCGGTAATTATGGCGTAGAGGTTACGGATGTCAATGGGTGTGTGGGACAGGAAAACGTTTTTGTAAATGAAATTGCTAGTCCAGCATTTACCATCGATGGAGCTGATTCATTTTGTGTAGGGGATAGCTTGTCGTTATCAGTGGTAGATACTTTTGATGTGTATGCTTGGTCGACGCTGGAGGATGGAAATAGCGTGGTAGTTGATACTTCGGGCACCTACAGTGTAGAGGTAACTAATAGTTTTGGCTGTAGCAATACCGAATCAATAGACGTTGATTTCCTTGCGACGCCCACGGTTGCTATCACAGGCGATACGCTATTTTGCGAAAGCGAAAACGCACAGCTGGAAGCATCTGCTGGCTTCGCCTCCTACCTCTGGTCGACCAACGAGACCAGCCAAAGTATCACTACGACTACGCCAGGGCAGTATATTGTTACTGTGACAGATAATAATGCGTGCCAAGCGATTGATACGATTGTAATTAGTGAGGCGCCAGCGCCGATGGTATCTATTGTAGGCGAAACTACTTTTTGTGCGGATAGCAGTGTGGTGCTTGCCGCTTCAGCTTCTTTTGCTGACTACCTCTGGTCAGATAATTCCTCGGACAGTACGTTATTAGTGACTCAAGGGGGGCAGTACAGCCTAGAGGTAGTTGATAGTAATGGTTGCCAAGCGACAGCTATGATTGACGTCACTTTGCTTGACCTTCCAGCACCTACCATCCTTGCTGATACTTTATTTTGCCAAGGAACAGATTTGACACTAAGCCTGAATGCTACCTTTGCTGAGCAAACTTGGTCAGATGGGAGTACGGCGGATTCTACTTCCGTAAATGCTCCGGGCTGGTACGCTGTGGAAGTGACCAATGCAGATGGCTGTACGCAGATAGATAGCATCTTAGTTGATTTCTTCCCTGAACCAATAGCAACGATAAGTGGAGATACTGCTTTTTGTCCTGGTGCGAATACGACTTTGTCGGTAAGTCCTGCTTTTGAGACTTACTTGTGGTCAGACAATAGCGATGAGGACACTTTGCAAGCCGATACTCCTGGGGTATACGAAGTAATTGTAACCGATATCAATAGTTGTCAGGATACGGCTACGATCAGCCTGATTAATTTTATGACAGAAGATCCTCAAATTACCGGTGATACGGAGTTTTGTGCAGGAGATACGCTTACTTTAAGCGTGGCAGATACCTTTGAGACGTACACTTGGAGCACGGGTTCCGATAGTACGACTACGCAAGTGACTGCTGGTGGTATGATTAGCCTAGTTGTTACGGATACAAATGGGTGTACTACCAGCAGTGAGCTGATGCTTACACAGTTCGCACTACCAGTAATTAGCCTGGCTGATACTGCTATTTGTGCAGGTGAAATGGCGACCCTAGCCCCTGGTGGCGGTTTTCCACTTTACGAGTGGTCGACTAACGAAAGTGGGCCTACGATAAGTGTTGATCAAGCCGGAACGTATAGCGTGACAGTCACCAGTGCTGAGCTATGCTCGGCTTCGGCGAGTGCGCTAGTCACTGTCAATGACTTGCCAATGCCAGAGATTAATGGCCTCACCTCTTTTTGCACAGGAGATACGATTGTATTGAGCGTGGTTGATACTTTTGCGACGGCGATGTGGGATGGAATGATCGATGGACCTGAATTATCGATTACGAGTGGTGGCGAGTACACCTTTGTAGGAGTAGATGCCAACGGCTGTAGTGGTGAAACGAGCATTTCGGTAGCTGAACAAGCTCTACCAATAGTAGAAATTATGGGTAATGATTTCTTCTGTGTAGACGGCATTACCACGCTCATGGTGCCTGATACCTTTGCTACCTACCAGTGGTCAACTACTGATGTGGGACCCAGTATTGAGGTAGACCAAGTAGGGGATTATACCCTTGAGGTGAGTGATGGAAATGGTTGTACCAATGAGGCCAGTATTGCGATAAGCGCTATCGAGCGGCCTATTGCAGCAGCAGGAAATGATCAAGTACTGAATTGTGAAACAGATGAACTTACTCTGGGCAGTACTGCCAGCTCGCAAGGGCCCGAATTTGTCTACACTTGGTTTGGGCCAGGCATCAACAGTATGAATGACATGCTAGAAAATCCAGTAGTATCGGAGCCTGGCGATTATACCTTGCTGATCCAGGATACTGTTTTTGGATGCCTCTCAGATACCGCCTTTGTGAGTATTACCGAAGATTTTGAACTTCCTATATTTACACTAACAGACGATGGCCAACTCAATTGCAACCAACCGACAGGAAATATAGAAGCTACACTGGATGTTCCTGTTGTAAATGCTCAATACGAGTGGCAAGCTCCATCTGGTGATACTTTTGGCGATACACCACTGATTTCAGTAGGCGAGGGGGGATGGGTTATACTATCCGTTCTTAATTTAGACAATGGTTGTACGTTTACCGATTCGATTTTGGTAGAACAAGATTTTGAAGCACCGGTCGTACAAATTGGTGCTGCGGAAGAGTTGGATTGTAGGGTGCTCTCGACGCTGCTAGATGCTAACGGCTCCAGTGTAGGTGCTGAATTTGAACCAGTCTGGACGACTTCTGATGGAATTATTGTGAGTGGTAATGAAAGCCTGACGCCCGAAGTAAGTGCTGGGGGCTGGTACTTCTTAGAACTAACGAATACTACAAATGGCTGTAGTACTCTCGATAGTATCCTAGTAAAAGAAGATCGAGTATTTCCTATTGCCGACGCAGGCCAAGATCAAGACTGGGACTGTTTGATCCCTGGTGCTAATCTGGACGGAAGCGGTTCTTCTGTCGGCCCTGAGTTCCAGTTGGAATGGTTTTTTGAAGGGAATTTATTTGCAGAAAATATAACAACACCAACGGTCAATGATCCGGGCCTTTACATTTTAGAGGTATTAGATCAAAGTAATGGATGTATGGCTACAGATTCTGTGTTGGTAATTCCCGATCAGAATGCGCTGGTAGATTTTAGCGTAAGCTTCCTACCACCAGCCTGCGCAGGTGAAGCCACCGGTATTATCTTGATCGATAGTATTGTAGGTGGGGTAGGGCCTTTTTTGTATGGTCTTAATAATGAGCCCTTACAAGCTAGTGGGACTTTCCAAGGGCTGGGAGCTGGTAATTATTTAGTCAAATTAGAAGATGCACGAGGGTGTACGGCCGAGCAATCGGTATCTTTCGATGCGGAAAGTTCAATTGGTGTTACTCTTGAAACTAATCTCGAAGAAGATCAAGACGAGACGATAAAACTTGGAGATATTCTTCGCATAGAGGCAGCATTAGTAGTAGAAGGAGCCTCTCTAGAAGAAATACAATGGACATTCCCCGATTCTGTCTATTGTGAAAGTTGTTTGGCATTTGACGCAAGTCCACAAGAGACAAGTACCTATGCAGTAGAGGCGATCAACAGCTTGGGCTGTGTAGCAACAGATCAGATCACCATATTCGTAGATACTCGAAAGCGCGTATTTGTACCCAATGCCTTTTCGCCAGATTCAGATGGGTTTAATGACCGCATTACGGTATTTGGTGGCGATGATGTAGTGGCTGTCCGCTCTTTCAAAATTTTTGACCGATGGGGATCGATGATATTTGAAAACGGCGATTTCTTTCCCAATGACCTTAATCAAGGTTGGGATGGCACTGTCAATGGTCAGCTGCTCAATACGGGCGTCTTTGTTTACATGGCGGAGGTAGAATTTATAGATGGCACCCGAGAGCTATTCACAGGCGACTTTGTAATTCTTTACTAGTTTCAATTATTATTACGAGAAAGTTACACTGGATGGCAATTTCTAAGAGCATGTCGGGACTTTGCTTTTTGAGCGAGCGCCGTCAAATTTTTTTCTGAGCAAGGCACGATGCGGGAGCATAGCCTTAGCTACGCGACCAAAGAGTAACGCAGCACAGGAGAAAATTTGGCAAGCACAGCCGAAAGGGTAAAGTCCAGACATGCTCTAATAGTAGAAGCTTGTCCTGGTCTGCTGTTTTACCTAGTTGGATTTGTGGGTGAACTGCTATTTAGACCGTTAAAAAAAGAAGTAAGAATCATATATCTTTGGCAGCGATCAACGAAAAGCACCAAGAAAAAATAAGAATAAACCTAACAAAA
>JBCCRH010000312.1:0-7635 GCA_039208045.1 Bacteroidota bacterium
GTACTATACCATGCCCTGTACCCAAGGCCTCCCCACGGAACAAAGTTGATGCTTCCACCCGCTGTGTGAGTGATTGATAGTGGAGCATGCCATTAGTAGTACCAAGCCACCACGACGTATCTGATTCCATGAAAATGGAAGAAACCATCTGATCCACTAGCGTATCCCGGGCAATGATCTGATCTTTTTCCACCACAGTGGAGACCAGCCCAGCAGACAGGTAGTAAGAAAGCAACTGCACTTGCTGTGCCCCCCACGAACGAACTGCTACTCGCTGGCCATCTAATGGGCCTATCAATTTGGAGATACTTGTCAAGGTGTTCAACACAAACAATTGACCTTTGGCTCCCAAGCCCACCCGCACCCAAAACCGCTTTTGCCCATCCAAATAAAACCCATAGTAGTCAGCCGTGTAAGGTTTTCCATTGGGATCGGTAATGGTATACGATCGGAACTGATCGGTAGCTCGGAGGTAACAATTGACCGCGCCATAAGTCGTAAACCAGAGGTTGCCCAAGGCATCTTCATAGAAGGTACTAGTGACTATATTTCCAGCAATGGAGGTACTATCCGATTGATTGGAACGATACACTTTTACCTGGCTACCATCAAAGCGGTGCAGGCCCTCCAAAGAGCTGATCCAAACGAAGCCCCGCGAATCTTTATGGATAAAAGAATTCCACGTGTCCGAAAGGCCCTCTTCTTGCGTAAGGTGATGAAAGGGTAAACGCAGCGGCTGCGCCTCTAACAGATAGCACCCCGCTAAAAGGCAAAATAGTAGCTTAAGGCGTAGTGGCATGTTTAGAGTACATATCAATTATTCAGTAGGGAACCTCCAAGCACTTGCCTTAAAGGTATAATCTGGGTCATCGCCACAGTCTGGTGGACAGGGCATTGCGCTGATGAGGTATTCGCTGGTACGAATGTCCCTCATATCAGCCCCCACGGGCGTAATGCCAAGGGTCGGATGCTGTTCGATACTGGCATTGAACATTTCCTCCAAAGTTTCATTGCCATCTACAGGTTGTACCATCGGATTACGCTCCCACATATCTTCATAAATGCGTAAGCCAATAGCATTATCAGTGTCTAGCTGCTGCTCGATCGTGCTGCGGCTAAAATAGGCACTGTACTCATTGGTGGGTCTCAATAGGTCGGCTGCTAAAACCTTATTCATCCGCTTACTTGGGGAAGCGCCTTCCGATTGGAAAAACCCAACATCCTCACTTGATAAATCGAGCTCCGATCGATCGGGTAGTACGCCTACGCCTATTACTTTGAATGCGCCATCTGTGGTAAGGTAGGGGTAGAATCGAATGCCCATGCACTCCGGGTTACGCAGTAGCGTTCTTAAGTCGGCAGCGTTAAAAAATTGGCTGTGCCTGCTTCTGGGCGTGCTGTTTTCCCGAAGGGTAAGTGGCTCGTTGAGGTGTGTTCTTGATTTGGAAAGTCCTTTTTCTGTTCCAGTAAAGTCTTGCATGTTTGGAGGGTTTAGTGTTTTGTGTCCCTTCAAATATACTCTTTTTTGACACAATTTTAGTTTTACTAATGTGCAACTAGTGCAAACGCATCAAGCTGTTTTTGCCAATATTGCTCGGATTTCATAGCTTGAAGTTGGCGTATTAGTCTAATTTTCTCCTCAAGCCGGCTGGGCTCTTCATTTTTTCATTGCCAAAAAACGAAGCAAAAAGGCTAGAAAAGGCAAGATTTATCACGCCATAGCGTGACTCCTCCGTCAGACAATGCCTTTTCGGGCAGCCGCCACCAGATTCAGCATGTTCTGGGGCAGTTTTAGTTTGATATGGTTGCTGTAACCTATAGCGATAGTAGTAGTTCTAGCTGGCCAATAAAGGAGGTTAGGCCAAAACGATGCAGGGCAGCGAGGGTGGAGGCATCTCGCTTGTCGAGATTGATGGCTGACATCTTGGGGTTGCCAATGCGGCTGAGTTGGTAAAAGAGGTAGCGGCCGATACCTTGCCCTCGAACTTCGGGATGGATACCGAATTGCATGATGCGACCTGATTGGCGGTTTTTCACAGCATAGCCTACCAATTGGCCACCCACGCGCACCTCTAGTGCCACTAGCTGTTTCCAAATTTGTAGCACTCCTGCCAGGTGATTTTGCCAAGAAGGTGCATAATTCCAAAATTCGTTCAACTCGTCCCAGGGTAGTTTTGTAGCTACGGTAATCTGCACGGCCGGATCAATGGTAACGCCCTTAGCCTGAAACGCTCCTTTTACACAATCGAAGCTGCGCTGCTGCTGAAACCCCAATTTCTTGTACACGCCAATGGCTCGCTCATTGGTATCAATTACTTCTAATAAGCACTGCTGTACCCCTGCTTTTTTGAATAGTGGAAACAGCTGATCGTACATGCGCGTTGTGAGCTGCTGCCCTCGGAAAGCGGGGATAACCCCCGTGCCTGCATTATAAGCAGTAGGCAGCCCCTCCCATTTTCCCGTTCCCGTTAGAATAAATCCAACCAACTGCTCGTTGGCGAAAGCCCCCATAGAATGGGCCAGATCAATACGATCGATCCGCACCTTATGGCGCAGCATCTCTTCATTCAGTTGAATGGGAATCATATATTGGGCGAAGGCCTCATTAAAGGTAGCGACGAGCTGAGGTAGTGGGGTGGTGTTGAGGGGTTTAAACTGGATCATGGGCTAGGCTTGGGTAATCTGATGTAGTGCACTCATCTCTTCTTCTGTGAGTTGAAAATCCTGTGTTTGCGCATTGTTTTGAGCGTGCCTGACTTTGGTGGCGCCGGGTATAGCGAGGATGGTATCGCCATGCACTTGCAAGAGCCAGCGCAGCGCCACTTGGCTGGGCTCCACTCCTTTAGCGGCAGCGATGCGCTGAAGCACTTCCACGACAGGGGCACTTTTTTGGAGTCCTTTTGCAGAAAAAGCGGACATGCGCTTGCGTGGGCCTACGCGCTGTTTGATTAGGCTAGGGTCGGCATGGAATTTGCCGGTGAGCAGGCCTTGTGCCAGCGGGGAATAGGCGATAATGCTGATGCCCAATTCTTTTGCCATTTGGATAGTGCCATTGTGGTCAGCTTGGCGCTGGAGCAGGTTGTACTGTATTTGGTTGCTCGCCAGTGGGATGCCTTTTTTCTCCAAATGCTTATAGGCTTGCTTTAGTTGTGCTGCATTATAGTTGCTTACGCCAATGGCCCGGATATGCCCTTGTTGTACGAGCTCTGCCATCGCGTCGAGCTGCCGTTTTCTGCTGGAAAACGAACCATACGGCGCATGTATTTGATGCAAATCAATCGGGTAGCCATCTAAAAATTGAAGGCGTTTGTGGATCGTCTTGGTGATGGAACTGGCAAAGCGTAAGGGCGGGAACCATTTGGTAGCAATACGTACGGTAGTTGCCCCTTCTTGTTGTAGCGCTTTCGCTAAACCGGCCTCGCTCGCCCCCCATCCATATGCTTCGGCCGTGTCAAACCAGTTAACTCCTCCATCTAGTGTTGCTTTTACAATGTCGTTGGTCAGCTCTTGTCCGAGCTTGGGCCAGTAGGCGCCGGTCAGGGCCTTGCCATCAGAAAATTGCCAGCAGCCCAAGCCAATGGGGGTGAGTTGGATGTCGGTATGTCCTAGTTGTCGTGTTTGCATTTGTTGCTTTATACTTACAATGTAAGCACCTTAGCTGCAAATGACAAATATGGGAGGGACTTGTGTAGTGCTTGAAGCTACATGGAAGCCGTGGGGAAACGTCGGAGCAGCCCTGATGGAAGCGGTATGAGGAGTGGCGAAAAGCTAATAGTGCCCCCATGCCAGGTGGCTGAGCGAATACTTGGAGGGAAGACACCTGGCATGGGAATGGCAATATAGCTTTTCGACGCTCTGAATTTTAGCGGACAGCAGGATAAGCTGCCCTTATAACTTAAAAAATACGCCAAAACTATACGACGGATTGGCATAAATCAAACGCCCTGAAAAGGCGGTACCTATAGTAGCTGATACGCCCCACTGCTCATTGATATTGTAAGCGATCTCTGGGGTGAACGACCAGAACTCACTGTTATTAGCAAAGATGGTAACGCCTGCTGCTGCTTCACTGGGCAAGACGCCATTATTGAGGGATTCGATGCCTGTTATACGAGCGATAGCGGTGATTTTGTTATTCCAAAAGGTAGCACCAAACTCTGCGCTAAAGCGCAATTCGTCAGAGAAGTCATTGGTGCGATTGTTAAAGCCCGCAGCAATATTTGCGAAAGCATTGACCTTGCCGATGGTAAAGCCACGGCCCAAATCGAGCTGAAATAGTTGATTGAATTCGCCATCGCCCGTTTGTAGCGTACCTTGGGAACCACCTGCATTTTCCCCCAGAGGGATACCAAACAACACGGTAGCGCTGAGCACGTAAGGCCCCTTAGTGAGCAGGCCATATTTTAGTCCAATATCGGTATCGCCAAGCGAATTGATAGCGTCGCCGGGCGTGATAATCTCGCCCGTTGTAGCCGAGACCGTATTGTTGAAATAAGCACGACTGTAAAATGGGAAATTTAGGATGCCCGTTAGGCGATCCGTGAAGCCATACTCGGCATAAAGCGAGGTATTAAAGATGCCATTGGTCACGTTGGGGTCTATCAGTCCGGTATCCGTAAAATGCTGATCTGCAATAATCCACCATTGGCTGAGCTTGAAGAAACCGTGTCCTTTGGGTTGCGGCCAACCGCCCCCGGCTTGCAGGGATTGGATACCAAAAATAAAGAGGATGAATAGTGTTAAACGTCTCATAATGATTGGGTTTTATTCGCTGAGCTGGCCATCGCCGACTTTCACGCTGAAGGGTTTGCAATAATAGAGCAGGTAGTCGTATTCACTGATGTTGATACCATTAATTCGGTAGGTATGGCCACCGTTGAAGACATCTACTTTGCCTACTTCAAAGGCATTATTGGTGGTGTTAGGGTTATTGGTCAGGTAGAGGTACAAGCCGGGTAAGCTCGCAGAAGCCCGATAATTGTCGGCCACTTCTATAATTAACTCATCGCCCTCTTGTGTAACTATAAAGTCGCCTTCTAGCACATATGAACTCGTGGTACGGATGACTCCAGTACGCTCGCTGATGGTAGTGACGGTTTCGGTTCCGACTGCTACCAGCACAGAATCCCTGAGCGTGAGCTGTTCGGGTGTTACAACTTCGGCGTAGACCGTAGCGGCACCCGTTGCGATGCCAGTAGCGAGGCCATTATCATCGATACTCAAAATGGAGGCATCAGTAGTAGACCAGAAAACGGGAAGCGCTTGGGTTTGGCCAATATTATTAGTGTAGCGGCCTTCGAATTGATAAGTATCGTTCACGGCCAAGGTATCGATAGTGCTGGTGATGCGAAGTTCTTCGGTCACCGTATCCTGGATGATATCATCGCCAATGCAGGATTGGACGAGCGCGGCGAGGAGCATCAAAAGTAGTATAGGGCGCATAGCAGTTGCAATTTTTGGTTGAATAAATTGTTGTGAATAACGCTGCAAAGGTAGAGTTGGGTTGAGCTGAAAATATCACAGAATGATAACAGCCACCAGTGCAGTCGTGGTAAAGACACTTTGTCAAGCCAGAAATATTCAAGTTTGTACTAACTGTTAACTTGACGTAAACTCCCTCCCTATGAAAAGAGCATTAGTTATTGAAGATGATCCCAATATCGCAGACCTACTGGAAATCCACTTAAAAGACCTCCACTTTGATCTCGAACGCGCCTACACTGGCGATCATGGTCTGGAAAAAGGCCTTCAGGGAAACTACGATTTGATTATCCTCGACTTAATGCTTCCTGGAAAAGACGGTTTAGAAGTATGCCGCTTATTGCGCAATGCCAATGTACCTACCCCCATTCTGATGCTTACCGCGCGTTCCGAAGAGATTGATAAAGTACTGGGCTTAGAGCTGGGGGCGGATGATTATCTCACTAAGCCATTTAGTGTACGAGAGTTTATTGCACGCGTAAAAGCGCTGATGCGTCGCACGGAGCGCGTACAGCCCACCACTACGCTTTCGCAGAAACAATCTGTACTGAGCTTCGGCTCCTTAGCGGTGGATTTAGATAAGCGCAAGGTGAGCCTGGAAGGCAAGCGCGTAGAACTGTCGCCCAAAGAATTTGAACTATTGAGCTTGCTTGCCTCTAACCCTGGCAAGAGCTACGACCGCTCCCGCATCCTCAACCTCGTCTGGGGCTACGACTTCGACGGCTACGAACATACCGTGAACTCCCACATCAATCGCCTACGCAGCAAGATAGAACCCGATATGGCCAACCCTACGTACATTTTGACGAGCTGGGGTGTGGGTTATCGGTTTAATGAGGAATTATGAAGAGTGGGCAGTGGGCAGTGGGCAGTGGACAGTATTCGGTGGTCGGTGGTCGGTGGACAGTGGGCAGTACCAGTTTCCTCCGTCCTCCTTTCCTCCATCCTCCCTCAAACCCGTAATCTAAAACCCCTCAACTCCCAAACCCCTAAACCCTTAAACTAATAAAGTATGCGACACAACATCAACCTGTACTGGAAAATTGCTGCGATCATGCTCTCGCTGGTTATCGTATTGGGTATTGCTTATTTGGGGATTACCCGATATACGGCGAAGCAGTACTTGCAAGAGATGAACCAACGCCTGTACGGAGGCCTGGCGGCTAGTACGGTAAAAGAGGTGAAACCGCTGATTAATGGAGAAGTAGATACGACGGCTATACAGGATATTATGCACTCTATGATGATTATTAATCCGAGTGTGGAGGTGTATTTGTTGGATACGCTTGGGGGGATTATTACTTATGTGGCGCCGTACAAGCGGGTGCAGTTGGAGGAGGTTGATTTGGCGCCGATCAAGGAATATATTGCGATGGAGGAGCAGGAGTTTATCAAGGGGGATGACCCGAGGAATCCGGGTGGGCAGAAGGTGTTTTCGGCGGCGCGGCTGGAGGAGGATGGCCAGCTGGGTGGGTATTTGTATATTATTTTGGCGAGTGAAATTGAGGAGGCAGTGGCCTCTAATTTATTTGGGAGTTATATGCTTAGGTTGGGGGCGCAAGTGTTTTTCCTGGCGGCGATTGTTGCCCTGCTGCTTGGGCTGTTGGCAGTGTGGTATTTGACGCAGAACTTGGATAAAATCAAACAGACAGTCAGGCGTTTTAAGGAAGGGGATTTGAATGCTAAGTTTGATCCGGTGGGGAGTGGGGAGTTTTCGGATGTCAAATTGACGTTTAATGAAATGGCGGCCACGATCAAACGCAATATTGAGGAGCTAAAATCAGTGGAGAGCCTGCGGCGGGAGCTGATTGCCAATGTATCGCATGATTTGCGTACGCCGCTGGCTATTATGCAGGGATTTGTGGAAACACTATTGATCAAAGAGCCGCACCTGGATACAGCAGATCGTAAGCGCTACTTAGAAACGGTACTGCGCAGCTCCGAAAGTCTATCGCGCTTGGTTTCCCAACTCTTTGAGTACTCCAAGCTGGAAGCTAAACAGATTGAGCCCCACAAAGAACCTTTCCTAATCAGCGAGCTGGCCCAAGATATTTACCAAAAGTATGAGATACTGGCCCAAGAGCGTGATATTAAAATGCACCTTGATTTAGAGCCCAATCTACCATTGGTATTTGGTGATTTAGCGCTCGTGGA
>JBCCRH010000313.1:0-7606 GCA_039208045.1 Bacteroidota bacterium
ACGAGTATGGGGAGTATCATTGGAGGGCTTTATGCGATGGGCTATCCGGCGGATACGCTGGCTCAGCTGATTCAGGCGCAAGATTGGGACAAGGTGCTGAGCGATCGTATTCCATTGGATGAGGTTATTTTTGAAGAGAAACCGTTTTTTGAAAATGCGCTGATTGAATTTCCTTTTGAAGGATGGCGGCCACGGCCGCCCAGTGGGGTGATTCATGGGCAGCAGATTTCGAAGCTTCTTTCTCGGCTTACTTTACCGGCTTATCAGATTGAGCATTTTCACGACTTGCCTATCCCCTTTATTTGTGTGGGGGCGGATATTTGGCAGGGCAAAGCCTTTTCGTTAGAGACGGGGGATTTGGCGGAGGCAATGCGCGCTAGTATGGCCATACCCACTGTATTTACGCCTATTCGTCGGGATTCTTTTCTTTTTATAGATGGAGGCTTGCTGCGCAATTTTCCGGTACAAGAGGCGATTGACTTGGGGGCGGATATCATCATTGGATCGTATACCGGGCGAAAGCTGGCGGATAAGGAGGAGGTGGGTTCATTTCCTAGTATCATGGCGCAAGCCCTGTTCTTATTGGGGATTAGAGATGCGGAGGAGCAAATGGAGAAGGTACATATCTATATCGAACCTGATTTAGCGGAATATGGGGCAGAAGATTTTGCTGATGCAGACTCCATTTTGCAACGGGGTATTGAAGCGGGAGACCGGCATCTTAGCGAGTTAAAAGCTTTGGCGGATTCCGTTTATCAATTGCGCTCTCGGCCTGTTCCGCTTTCTTGTCCGAGGACTACCCGCTATTGGGTAGATACGATTATCATTGAAAATAATAGACTTATTCCCAAGGAACAAATTCGAGGAAAATTGGGGTTGCATGCTCCCGCCCCACTAGATGCGGAGATGATAGATGCAGGACTAAATCGTTTGTATGGCACTAATTTTTTTGAGCGAGTACACTACCGCCTGGTTCGCCTACAGCATAAAACGGCCTTGGTGGTTTCTTGTGAGCAAAAGGCCGCTACTACCCTGCGTTTTGCTATTAACTATGATAGCTATCTCAAGGCTGGGCTGTTGTTTAATATGACATTCAGAAACTCCCTTTTCCGAGACTCGCGCTTTATTTTCAGTGGAAAAATTGCAGAAAATTATCGCTTCGGGGTGCATTATCTGAAGTACCTGGATAAGCGCCAGCAATACTTCGTTACAGCTAGTGCTAATGTGAGCAATGATATACTGCCCATTATTCAGAATGGGGTTCGAGCAGAAGAATTCCGAATTTTTGATTTTGTGAGTCGCATTCAGGTACAGCAACGTATTGGTAGCAATGCGATCATGGGCATAGCGGGGGAGCGAGAGCAGCTGTCTTTCCGCCCACGTGCTGGCGAGACGCCTACTTTTAAGAGCCTCAATTACACCAATCTTAATTTGAGTGTGTTTTTCCGATTGAATACCCTAAATCGGAATATCTTCCCAACAGAAGGTTTTCAGTTTGATCTCAGCGCTACGCGCCTCACTAATTTCACCTTCCAAGTAGAAGATTTAAGAGCAGACTTACAGATTGAGGCAGACTCTTTATTTGGCTTCGAGCCTTATTACAACTTTAAGTTTGTAGGGGAAGGATGGATTCCAGTAAGTGAGCGGGGTTCTATTCATTTGGCTCCTTTTCTCGGTATCGTAGTAGATCCTAGCAATCGCTTTGGAGACTTTTTCTTAGTGGGCTCTCCTGATCGGCTGACTCGCCGGTCCATTCCTTTTCATGGTCTCGATCCCAATGAATTGGTGGCCAAAATTGCAGTAGGGGGAAGTATTGGTTACCAGCATTTTATAAGCAATCGTTGGGTAGCAGCATCGGATATTAGTGCAGGCTTCTTTGAGGCTCCCTTTGGCTTGGAGAGCAATTATACCATAGAACGACCAAGGATAGTGGGAGGGAGTTTTTCGATTGGGTACAACTCTTTTTTAGGCCCTGTAAAATGGACACTGATGTATCCGTTTATCACAGAGGGTGGTGTAACGCCAAAGCTACGATCCTATATTTCGCTGGGTCATCGCTTTTGAACTTGCCTGAAAGCCTTGTTTCGCCAGTCATCAAATGGCTGCAAGCGGCAAAATTTTGCTCTGCACTGCGTTGAAAAGCCTCGCCAATACTAAGGCATTGTCTGCATTTTTCGCCTTGTTCAAAACAAAATTTGCTGCGCTTTCGCGCATTCATGACTGACGGAACAAGGCTAAAAGAAAAACAGGGCAGCTACTTAAAAGTAGCACCCTGTATAACCCCAAAAAACCAAATGAAAACAATCTACATATGAATGCTCTTTATTACAAAGAGTGTAAAATCAAGTGTTCGAAACAAAAAAACGTTTAACGTTTCTGTTAGTTGATAAACTCTTCGGAGCTTAACACAAAGTTAACAATTTTTCAATTATTATCAAATATATCATCGATTATTAATAATGTCTGAAATATTTGTCTTTTTAGCTTCGCAAAGAAAATAATTTTGTAAAAACTCACCAAATAGAAGGAAAATATTTTCTCGCTAAAAATGGATTTATAGTTCAATAACCCAAGATTTGTGAATTCTGACTTGCCCTTTTTCCGTCCTGCTGCGTTAAAAAGCCTCGCCATATCTAAGGATATGCCTACGTTTTTCGCCTTGCAGGCCAAAAAAATGCCGTCGCCATATTTTCACAAATCTTGCATTGTTGAACTATACTTTATAAATCCGTTAAACAAGAATTGTTTACATTACAGTCAAGATATAATTTATTTGGTAATACCGCAATACTAGGCACCAAATTCAGGCTTAATTTCTGGGTCATCATTTACTAGAATGCCTTAGTGTCGGTATTAGAACACTTCTAAACCAATTATGGCGAAACCAAAAAAGCAATTTGTATGCACCAACTGCGGCTATGTAGCTGTCAAGTGGCAAGGGCAGTGCCCTTCGTGTGCCTCGTGGAATACCTTAGAAGAAGAATTAGTGGTGAAAGCTACCAAGCAAGAAGTCAAACGCAGTAGTTGGGCCAGCCAGCAAGGCCCTCAACCGATCACCTTATCAGAAGTAGCATCTGGTGACACTGTGCGCCTACCTGCACCTGATGGTGAACTCAATCGTGTACTAGGCGGTGGCATTGTAGGTGGCGCAATTATCTTGTTGACAGGCAACCCTGGCATTGGCAAATCAACACTGATGCTCCAAGTGGCGCTGCAATTGGAAGGAAAAGTACTATATGTATCTGGAGAAGAAAGCGAAGCACAGATTAAGATGCGCGCTGACCGGATCAATACTCGTCAAGATCACTGCTATATCTTAACCGAAACTAATACTAATAAAATGTTGAAGTATGCCAAAGATCTTGCCCCCGATATTCTTGTAATCGACTCTATACAGGTCCTCTCCTCTCCACATATCGACTCCATGCCAGGTAGCATTTCGCAAATTCGAGAATGTGCTGGGGAGCTACAACGCTTTGCTAAAGAGACCAATATCGCTGTATTTATTATCGGCCATGTCAACAAAGAAGGTGATATCGCGGGCCCTAAATTACTGGAGCATATCGTAGATACCGTACTCCACTTTGAAGGTGACCGCCACTACTCCTATCGCATCCTACGAACCCTCAAAAACCGCTTTGGCTCTACCGACGAGATGGGCATCTACGAGATGCAAGCCAGCGGATTGCGGGAAGTATCCAACCCTTCTGAATTATTGCTTTCGCAAAAAGATGAAGACCTCAGCGGCAGCGCCGTGGCCGCCACCCTGGAGGGCATGCGCCCTATGCTCATCGAGACCCAAGCCCTGGTCAGCACTTCTGTGTATTCCTCCCCCCAGCGCTCCGCCACGGGCTTCGACCTGCGTCGCCTCAGCATGCTCCTGGCCGTCCTCGAAAAGCGCGGCGGCTATCCCTTCGCCATGAACGATGTCTTCCTCAACATCGCCGGTGGCATTCGAGTCGATGACCCAGCGATTGATCTAGCGATTGTCGCTGCCCTGCTCTCTTCTCTCGAAGATGTAGCGGTGCCCGACGATATTTGCTTTGCGGGAGAAGTTGGTCTTTCTGGCGAAATCCGCACGGTGAACCGCTTGGAGCAACGTATACAGGAGGCTGATCGGTTGGGGTTTAAGCAAATTTTTGTATCGAAATATAATACGAAGGGTATTGACCCGAGCCGCTATACGATTGAGATTACTACGTTGGGGCGTATTGATGAGCTGTATAAGGGGTTGTTTGAGTAGGGAAGGTAGTAGTCAGTGGGCGGTGGGCGGTGGTCAGTAGTCAGTGGTCAGTGGACAGTGGACAGTGGACAGTGGACAGTGGTTGGGGCAGGCCGCCGATAGTGATCGGGGCAGGCGCGATAGGAGCGGTACGAAGTGGGGCCAAGTGGTGACAGATGCAGGGAGCGAGGAGGCTGAACGAAAAGTGAAGACTACTCGCTGCCTAGTGCAGCTGTACCGCTTGGCCCTGCTGAGTTTTAGTGGATAGCGCGAATACCTGCACTAATAAAAGCGGGCCTTTAGATCGGGCGTGGGGATCATGCACTGGTCGCGTTGCCCGAACCAGGCGTAGCGATTTTTGGCGATGATGCGATAAATTCCATTGCGTATGCCATTCGGTATTAGGCGAAAGCTGTAGAGTAAAGGCCAGGCACCACCAAGGCGCCGCACGATGCGTAAAGCCACATCAGAATGAGTATATACTTGGCCATTTTCAACTAATATGACAGTACTCATGTCTGCTGTGGGAAATTCTAGTGCTGCTAGAAGTGCCTCGCCAACTTCTGACTGGAGGGCTACAAACCGAAACTGTCCTGCGGGGTCACGCTTGATGATAAACTGTACAAAGCCATTACACAAGTTGCATACCCCGTCGAATAGTATAATGGGGTGCTTATCGGAATTGGCTATGATGGTATCGATCTTGGTCTTTAATGCTTCCATATTGGAGTAACACGTGGAGGAAGATGAAGGTTTGGAGGGGTGGGCAGTAGGCGGTGGGTAGTAGTCAGTGGGCAGTGGATAGTGGTCAGTAGTCAGTGGACAGTTCTGGTTAGTATGTCTATTGTTTAAAAGCGAAGCTCTTGTAGGGAGTTGCTATGGGAGTACTGACCGTCTACTGCCCACCGTCCACTGCCTACCACCCACTACCCACTCTTTTGTTTTGCAATTGCTAGCAGCATTCGTTAATTTCGTCCCCTCAAAGCAATAATTATGGCAAAAAGAACAGAAATCAAGGCGGTTTTGGCGGCGCCAACCTTTGGAGAAACAGTAACGGTAATGGGATGGGTGCGGGCGTTCCGTAATACACGCTTTATCGCGCTTAATGATGGCTCTTGTATGAAAAACTTACAGATCGTGATCGATCCGGAGGCGATGGATGAAGCGACCGTGAAGCAAATTGGGTTTCATGCTTGTATTAAGGCGACGGGAACCTTGGTGGAGTCGCAAGGGGCTGGGCAGACGATGGAGGTACAAGCGGAATCAGTGGAGATTCTGGGGGCGACGAATTTGGAGGACTATCCGCTACAGCCAAAGCGCCAGACGATGGAGTTCTTGCGGGAAAAAGCGCATTTCCGCATGCGGACCAATACGTTCAGCGCTGTGTTTCGTATTCGGCATGCGATTGCTTATGCGATTCATAAATATTATAATGATCGGGGCTACTACTATTTGCATACGCCTATTGTGACGGGGAGCGATGCAGAGGGCGCGGGAGAGATGTTTCGGGTGACCACTTTTGAGCCCAATAAGGCACCTTTGACGGAAGAAGGAGCAGTAGATTATAAGCAAGACTTCTTTGGTAAGGCGACCAATCTGACGGTATCGGGGCAGTTGCAGGCGGAGATTGGGGCCTTGGCACTAGGGAAGGTCTATACCTTTGGGCCTACCTTCCGGGCAGAGAATTCCCATACCACGCGCCACTTGGCGGAGTTTTGGATGATTGAGCCAGAGGTGGCGTTCAACGATATTCACGACAACATGGATTTGGCAGAGGATTTTGTTAAATACCTTATCAATTATGTGCTGGATCACTATATGGATGAGCTGGAGTTTTTGGATCAGCGTATTGAGCAAGAAGAGCGCAATATGCCCAAAGAGAAGCGCCGGGCGATGGGGCTGATCGAGCAGCTACGTTTTGTGGTGGATAACGAATTTGAGCGTATTACGTACTCACAAGCGGTGAATATCCTGCGCAACTCCAAGCCTTACAAGAAGGGCAAGTTCGAGTTTCCGGTAGAGTGGGGGAGTGACTTGCAGGCGGAGCACGAGCGTTTTTTGGTAGAAAAGAAATTCAAGAAGCCTGTAATTGTACATGACTACCCTAAAGGTATCAAGGCCTTCTATATGCGCATGAATGATGATAACGAGACGGTGGCAGCGATGGATGTACTATTCCCTGGCATTGGCGAGGTAATCGGCGGGTCGCAACGGGAGGAGCGCTTGGATGTGTTGGTGGAGCGGATGAAAGAGATTGGTGTCGAAGAGGAAGAGCTATGGTGGTACTTGGAGCTTCGGAAGTTTGGTGGTGCGCCGCATGCGGGCTTTGGTATTGGTTTCGAACGGATTATCCTTTTCATCACGGGCATTACGAATATTCGAGATGTGATTCCTTTTCCTCGGACGCCGGGGAGTGCGGAGTTTTAGGGATCGCCTCTTTCTTATCTTCTTTTCACTCGTACCAGTAGAAATATTGAGCAATAGCGGCAGAAGAATGTTATTTTAGGGAACAGCTACTGGATTGGTAGTGAAAATCTAAAATTGAAATAAAAATACAATGGCTAGAACGGGAAAAATGACGGCGTTTGGGCGCCTGTTTATCGCACTATTGATTTTGGTGCCGGCGGCCTATTTTGGGGCGTCTTATTTGAATGGAGAAGATGGAGTGGCGAATTTGAAACAAATGATAAATGGGGAAGAAACGACTACTACGACAGTTGTTCTGGAGGAAAATAATTGTGAAGATCGCATCTTGGAATTGACAGAAGAGAAGGAGCAATTGGAGGAGTTACTGAAGGCGAAAGACAGAGAATTGGAAGCGTTGCGGGAGCAGTTGCAGGATTAAAAATCTCACCTCATGGAATATCTATTATTATTGGATACTGCCCCGGTATTGAACAGTAATTTTTTGATAAAAATTTTGCTCAACGCCTTGGCCCTATTTGGGGCGGCTTACCTGATGAAGGGGGTGGATATTAAGGACTTCTTACAGGCCATCTTGATCGCTGCGGTGCTTGCTGTTTTGAATGCCACTTTGGGGCAGGTGCTCGATTTTGTTACCATGCCCATTCGGATACTGACGCTGGGGCTGTTTAGCTTTGTGGTAGATGCCATTGTGCTATGGGTGGCTGCCAGCTTCTTTGAGGGCTTCAAATTGAAGAGTTTTTGGACAGCAGTGCTCTTGGCGGTGGTTTTAGCCATTTTTAATGCCGTGCTGTACCATCTTTATTTTTAGCTTAGCGCAAAATAATAAACGTATGAATAGATTATATTTTGTGCTTTTGGTGGGGCTATTGGGTGCTTGGGGATGTAAATCAAGCCAGCCCGCTGCAAGCAATGGCGAGCGTTTTACCCTGAGTGGCAATAATCCGTTCTGGACGGTGG
>JBCCRH010000314.1:0-7602 GCA_039208045.1 Bacteroidota bacterium
ATCGGTCTGCATAGCGGCCGAAGCGCGCTTGCTTTTTATCGGATTCCTCTGCTCTGAGGTCGATGCTAATCTATTATTTTCAAACAACTATTTTGCCTTTTTTAATACTTTTACAAACATACGAGCTATCGGGGTAGATATGGCGAGGCTTTTTAACGCGGCAGGACGGAAAAAGGGCAAGTCAGAATTCACAAAACTTGGGTTGTTTAACTATAAAATCTCTTCCGGATCAATCTCCACCTCCGGCATGGGCTCAAATTGGGAAGGATCAAAAGGCGGCAGCTCCGGCTCCTCCGCACCTAGCTCCTGCAATAAGCCCTTCGCTTTTTGCAAGCCATAATGATAGGCATAAGGCGGCCCATCACACCAAGCTTTTTGATAGGCTTCCATAGCTGCAGCAATAGCCGCTTTTGGGTTCCCTGCATCCCGCTCGATCTGAGCTAGGATATTGAGGGCATCGGCGTGAAGGAGTGGATAAGGGCCTTGCTCTGCCCGATCCCAGACTTCATCTAAGTATTCTTTTGCTTTTGCTGGTTCGTCTTTTTCATGATAGAACTCGGCTAGGGCGTTGAGGATTTGGAGTTCTTCATCAACTGCTTGTACTGCTCGAACACGTCTTAGGGCATGGTGTAAGCGTTCATCGGCTGTATCCATATCATTTAAGCGTAGGGCGGCTAGGCCTTGGCAGTAGGCAGCTCTTATAAAATCTCTTTTGAGCCGCCTATGCGCTGCTAATTGCCAGGCCTCATTGGCTAAGTCTTTTGCTAGTTGATGTTCGCCGTCTAATAATAAAGTTTGAGAAAGAAGAGCCTTAGCTACACACACACTTTGTTTGTGATTGTCATCTAAAGATAATCTAATCAACAGCATTAAAACTTTTTTCGCTTTATCGTATCTTCCTCTATTGGTCTGTACCCCCCATAATAGTCTAAGATTATAGATTTTTGGATCGTATTCTTCAATTTCTCTACTGAGAATTAATCCTTTCCTTGCAGCAAGCTCTGCCCTAAATAATTGACCTGTTAATTGGAGTGCTTCTGATAAATTTGATAAAGTAATTGCAAGGTTTTTTTGATCATTGATCTTTAAGTCCTGTTCTTTTCCACGTTCAAAAAGTGATGTGGCTTTACCCGGCATACCACTGTATAGGTACCCAAGCCCAAGCGAGTCAAGTGTCCAGCTCTGCCGTGCTTCTGAAGATAAAGGAGGCAACTGTTCAACACCATGCACAAACAATCGCTCCAATAGCTCTACCCTTAAATGACTGGCGCTGAGTCGATAAAGAGTTGCATCATCTATTTTGTTGTAAAAAACTACAGCAGCCTCATCATACAATTTCATTTCAATCAACGCATTATACAACTCAATAGCTGGCCTCAAATCTTCAATACCCTCTACCTGTGTCCAATCTTCAACAGTCGGCATGGCTTCGAAATGCGTTCGAAGTGAGCCATGAATTTCATATTGTTTATCCGCATCTAAATTATTCCATACCACTCCTCTCACGATAGGATGTAAATCATACCGATTAGTGCGACGATCCCAGCCGAGCAAGCCTTTATCTTCCAATATAGTCAAGGCTTGATCTAATGCGGCTTCTGAAGAAAAAATAGGGGCTGTTTCTTCTTCTTCCTGTTTTTCCAATAGCAAGGCTTTCAAAGTCATCATACTGGCTGGCATTCGAAATCCAGCAATCACTTGGAGGGTGCGCAATTCTGCTATCGATAATCCTTTTAAGGCATAGGATAATACATGGGATTGTACTTGCACTAAGGGTAATCCAAATACATTAAATTCAGGATTTGCTTTTTGCCAAGCATCAAAATCGCCAGGGGCAGTTCTGTATTCCGCTATTTCGGAGGCCAGCAATTGCAGCAGTAGGGGGTGCTTGTCAAAGCTTCGAAAAACTGGTAGCATTGTTTCTCGGGAGCCTTTTGCACCATAAGCTCTCCAGAGCTCTAAAGCATCTTGGTCGCTTAAGCCATTCAAAAAAAGCGCATTACATCCTGGATAAGGCTGACCAACATTATTCTGCAAATCAGCAGGGTAGAGGCGGGTACTAACTAAGATTTTACTTTTCCGTACTTGGCTCAATTTGCGAAGAAAATGACCTGTTCTAGAATCTGTCGTTTTCCTCAATCGATGTTTGCCAATGTAAGATTTGGCACTACTCTCTGGTAAGCCATAGGCATCCGCTATTCGGTTAGCAGTCAATTCATCCAATGCATTATCATCATCCAAGAAAGCAGCATCTTTTCTGGCATAAGCAACAAGAATGCGCTCTAATCCATCAAAGACAATGAGATAGGGCTGAGTATTTAGAATTCGAAATAGGGTATCTTGTTTTTCTGTTGTGGATAAGTTTTTTACCTCCTTTAGAGGTTTTCCAGAAACATAAGCTAAGGTCTTCGTGATAAAATTATCGAAAGTCGCATCGGTTTCATAGAAACTCCACCAAACGCGCCCCGTCCATTCCTTTTCTTGGGGCGCGATCTGGTTAAACCAAGTCCAGGTGAGGGCGGACTTACCCATGCCGCCTATGGCTACAATGTTGAAAATAGTTAGGTCTTCATAGTGTGCCTTGGTGATCCAATCGGTGAGGAGTTCCAATTCTTTTTTTCTTCCGATTAGTCCTTTTAGCTGCAACAGCGTGTAGGGGTGCGCGATGAATGGTTCTGGCTTGGTGGGGATTTCTGTGAGGGCGTGTAGGCTGTTGGCCAAGGCTTCGCCTTGGTTGATTGGCTCTTTTTCGGCTGCTTGAAGTTGCTTTTTGGTTCTGCTTAGGCTCTGAATTACCAAGCTTCTAAGGTCTTCTGGGCTTGTAAAGGACCCAACTACTTTCCGTTTTAGTTGATTTTTCAATTTTTCCAACTTTTCAGCCGCCGCACCTCTTTCAAAATCTTTCGGCTTGACTGGAACTTCATCATCGATGATAAAAGCCAAAATAGGAATGCCTCGCTCCACTGCTCGCCGATACTCCATTTCTGTGATAGAAATCTCATGGCCCTCAGGGATATAACCATATTTATGCGCAAATATCCCGATGTAGATGTCGGACTCATCTACCATCTTGAGCGATACTTCGATGGCATCGGCATCTACTGCTGGCAGGTGCTCCATCATCTTGGGGAAGGTATCCGTGCGCAGGCAGGCATCTTGGACTTGCGATCGGTAGGCTGGTAAGTCTTTTACCGTGCTACTAATCATCACTACTGGTTTTTCATTCATTTCTTGGGAGTTGTGAGGTAAAGTTAATCAACAACGCGCATTACTTCAAGCGGTTTTGGCGTAAGCCCTTGGCCTGCCATAAAATCGGGGAAAGGGATAGGCAGGCTATTGCTAGCCACCGAGAGCTCCGAAAGGGGCGTGACGGCGCTCCACAGCACCCCATCGTAGGCGTTGATGTCGAGGGGGAGGCCTGCGTTGAGGCAGGTGATGAGGCGGTACATCATCACAAAGTCCATGCCGCCGTGGCCTTGTTTGAAGGATTGGCTAATGGCTTTTAGCTTCTTGATCATCGGGTGCTGGTACTTGCTGCGGTAGGCTTGGTAGGCGTCGCCCTCGAGCCAGCGGTGGCCATAGAAGGCGAGTTCATCTTGGTCGATGTAGAGGCGGCTGGGGTAGCCATCGTGGACGGCTTTGGTGCCGACTACTTTGTTGATGCGGGAGTAAGGGCGGCCGGTGTGGACATCAAACTGTAGCAAGATGGTCTTGCCTTTTTCAGTTTTGATCAGCGTATTATTCATATCGCCACACTTGATTTGGGTGTAGGGCGAGCCGGTGCGCTTGGCGGTCTGGCTCAGGTTGCGCTCGCGCGAGCTCATGGAGGTGAGGTGCGAAAACTGGTCGCCCCTGCCGATATGCAAGTAAAAGCTAATAGGGCCGAGGCCGTGGGTGGTATAAAAATTGCCGTCGCGCGTTTCGTGCTGCCGCACGCGCCACTGGTCTTGGTAGTAGTCGTCGCTCAGCATGTGCGCGCGGAGGTCGTGCAGGTAAGCGCCTTCAGCATGGGTGATGTCACCAAAAATGCCATTTTCGATCATATTGAGCACAAAAAGCTCTTCGTCATTGTAGCAGCAGTTTTCGATCATAATGCAATGGCGCTGGGTGCGCTCGGCCGTCTCAATCAGCTCCCAGCATTCTGCCAAAGAGTACGCAATAGGCACCTCAGAAGCCACATGCTTGCCCTGCTCCATGCCGTACAGGGCCATCGGGGCATGCCAGCGCCAGGGTGTCGTGATGAGGAGCAAATCGACATCCTCCTGCTGCGCGAGGTTTTGCCAGTCCAGCTCTCCATCGTAGTAAGCCCGGGGCGTCGATTGTTGCCACTGTGCCACCTTTTCCAGCCCTTTCCGAACCCGCTTCTCCTCCACATCGCATAGCCCGACAATCTCCGCTCGTCCATTCTCCACGAGCCACTGCATCATCTCAATCAGCGTATTCCCCCGATTGCCAATACCAATCACGCCCACCCGTACTTTTTCTATCGGATCGGCTTTAAAGCCAAAAAGCGCACCCGTAGTAGGGCGAGCGGCGGAGGCAACGAGCGATTTCAGGGCTTCGTAATCGTTGCCTATGGCAGCGGTGGGTAAGCTCAGGGCGGCGGTCGTGCCAATAAGGGATTGAATAAAGGCTTTACGATTCATAAAATTTTGTTTAGTGGTTAAGCCACGCGGTTCGCCTCAGGCGAATACTGAGCACGGACTAAGCTTCAGTTGTGTAATCTAAGTAAATTTAGGGCAAACTTATCAAAGTAAAACTGTCACAGAGCACGTTAAATTAGGTGGCGGCTGTGTGAAAAGGCACTGTCTGACGGAGGAGTTTGCCTTTTCTAGCGCTTTTGCTTCGTTTTGGGGCAATGCCAAAATGAAGAGCCCAGCCGGCTTTAGGCGAAAACCAAGCTAATAAATCAGGTTTTAGCCATAAAATCCAAATGGTATGGGCAGAAAATATCTGATACGTTTGTCTTAAATTTTTAAGCAAAGTGGATTACAAATTAAAGCAACTTTCCAGCCCCCTCCGTCTGCCATTTCCACGCCGTACGCATCATATCTTCCAGGCCGCGCTGCGCTTTCCAGCCCAGCACTTGATTCGCCAGGGTCGTATCGGCATAGATTTGCTCTACATCTCCTGGGCGGCGCTCCACGATGCGATAGTTGAGCGGTACCCGGGTGGCCGATTCGAAGGCGTTGACTACCTCCAAGACGGAGCTTCCTTTGCCGGTACCTAAGTTAAAAAACTCGTAGCTTTTTTCGTTGGCGTTCGCCAATAATCGCTCTAAGGCCACTACATGCGCTTGCGCTAAATCGACGATGTGGATGTAGTCGCGAATGGCCGTGCCGTCGGGTGTGTTGTAGTCGCTGCCAAATACTTTGAGTTCTTTTCGGATACCTGCGGCGGTTTGGGTGATAAAGGGGACCAGGTTATTGGGGACACCCGTCGGTAGCTCGCCGATCAGGGCGGTGTCGTGTGCACCAACTGGATTGAAGTAGCGCAGGGAAATTACTTGAAGGTCGGCTTGGGCGCGGGCGGTATCCAGGAGGATTTCTTCGCATACCTGTTTGGTATTGCCGTAAGGCGAAGCAGCAGGCTGGAAAGGCGTCTGCTCATTCACGGGGAGCTGCTCGGGCTGGCCATACACCGTGCAAGAAGAAGAAAAGACGAAATTTGGAATGCCGTATTTGGGCATCAACTCCAAAAGGTTGAGCAGCGATTGAATATTGGTGCGATAGTAGAGCAAGGGTTTTTCCACGGATTCACCCACTGCTTTTTTAGCGGCAAAATGAATGATGGCCACTGGATTTTTCAGCTCTGCCAAGCACTGATCGAGGCGCTGAAAATCGCAGAGGTCAAATTCAAAAAAAACGGGGCGCTTTCCAGTGATTTTTTCAATCTGCCCCAGCATCTTGAGATTCGAATTAGAGAGATCGTCAATAATAGCGACTTGGTAGCCACTGTTTTGTAATTCGACAACCGTGTGTGAGCCGATGTAGCCTGCTCCACCCGTGACAATGATCGTTTGTTCCATCCTTTTTATTGCTGGTATTTCTTAATGATTGTTTGCACGACACCTTGCTGCGCCAGGAGCATTTTGGCGAAAGCCAACTGATTCTCAGCGCGCACCAGATTGTGCGTTTCAAAGTTAGTTTTATAATACGGATCACCCAATAAAAAGTCGGTTAAGAATCGGATGCCGGTGAGGTAGGTCATCAGCGGGCCGGCAAGGGGAAGATAGTGCAACTCTATAGGCTGCAGCAGGTGGTGGGTAGCGTCGAGGTAGCCCTCGGTATAGGCTGCTAACTTGGCCTGATCGACAGCTACAAGCGCTAGGTCGGCTTCGTCTTCTGGGGCGGTTCCAGTAGCCGTGCGGATACCGTCGCCAAAGTCGTAGTGCACCATTCCGGGCATCACCGTATCGAGGTCGATCACGCATTGGCCCTGCCCTTGTCGGTTGAGCAGGAGGTTGTTAAACTTGGTATCGTTGTGAGTGACGCGCTGCGGGATATGGCCGGTTTCGTACACGTTTTGCATTTCCACGAAAGTGGGCGCTAAAGAAAGAGCCTCTTCGCAGAGCGCTGCGGTTTGTTGAAGGCGGTCGGGCAGTGCATTGGGCGACTGTAGGGCCGAGTGTAGCTGTGCTAATCGAGCTTTGACATTATTGAAATCAGGGAGGATGATATGCAAGCTAGCTGGCGGAAAATCATGGAGCTGGCTCAGAAATTGCCCAAAGGCAAAGGCACCGGTATAGGCCTGCTCGGGCGTATCAACGAGGTCGATGGAGTGGCAATCGGGGATAAATACGAAGAGGCGCCAGTACTGCTGTTGCGGGTCTCGATAGCACAGCGTTCCGTCCTTGCAGGGGATGATTTGCAGGCAGTAGCGTTCGGGCTGGGGGCGCCCTGTTTGTTGTAGCTTTCGCAAAATGTGCTGGCTGACCCTGGCGATGTTAGCTTGCACCTGGAATGGATTTGGAAAGACGTGGTGGTTGAAGCGCTGTAGTAGGTAGTCGGGGGCAGTAGGGGAGTCGTTGAAAAGTCGGTAGGTATCGTGGATGTGGCCGCTACCAAAGGGAACAGAGTTGCTTATCTTCCCTTTGATAGCGAACTGGTGAATAATGTGTTGGATGGCTATTCTTTCTCCCATTTCATGGCGCTAAGTGCGTACGTCAATAAAATAGCAAAAAGAATCCAAAAAACGCCAAACAGAATTTGGCCTGTTGCTGCTGAAATCATTGCTGTCATAAATACCAAATTTTGAGTTAGACTATTGTACTCAATAAGTAGGTTCACTTTTGAACGGGTATGGTGGCATTCATTGACAATCAACGACTTTCAACTGCAAAACACAAGTAATATCGACCATCTAGGCTTAGATTTCTTCCAAAGGAGGAAATAAGCTCACACCCCATGCTGTTCCCAAAAGGCAGCCAACTCCTCCCCAGTGCCTTGGAAAACATCTCGGTCGCAGTGGCCCACTACTCCTGGTACGGGCGTCGTATCTGGTCCATGTACGCCATCGGTGTATTGCCAGAAGTCGAAGCGGTACCAGCCGTTGGGTGGGGTCGCTGTCGCTAAATAGCGGGCATACCAGAGCCAGCACTTA
>JBCCRH010000315.1:0-7586 GCA_039208045.1 Bacteroidota bacterium
AAAAAATCTGTATCATAAATTCTGCATTGAGGTAGAAGATGATAGAGACAGTGAGTAGAAAAAGCATATTAAGGAAGGCAGCGCGCCAGGCAGAGGTAGCCGCCCGCTCCGGCTGGCCCGCCCCCAGGTTTTGGCCCACCAAAGTAGCCGCCGCATTGGCTAAGCCCCAAGAGGGGAGAATAGCAAAAATGATGAGTCGAATGGCAATAGTATAACCCGCTACCGCCTCGCTTCCAAATACCGCAATGATCCGCATCAGAAAGATCCAGCTAGCAGAAGCAATCAAAAACTGAAGCGCCCCATTAGCCGCAATTTTGAAGAGCCGACGAATAATATTCCAATCAATACCTAACTGCTTCCAGTTGATATGTACCACGCTTTTTCCACTACTCAGCAGGTAAAACTGATAGGCCACCCCACAGCCACGCCCTATCGTAGTGGCCACGGCTGCACCCATCACACCCATCTCTGGTATGGGGCCCCAGCCAAAAATAAAAATGGGGTCTAACACAATGTTAATGATATTGGCTAACCAAAGCGCGCGCATTGCCAAGTGCGCATCACCTGCCCCACGGAAGATGCCATTGAGTAAGAAGAGTAACATAATAAATATGTTGCTCGCAAACATCAACTGGGTGTAACCTACCCCTTCTGCTATCAACTCCTCGGTACCCCCCATCACACGGAGAATATCAGCTGCAAAGAAAAAGCCAGGCACACCCACCAAGAGTGCAATAGAGACAGCTAAGTAAATGGCTTGCAGCACTACCTTAGAAGCTCCTGCTTGATCTCCTTTTCCAATATAGCGGGCAATCATGGCCATGGGAGCGGTACTAATGCCAATGGCCATCGAGTAAACGAGTGTAATGACGGATTCGGTGAGCCCCACAGTGGCCACTGCATTGGGGCCGATTCTCCCCACATAGTAGACGTCTACCACCGCAAAGAGCGACTCCATAATCATCTCTAAAACCATAGGAATAGAGAGTAAGATGATTGCTCTATTGATACTACCAGTGGTGAAATTTTTCTCTTTACCGCGAATGGCATCGGATAAGATGCGTAGAATTCTCTTCATAGGTGTTTATAGTCAGTCGGATTCCAGAAGTGCAAGCGTAATCTTTGTATAATAAGTTCCCAAAGGAAAGGCAAAAACCAGAAATTAGCGCAATTTTTAGTAAAATTGTAGGCTACATACTTTTGAAAACAATCACAATTATGACAAGAACGCAGATAGCTTTTGCAATACTCTTTTTTGCTAGTACTTTAAGCTTACAGGCCCAAACCCCCACTACCCAAGATTGCCTGGGTGCCATCCCTGTGTGCCAACGGACGTATACCGAAGCTTTTGTTCCCAATAGTGAAGGTAATTATCCCGATGAAATCAATACAAGTATTAGTTGTACCGCCGGTGAAATCAATGCGATTTGGTACACGTTCACTTCCAATGAAACAGGAGATTTTGGCTTTGTCATCTCACCCAACGACCCTAATGATGATTATGATTGGGCGCTGTTTGATATTACCAATGCTACTTGTGATGATATTCGTACCAATCCTAATTTGGTAGTGAGCTGTAATGCAGCTGGTGGTTTTGCTTGTCATGGCGAAACGGGAGCTACTGGGGGTTCGGAATTTAACAATCAAGGAGGAGGCTGTGGAGCCTTCCCGCCTTTAGAAAGTGCCGGCTTCAATCCGTTCAACGATCTCATACCCGTACAGCAAGGAAATACCTATGTATTGATGGTTTCTAACTGGTCGCAGTCGCCCAATGGCTATACGATAGACTTTGGTCTTTCTGAGGTGGGTGTCTTTGATGAAATTGTTCCTGAAGTAGAGAACATTAGCACGCCTACGGAATGTGGTCAAGATGAAATTGTCATACAGTTTTCGGAGTTCTTACAGTGCAATTCGGTGCGGAATGGCAATTTTGAATTGCTAGGCCCAGGTGGCCCCTATAGTGTACAGGTAACGGGTAGTGCTTGCCAGATTGGAGGCGCTTTTGATCGCACCTTCACGCTATCTTTTTTTCCGCCTATTGCTTCAAGAGGGACCTTCACCCTTCAAGTTGATTCGGATTTGCCAACTGATCTACTAGACTTATGTGATAATCAGGTAGCGAGTACGCAACTTACCTTTGACGTTACCGACCCTATCCCCGTAGAAATTGACTTAGGAACGGATACTACGCTCGTCTGCGTAGGAGATATTTATACTATAGACGCCACGATTCCTGGGGGCTTAAGCTACTCCTGGGAAGATGGCACTACTGATCCTACACTCACAGTTGATCAGCCTGGCATCTATAGGGTAACTGTAGAAGATGCCTGTGGCTTTGGTTCGGATGAGATTGAGGTAATTTACCAGATGATGCCTCCGGTGATTGAGTTGGGAGCCGATGAGGTGCGCTGCGAAGGGGAGCAAGTAACGCTAGATGCTTTTAGTGAATTAGCCACTTACCTCTGGTCAGATGGCAGCGCTAATTCGACCCTTGCGGTGACCACTGCCGATACCTACTACGTTACGGTCACCAACGCCTGCGGGCCAACCATTGATAGCGTTAACATTGACTTTATCCAGCCCATTGTGCTGGACTTAGGCAACGATTTGGTGCTCTGCGCGGGCTCTTCCGTCGTGCTAGATGCGACTCAAGCACAAGACTACTCCACTTATCTCTGGCAAGATGGTAGTACAGCCTCTACCTTTACGGTAAATGAATCTGGCGTCTACAGCGTTATAGTAAATAATGACTGCGGTAGTGCTACCGACGAAGTCGAAATTACCTATGTACCGGGCTTGCCCATTGTTGATTTAGGGCCAGATGTGATTCTTTGCGAAGGCGAAACGCTACTGCTAGATGTAACGAATCAGCTATCAGGTTACTTCTGGCAAGATGGTAGCACAGCGCCAACTTTCATTATCGATGCGCCCGGAACTTATGCAGTGACAGTAGATAATGTTTGTGGCACCGTGACAGATGAAATAGTGGTAGAATACATCAATGCCATACAACTTGATTTGGGAGATGAGCTCGTACAATGTGAGGGGGAGATGGTTACCTTAGATGCCACCCAAGCACAAGACTTTTCCACCTATCAGTGGCAAGATGGTAGCACTGATCCTACTTTTACACTCGATAAAGAAGGCATTTATGCCGTAACTGTCACCACCGATTGTGAGGAAGTGATGGATTCTATCGAGATCATCTACATCCAAGTGACGGACCCTGCTACATTGGGGGTAGATACTATTCTTTGCCCTGGCGACTCTCTGGTATTTGACGTAAGTATACCGGAAGGTTCCTATCAGTGGCAAGATGGCAGTACTGACCCAGTATTTGTAGTCAATACGCCTGGTACCTACGCGGTGACGGTAGAGAGTGCTTGCGATACTACTTTCGATCAAGTCGAAATCCAGTACTTTTTACCTATCCTTACGGAGTTGGGACGCGATACCTTCCTTTGCCCTGGTGAGCCTATCGTGTTGGATGCGTCGGCCTTTACAGAAGCAGATTACCTGTGGCAAGATGGCACGACCAACCCCATCTATCAAGTGCGAGAAGCGGGTGTTTATTCCGTTACGGTATCTAATAATTGTGAAGTGATTGTGGATGAGGTGGAGATTTTTGAGTGCGAAGTTTGTGATGTTTTTGTACCCAATGCCTTTAGTCCCAACGATGATGGCTTCAACGATCGCTTTGGCCCACTTACGGATTGTCCGTTGTTTGATTTTAATATGAAAATATTTGATCGCTGGGGGGCACTCCTGTACGAAACGGATAATCCTGATGATCACTGGGATGGGAAGCAGGGAGGCAGTACGCTTGGCACCGGAGTATATGTGTGGGTGATAGACTATGTGGTGATTGAAAACAACCGTCCTCGCGCTGCTCAGATCGTTGGTGATTTGAGCTTGCTGCGGTAAGTAGTAACAGTCAAAGAATAACTTCTCGATTTATGGCTGGCTCTTTTGCTCTAATACTGCGTTGAAAAGCCTCGCCGATGCTGGGCATCGTCTGCGTTTTTCGCCTTGTCTTAGAGCAAAATCTCCTTGCCAAAATGCGGAACTTGTTCTTTGGCTGTTACTTAATAGATAAAACTTCACCAATTATGATTACACCAAAAATAATAGCCGCTTACGAGCAAATGGCAGAACAGTACAATGCCAAAATTGACCACAAGCCACACAATGCCTATTACGACCGGCCAAACACCTTAAAGCTGGTGCCGGATGTGAAGGGCTTGAATGTACTAGATGCGGCCTGTGGCCCAGGCAAATATGCTGAAATACTCATCGAACGAGGAGCAAGCGTAGTGGGCTTTGACCTTAGCCCTTCTATGGTCGCTTTCGCTAAAAAGCGTAATCCTACTGGTGGGCGTTTCTTTGTGCACGATTTGACTGCTCCGCTCGATCAATTTAAGGAAGAAACTTTTGACTTGGTTATTTGCGCATTAGCGCTTCACTATATTGAAGATTGGGGGCCTACCATCCGTGAATTTTGTAGGGTGCTGAAGCCCAATGGTACCCTTGTGTTTTCTATTGAGCATCCTTTTTTTGAGTATAACTATCACAAGACCGGCCATTATTTTGGCGTAGAGCATGTAAAATGCACCTGGAATGGCTTTGGGCAGCCTATTGAAGTGAATAGCTTTAGGCGAGGCTTGGGCGAGTGTATCGCTCCTATTACCAACAATGGATTCTATATCGATCAAATTGTGGAGCCACGGCCTACTGCTGAATTTGAAAAGCTCGACCCTAAATATTTTAAAGCACTCAATGAATTTCCCGCCTTTCTATGTATCCGAGCTGTAAAAAGATAGTGCCTATGGAAAAGCTACTGATTTGATGGATATGTTGCTGGCACTTACTATTTTTAAGCCGCTTCAATATAAATCAATGCTATGGCAGTTTCCACCACCCAATCTTCTTGGTTCAAAGACAGTATCTTCTATGCCCTTCACATCCGATCATTTTTCGATTCTACGAATAGCGGCATTGGTGATATTAATGGCTTAGTTGAAAAGTTAGATTACCTCGAAGACTTGGGAGTCAATTGTATTTCACTGCTGCCGTTCTATGCCTCTCCACTTAAAGATGATGGCTACGATATCACTGATTACTGCACCATTCATCCCGATTACGGTACGATGGAGCAGTTTCGGCTATTCTTGGAAGAAGCGCATAAGCGAGGTATTCGGGTAGTGATTGATATGATTATGAACCATACCTCCACTACGCACGAGTGGTTTCAGCGGGCGCGCCAGGCACCCGCAGGCTCACCAGAGCGCGACTTTTACATTTGGAGCGACACACAAGAGAAATTTCAAGATGCCCGAGTCATCTTTAGCGATTACGAAACGTCCAACTGGGAGTGGGATAATGTCGCTAAATCGTACTACTGGCACCGTTTTTACAGCCACCAAGCGGATTTGAATTACGATAACCCACAGGTACGCCGAGAGATCGAAAAAGTAATGGACTTTTGGTTTGAAACGGGAGTGGATGGGGTGCGCCTGAGTTCGGTGATGTTTATTTTCCGAAGCGAAGGGAGCAATTGTGAGAATCTACCTAAAGTACACGAATACCTCAAAGAACTGAGGGCATGGGTGGATAAAAAGCATCCGGATAAGATACTCATGGCAGAAACCAATCTTTGGCCCGAAGAGGCCGCCGAATACTATGGTGAGGGGGATGAGTGCCATATGAACTACCATTTCCCACTTATGCCGCGTTTGTATATGGCTTTGCAGACCGAAGATAGCTACCCCATCATTGATATTTTGGATCAGACCCCATCCATACCAGATAATGCCCAGTGGGCCTTGTTTCTGCGGAACCACGATGATCTCATGCTATCTATGGTGACAGAGGAAGAGCGCGACTACCTCTATAAAGTCTTTGCACAAGATCATGGCGCTAAAATTAATGAAGGTATCCGGCGCAGGCTGGCGCCGCTACTCAGTAATGATCGCCGTAAGATCGAAGTGCTCAATAGCTTGGTGTTTTCTTTGCCAGGCACGCCAGTGCTTTATTATGGGGATGAGATTGGTATGGGCGATAATATTTATCTGGGGGATAGAAATGGCGTACGCACCCCCATGCAGTGGAGTTCCGACCGCAACGCGGGCTTTTCGGGGGCCAACCCACAAAAGCTATTTTTACCCGTTATCCAAGACCCTTCCTATCGCTATGAAGCGGTCAATGTGGAAATTCAGAGTCGCAATCCTTCTTCTTTGCTGTGGTGGATGAAGAATCTGATCACCATGCGTAAACGGCTCAAAGCTTTTAGTCATGGTCAAATTGAGTTTTTAGAAGCTGCAAATAGTAAAGTGCTGGCTTTTATGCGCATTTATGAAGGTGAGAGTATTTTAGTAGTGACCAATTTATCTAAGTTTTCTCAGGCGGTTGCCATCGACTTGCGTCAATACGAGGGGATTCGGCCTACGGAGATATTTAGCCAAAACCGCTTTTTTAAGATTACCGAAGAGCCCTACCAATTTACGATTGGCCCTTATGGCTACTATTGGTTTCTGATGGAGCAAAGCGAAGAGGCCGAAGTAATCCCCCGCGACCGTGTGATCCCTGAGCTAGAAATTGACCACGATTTTGCTACCCTCTTCGATACGTATACCTCCAAGCGGAGCTTTGAAAAAAAGATTTTACAAAACTACCTGCCTACTTGCCGTTGGTTTGGTGGGAAATCGCGTAAAATGGTAGCCGTTGACGTGAGCCGCGCCCCAGCTATTGATTTTGATGAGCGCAAAGGTTTTTTTCTGAATATCCATATCCGATATACCGATGGTTTGCCAGAGACCTACTTTTTGCCAGTCACTACTGTACAGAATGCAGAACAGATTGTTTATCACCTCAAAAACAATCCTAAAAGTGTACTCTGCTATTTCAAAACACCCAATGGCGAAGGGATTATCATCGATGCTATTTATGAAGAGGCCTTTCGAAATGAGCTGTTCTGGCTAATCAAAAATAACCGTTCGATTGACCTCATTGGGGGGCGCTTGGCCTTTGAGGCCGGTAAAATAGTGGACGAGCTAGAAATTCTGAAAGACGACATCGTCTCTGAAGTGCTGAAAGCAGAGCAGAGCAATACTTCTGTGATTTACAACAATCAATTCTTCTTTAAAATCTATCGCAAGCTAGATATTGACATCAATCCAGATTTGGAGCTAGTACGCTTCCTTTCGGAAAATACGGACTTCCAGAACTCACCTCGCTATGGGGGCGGCATTCAGTTTGAAGACTACAATGAAAAGACTTACACTATTTTAGGTCTTTTGCAAAATAAAATCCCGAACCAGGGCGAAGCTTGGACGGTGATGTTACAGGCGCTAAACCGCTATTATGAAAAAGTACTAGCTAAGAGCGAGCGCGATCAACCTATTCCTCCTCTGGTGCAGAGCAAAAAGATGCAGTTTGAAGATTTACCAGAAAAGGTGCAGAAATTTATAGGTAGTGTGACTTATGAGCGGGTGACCTTGCTCGGACGCCGCACCGCAGAAATGCACATTGCCTTGGCCTCTGATCTGCAGAATCCCGACTTCTGCCCCGACCGCTTTTCGTATAACTAC
>JBCCRH010000316.1:0-7557 GCA_039208045.1 Bacteroidota bacterium
GGGTTTCTATTCATTTTATCGTTTACTTGTTTTTACTTCCGAAGTAGGCCGAGCGGAGTCGAAGTAGGCCGAGCGAAGTCGAGGCCTACTTCACGCCGCTTGCCTCAATTGCTCAAATCGTAGTGCTTGTACATCAGCCTTAAAGCTTACAAAATCAAAATCCTCCGGTAGCTCCATCGCTTCCATAGCTCGCAGAAAGCCATCACGCATCAGCCGGAAGTAAGAGGCAGCATTCAAATCTAAAGCCACTTGTGGATCAATCTCAAACTCCACATCTAGCTCTTTTTTATGGGATATATATTCGCTCTCCGGCGTCAGCACACTACCAATTATAGGGGAAATCAAAATATATTGAATCGCCTTACCATACTTTGGGAGGTCGATTTTTTCATTGAGCAGGCTGCGTAGTCGATAACTCATATTAAATTTTTCTCCCAAGTCGATATCTGCCATAAAAGCAAAGTCACTAAAATATCTTTTCATACGCTACATTTACGCTTCAATTTAAGTCTTTTCTCTAATTCTTGCTTGCATTCCCGGGTGGACGAAATAATCTCACCTCCAATTTCCATGATTCAGGCAAGAATTGATAGGCTAGTATTCTCCTGATTTCCGCTCGTTTACAAAATGTATAATCGCCACGATTCTGTACGATCATCGTCAATTCTAGCTTTTCATACATCTTCTTTGTGTATCTTTTTTTCTTTTGTGTGGTAATCCCATATTTATACACTTCCCCAGCCTTGACTGTCACCATGGTTACCCCATCTGGACAGCGCAAACAAGGCCGTTTCATAGTGTGGGTTGCAATCAAAGCATACTGTATCCATTTTTCGTGCCGGTCTGCAATCGCTTCCGCTTCCCCTTTTGCGGCCGCCACCAGCTCTTGATCTAATTCTGGATCGTTCTCAAATTGTTCCCAAAAGTCAGAGCTCATCCAGATACTAAAACCTATCGATAGTAGCAGCAAAAAAATCACCATAGGGTTCCAAGGCCCTAGCCCCGATGTTTTGCTACCATTTTGCTGCGTAGCAGTGCTAACAAAGTTAGCTTTTTCTAATTGCTTAAATTGCATGGAGTGCGCGTTAGAATCAAAACAAAGACAATTAAATCAATGTAAAAATATAATTTTTTTAGCTAAAAAAATACTTTTTGTAACTTAAAAAGTTACACCATTTGATTGATTTCAACTGAAGCTGACCGAGTAAAACCAAAGTAGGCCGAGCGCACCCGAGGCCAACTTCACCCCTTCCGCCGCTTCTCCCTTTTCCGTTTCCGATCCTCAATCTCCTCAATCTCCTTCAGCATAGCATCCAAATCCGTCCCCGACTCTTCCGATAGCAAGCGCGTATTGGCATAATCGATCTTGTCCATGACCACCTGATCGATGAGATTGCCGGTATAGGCCTCCACGGCTTCTAGCAAGGGCTTTTCCTGGGTACTACAAAAACTCACAGCGGTACCCCGGCGCTTTCCACGCCCCGTTCGCCCCACGCGGTGTACATAGTTTTCTGCCTGCTCGGGTAGGTCGTAATTCACGACATACTCCACATCCGGGATGTCGATACCTCGGGCACTTACATCTGTAGCAATGAGCACTTTAATGTCTCCTTTTCGGAAGGCTTTGAGCGTTTTATTGCGCTCGCTTTGCGACTTTTCGCGGTGCATGGTAAGGGTTTCAATGCCGACGCGCTCCATAGCTTTCTTGACGCGCTCGGCGCGGACGATAGTACGAACAAATACCAGAATCTTAGATTCACGGTGTTCCTTAATGACGCGCTCTAAAAAGAAGCGCTTGTCATCCATTTCGATGAAACTCACCATGTGATCCACATTTTTGGAAACGGGGTCTTTGGGAGAGATTTGGATGCGGATGGCGCCTTGGCGGATGAGGGAATACGCGAGCTTTTTGATGCGCTGATTGATGGTGGCAGAGAAAAAAAGCGTTTGCCGCTGCTGTGGCAGCTTGCGATTTAGGTCGCGAATATCATTGATGAATCCTAGGTCCAGCATATGGTCGGCTTCGTCTAGTACTAGGGTATCCACTCGGTGGACGAGCAGGTGGCCTTGACTCATCAGGTCGAAGAGGCGGCCTGGGGTAGCTACCAAAATATCGACGCCCTTATTTAAGCTTTTAATCTGTGGTTCTTGATCGACACCACCTATGATGGCAACCGTCTTAAGAGTAGTATGGGTACCTAGCTCTTGGAATACCTTGCACACTTGCAAAGCCAACTCATGCGTAGGTACCATAACAATGCAGCGCACGCCATCACGGCGGCGCTGCTTTTGTTTAAACTTATATTTTCGGTGCAGAATGGGAATTGCAAAAGCTGCTGTTTTTCCCGTTCCTGTTTGGGCGACCGCCAGCACATCTTCTCCTTTTAGGATAGATGGAATGGCTTTATATTGTATATCAGTGGGCCGCTTAAAGCCCAATTTTTGAATGCCTTTCAGCACTTCTGGATGCAGGGAGTACTCCTCAAATTTCATAGTCGCAGTTTACGCAAAGGTAAGCTGTTTTATGAAATATACAGCCCTTTAAAATCCATCGCCACTAGAACGCTGATCCCGATATTGCTTACTGCCTTTTCCTTTACCACGGCGCTTTCTATCTTGATTCAAACGGTAAGTGAACGCCACTACTACGCCTTGCGTACGGCGCCACTGAAACTCCGAATCTGTCTGTAGGTCGGGAAGATCGATGACGGAGCGGCGAATGCGCGTATTGAACACATCACGCCCACTGATATTGAGCTGCCCCTTGCCGTTAAGAATGTCTATCGACATACCAATATTAAGTGAATAAACGGCCTCGCGTTCTCCCTGAGTAGTTTCTTGTGGCCCGCGGTAATTGAAGCCCACTTGCATATCTACCTTTTTGCCAAACTTAAAGTTAGAATTCATACGGCCTGTCCAGATGAAGGTATCTGCCGATAAATCTTGGCCCTCCGCTTGGCCTTCTGTAATCGCTCTGAAAAAGTTCAGGTCTCCATTCAATTTCCACCACTTGAATAGATCGAAAGATAAATTCATTTCGATACCTACTGCATCACGCGTTGACAAGTTAAATGGGGTACGAAGGGTTGTTCCATCGCCTTGCGTGATCGTCAATCGTTCGATCACATCTGTCGTGTGGCGGTAGAATATCCCAGCCATGATGGAGCCTTTCGGCAAATAGCGCAGATAGCCTAGCTCATAAGAGTCGGTAAACTCTGGGCGTAGGTTGGGATTTCCGTTGTAGATATTGAATCGATCTCCGAAGTTAGAGAAGGGCAACAATAAGCGGAAAGAAGGCCGACTAATGCGGCGGCTATAGCTAGTCTGTAACTGGTCATTTTCAGTCAACTGATAAGAGATAGAGGCACTTGGGAAGAAATTGAGGTAGTTCTGATCATTTCGCACATCTGTCTCTAAAAGGGCTGCCGTAATATCCGAGTATTCCGAGCGTACCCCTGCTTGAATGCCAATCTTACCAAATTCCGCAGCACCAATTAAGTAGGCCGCATAGACATCTTCCGTATACTCCAACTCATCGTCAAAGCCAGGAAATACGACGAACTCCCCATTGTCATTTTGCTCTTCCCAATTAAAGGCATTATTGATTTTGCGCAAAGCAGCCCGTAGTCCCCCCTCTAACTTCATCGTTTCTCCAAAAGGGTGTACATAATCTGCTTGAATCAATACATTAGATTCATCCTCCGTAATTACGGAGCGTTCTATGCGCGCCGATTCAAAGCTGTCGCCTTGTTCTAGGTAGTCGGCCGTTTCTGTTTCGTCATCTAAGATGTAGCGAAAATCAAAGCTAAACTCTCGATCTTTTTCTTCAAAAGTACGACGATAGGTCAGTGCTGCTTCAATATTTTGCTCATCTTCAATTTCATCATTATCGCGGGTATCGATACTCAATATATTACCTAACTCATCCAAATCGGTATAGGTAATATCTGTGAGATTATCGCCTCTACTTGCGCGATAAAGCGTAGATGCTGTTATGGTATTAAAATCATCAAGCAGCCAATCTACACCGAGCTGAATATTTCCGCCCAAGCGGCCCCGATCCTGATCACGGTCGATTCTTCTGGCCAACTCGAATGCACCATTATCATCTAAAAAAGTCTGGTTGGTAAAGCCTCCTCCCGGTGCCCAGCGATATTGCATCCCAAAATTGGAAAACAGATTAAAGTCATTCTTACGGTAATTCAAGCTGTAGGAGGCCCCGTGATTGTGCGGATAACCGGTATTGACACTAATAGAGCCATTCAAGCCCCCTTTTTGATTCTTTTTCAAAATGATATTGATGATACCTGCCTCTCCTTCTGCCTCGTAGCGTGCTGAAGGATTGGTAATGAGTTCTACTCGGTCAATAATATCGCCTTGCATCCGACGCAATGCTTCCACATCCCCGACACCAACCAAGCCTGAAGGCTTACCATTGATTAGGATGCGTACATTTTGGCTTCCGCGCAGACTCACATTTCCTTCCACATCTACGGTGATAGAGGGCACATTATCCAAAATATCAGCTGCCGTGGCCCCAGCATTCGTCAAATCTTTACCTACATTGAAGACCTTACGATCTAGTTTCAAGGTCATTTGACTGCGTTCTGCGGTGACTTCGATTTCATCCATAGCGACTGCCTCTTCTGAAAGGGCAATCGTTCCTAAATCCAATCGTTTTTGCCCTTTTTTGACAATTACATCGGGAATAGTTTTGTCGCTAAAGCCAATAAATTGAACCACTGCATAGTACTCCCCAGGAGGTACTTGCATACTAAATTTTCCAGCATCATCCGTCAATGCACCTTCTACTAAGGTGCTATCTTTTTGAGTGAATACCGAAATAGTGGCGAAGGAAAGTGGCGTAGCAGTAGTGCTACTTTGGAGTTGGCCTACCATCAGAATTCTTTCTGATTTGGGGGCACTTTTGGAACGTTGAGGCTGGGCTTGTAGGCTAACACATAGACACAGCAAGCACAGCCCCAGCAGAGCGTGGGTGATTTTAGTGAACATCATTTAAGTTTAAACAAACAAATAAAAACAACAGTTAGACAACTCAAACGCTCGTTTTCATCCCGCGCTAACTGGAATCCTAACATAAAAGTAGAGTAAATGATCGGCGAAACGCTCTTTTTTTACAAAATGTCCATAATTAAGCCCCCCAATCTTTTGTAATTTCGAGCTCAATTTCAAAAATATATATTTTTATACTCAAAATCATTACACGCTATGTACAAGGTAGGCAGCTACTTTCTAACCATTTGCTTCATTGCTTGTAGTTTAGGTGGTGCGTTTGCACAAAATCATTCCATTGCACGAGAGTGGAATGAAGAATTATTGGAGGCTATCCGCAACGACTTTGCACGTCCAACCATACACGCACGCAATCTTTTCCACTCTTCTGTTGCGATGTACGATGCTTGGGCTGCTTATGAGCCTTCCGCCAATACCTTTTTCCTGGGTAAAAGTTTGGGCAATTTCAACTGCCCATTTGAAGGAATTCCAGTACCTGAAGATAAAAAAGCAGCACAAGAAGAAGCGATCAGCTATGCAGTATATCGCCTGCTTACCTTCCGCTTCCAAGGCTCGCCCAATGCTGCCATCACGCAGTTTGGCCTCAATAACTTAATGGAAGAACTGGGCTATGATATTGGTATTACCTCTACCAACTATCAAGACGGAAATCCTGCCCACCTCGGCAATTATATCGGCCAGCAGCTCCAACTATTTGGTTTTCAGGACGGCTCCAATGAGCTGGGCTCTTTCGAAAATCTATTCTATGAGCCCGTCAATCCGAGCTTAGTGATGGATGACCCAGGCAATGATATGGTTGACCCTAATCGCTGGCAACCCCTTTCTCTATCCAACTTTGTAGATCAAGCTGGTAATCCCATCGATGAAGCGCCCGGTTTTCTAAGCCCTGAGTGGGGCTATGTCGTTCCTTTTGCTATGCAAGAATCTGACCGCGCCATTTACACGCGCGATGGCTTTGACTATCCCGTTTGGAACGATCCTGGCGTACCTCCCCTACTCGATCCCGATACACCCTCTGGCTTAGAAGATAATTTCAAATGGGGCTTTACGCTAGTATCCGTATGGGCATCCCACCTCGATCCTTCCGATGGCGTATTGTGGGATATTTCACCCGCCAGCATCGGGAATATTCCTTTCGAAGACTTACCCCAAAATTTTGACGAGCATCCTGACTTTTATAATTACCTGGAAGGAGGCGACATCAGTCCAGGTCATAGCGTGAACCCTAAAACAGGCCTACCCTATGAGCCACAAATCGTGCCGCGTGGCGACTATGCCCGTATTCTGGCAGAGTTTTGGGCAGATGGTCCCGATTCAGAAACGCCACCTGGACACTGGTTTGTCATTACTAATTATGTCAGTGATAATCCCGCTTTGGAGAAGCGCTGGAAAGGTGAGGGGCCGATCCTGGATGATTTGGAGTGGGATGTAAAATCATACTTTACACTAGGCGGGGCTATGCATGATGCTGCTATCTCTGCTTGGAGCAATAAAGGGTATTATGACTATGTGCGCCCAGTGTCTGTAGTGCGCTATCTGGCGGAGTTGGGGCAAAGTAGTGATCCAGCACTCCCCAACTACCATCCTGGCGGTATGCCGCTAGTGCCTGGTAAAATCGAGCTGGTAGAAGCGGGCGATCCTTTGGCTGGCGCCAATAATGAACATGTCAATAAAGTAAAACTCTACACCTGGCGGGGCCCTGATTTCATTGCCAATGAAGCTACCGATGTAGCAGGAGTGGGTTGGATACTGGCTGAAAACTGGTGGCCTTACCAACGCCCGACTTTCGTAACGCCACCTTTTGCAGGTTACGTCTCAGGTCACTCGACCTACTCGCGCGCGGCAGCGGAAACCCTCACACGCATCACGGGCGACCCCTATTTTCCGGGGGGACTTGGCGAGTTCCCAGCACCGCAGAATGAATTTTTAGTTTTTGAAGATGGCCCAAGCGTGGACGTCACCTTACAATGGGCCACCTATCGCGATGCTTCTGACCAATGCAGTCTGTCACGTATTTGGGGGGGTATCCACCCGCCAGCAGATGATATTCCGGGGCGTCAGATTGGTGAGAAAGTAGGGAATGAAGCTTTTGATTATGCCGATCTATTCATTGGAGCACAAAATCCGGAAGTTGTGGTATTAAGCGCAAGCGACCCTACCATAAACACAGAAAATACAGACCAAGAACTCGTGCTAAGTGTGGAATATGATCGAGCCATGAATACCATGGTAACCCCTACTTTAGTCTTTGCAACAGATAACCCAGCTGATGTGCTGACGCTCGCTACCAATGAGTGGACTTCTGCAACTACTTTCACTTGGCGTTTTACCGTAGAAGGTATAGCAGCTCCGCTGCGTGAACCGGTGGTGCAAATAACTGGTGCGGAAGATGAAAGTGGAAAGACCCAAGAAGCATTTGCTGCTAAGCCATTCCAAATTGATTTGCAACGACCTGTGGTGATGCAGTTTACAGCAAACAACGCGATGCTAGCTGATGCAGATGTCCAAACCAACGCCCTTAAC
>JBCCRH010000317.1:0-7550 GCA_039208045.1 Bacteroidota bacterium
ATTACGGGGCAAATTTCGGCATCTAAGAATATTTATCGTTGTGTGGAGCGCGCGGGCTTGCGCGTGGCTAATGTGACCTTGGAGCCTATCGCGTCGGCAGCAGCAGTGCTGAGCAAAGAGGAGCGTGAAGCTGGGGTAGCTTTGGTTGATATTGGAGGAGGCACGACAGATATTACCATTTTCCAAGATGGCATTATTCGCCATACGGCGGTGATTCCTTTTGGGGGTAATGTAATCACCAAGGACATCAAAGACGGCTGCACGGTGATGACGCCACAGGCAGAGAAATTGAAAGTGAAATTCGGTTCAGCACTAGCTGAAGAAGTATACGATAATCGCATCATCACGATTCCAGGCTTACGCGGGCGGGAGCCAAAAGAGATTTCGGAGAAGAACCTAGCGCGCATCATCGAGGCAAGAGCAGAGGAAATTATGGATTATGTGATGTGGGAAATCCAGCGCTCTGGCTTTGAGCGGAAGCTTATTGGTGGAATTGTGTTGACTGGCGGTGGAGCTTTGTTAAGCAATGTAGAGAAATTGGCAGCTTTGCAAACGGGCATGAGCACGCGCATTGGCTTACCCGTGGAGCGCCTGGCGCATGGCTACAATGAGCGCTTGACGAGTCCGATCTATGCCACTGGTATTGGCCTACTCATTAAGGGCATTGAGGATGTGGAAAAAGGGCGTTTCCGATTACAACAGCCTGTGGTTAAAAAAGAAGCTGAAGCACCAAAAGAGGCGGCGATAGCTGAAGAGCCGGAGGGGGGCAAGTGGTACGAGCAATTATTCAAACGCACCAAAGAGTGGTTTGAAGCAGAACCTGATTCAGAATTATAGTTGACTTGATATAATAATAATTAGAAGAATTGTTAGAAAGGCTTACTGATACTCTAAAAACGATTCATGAACATATTGCCATTCTGACAAGCTGTTTTCTTCATCAAAAAAAGAGCAGTTATGTTATTTGATTTGCCAAGAGATGAAAGTCCGATCATTAAAGTAATAGGCGTCGGCGGTGGCGGCAGCAATGCCGTGACACACATGTACAAGCAAGGTATTGTTGGGGTAGACTTTGCCATTTGCAATACCGATTCGCAAGCGATGGAGGTTAGCCCTGTGCCGACCTTGATTCAGCTAGGGCCTGACTTGACCGAAGGTCGAGGAGCGGGGTCGAAGCCCAATATTGGGAAGCTGGCTTGCGAAGAGTCCATCGAGGACATTAAGCAGTATTTGAGCAACAACTGTAAGATGCTGTTTATCACTGCCGGTATGGGTGGTGGTACGGGTACAGGTGCTGCGCCAATTATTGCCAAGACAGCAAAGGAAATGGGCATCCTGACGGTTGGGATTGTAACGCTACCTTTCACTTTTGAGGGGCGTCGCCGTACCACACAAGGCCATGAAGGACTTTCCGAACTCAAAAAACAAGTCGATACACTCATCATCGTATCGAATGATAAATTGCGTCAGATTCACGGTAATCTGTCGCTTTCTGAAGCTTTCGCTAAAGCGGATAATATCCTGACCACTGCTGCTAAGGGCATTGCTGAGATTATCACAGTGCCCGGTTATGTGAATGTGGACTTTGAGGATGTCAACACGGTGATGCGCGAAAGTGGGGTAGCCATTATGGGTACGGCTTCCGCAGATGGTGAAGATCGGGCGAAGCGCGCGGTGGACGATGCTTTGCACTCACCACTATTGGAGGACAATGACATCAAAGGAGCTAAGCATATCTTATTGAATATCACTTCTGGTACCAAGGAGGTGACAATGGATGAAATCTTTGAAATCACAGAATTCGTCCAAGAAGAGGCAGGCTACGGTACGGACTTGATCTGGGGGAATTGCTTTGATGAATCCTTGGGGGAATACCTAAGTGTAACGGTGATTGCTACGGGCTTTGAGCACCGTAAGGGGAAGTTTGAAAAAAAAGCAGAAGACCGGGGTAGAAAAGTAGTTTCTCTGGATGACGAGCCGACTCCTAAGCGAACGATTCCTCAGAATAAAGGGCTTTCCGAGATAGGCTATAAAGAGGAGGAAAAAGATCAAAAAGGTAATGTTTTTGAGTTTGAAGATGTACGAGCGTCTCTAGAGCGCTATCAGCGCTACTCTTATGAAGAGCCTTACGTCAACGAGCAAGAAAAAGTACGGGAAGACGAAGAGAAACGGCGTCAGCAAGAGCGCAGCATGCGCCGTCGCCGTCGCAACGTACCCAAAGTAAAATTGAATAATCCACAGAATATCATTGATTTAGAAAACGAACCGGCCTACCTCCGCCGAGGCATCCAATTGGATGATGTGCCGAATTCGGAAGGACATGCCATGTCAAAATGGACCATTTCGGATGATGAAGAACCAGAAATCCGCAACGACAATTCGTTTTTACATGACAATGTCGACTAGAGCAGGACTTTTGACGTTTTACCCAACGTCCAAAGTTTCTCTTGGCATTATTAGGGTTTAAGCCTTCGGGCTTAAACCTTTTTTGCATTTTGATGCAACTATGTTGCTGGGAGTTTAATCTTTGAAATAGAAGATTAAACTTTTTTCTTTTGTGGTGATCCAAAGGGTAACCATTTCACGTAAGTAAAGTAAACGTAATAAAGAAGACCTTGCAAGACAGTGTTCGGATTGCAAATCCGAACGGCAGAGCATGAAAATGTCCAAAACTATACGTTTTAAAACTTTTTAACAGACTTTTAAAGTTTGCCTGGCAACAGAGGTAACAAAATGAAAGTTTTAAACATAAACATTTGAACCTATAAATTTTTACTAAAACCTTTTTTACCCAACTGTTTGAAAATCCATTATCATGAACAATCGCAATATTAAACTGGCCCTTACCGTAGGCTTGATGAACCACTCTGAGCAAGCTGACGCTCTACCAACTATTGTTAACTTAATGGGTAAGTTCCAGAAAGAAGTAGGCAATTACTTAGGCTTTTCTGTAAAGAAAAATGCGCCTCTAAATACAAGACATATTAAGCAGACCTATGCGATGCAGTTTGAAAACTGCCGTTTAGATGTAGATTTAATTTCTAATGCGGCTACTCAATCACAAGTGATCCAGAATTTTCAATTGCATCGTTAGTATATTATCGCAAAAGCTTATTGGTTCCCTTTTAATATCATAATGTGAATAAGCTGATTTGAGAGAAGATATTACCCCATATTCATAGGAAGCCTTGTCCAACTTGACGGATGAGGCTTTTTTTATGGCTTGTTTACAGCAAATTAACTCAAAAAGCTAGCCATAACGGATAAAGCAACGTACTTTTGCGCGCTGAATTGAGACTTGATCCAATTATTTACACAAATTCGATTATGGAGGCATTGAGAAATATTGCAATCATTGCACACGTAGACCACGGCAAGACGACCTTGGTGGATAAAATGCTTTTGGCTGGAAAGCTATTTGCAGATCACGAAAAGCCAGGCGAGCTGATTATGGATAGCAATGACTTGGAGCGGGAGCGTGGCATCACCATCTTGGCGAAAAATGTATCGATTCGCTACAAAGATGTAAAGATTAATATCATTGATACGCCTGGTCACAGCGATTTTGGTGGGGAAGTGGAGCGGGTGCTCAATATGGCGGATGGCGTATTGTTGTTAGTAGATGCTTTTGAAGGGCCCATGCCACAAACTCGATTTGTGCTGCAAAAAGCGATTGAGTTGGGCTTAAAGCCTATTGTAGTGGTAAACAAGGTGGATAAGCTTAATTGTACGCCAGATGAAGCCCAAGAAGCAGTATTCGATCTAATGTTTAGCTTAGATGCTACAGAGGATCAACTGGATTTTCCTACCGTATTTGGATCTGCTAAGTTTGGTTGGATGAGCAATGACTGGCGGGAGAAGACCGAAGATATTACCCCTCTCTTGGATGCTATTGTGGAACATATTCCGCCGCCTAAAGTAGAACAAGGGACGCCACAGATGTTGATCACTTCCTTAGACTTTTCTTCTTATATCGGGCGTATCGCTATTGGGCGCTTGCAAAGAGGCGTGCTTAAGAATGGACAGCAGATAGCGTTGGTCAAAAAAGATGGCAAGGTAGTTAAGAGTAAGATCAGAGGACTTTTTGTATTTGAAGGTTTTGAAAAGCGGGAGGCAGCGGAAGTGAATGCTGGCGATATTTGTGCCATTACTGGAATCGAAGGCTTTGAAATTGGCGATACGATAGCCGATCCTGAAAACCCAGAGGCTTTGGAATCTATCGCTATCGATGAGCCTACCATGAGTATGCTTTTCACTATTAATGACTCGCCATTTTTTGGGCAAGAAGGGAAGTTTGTAACCTCACGGCACGTGAAAGAGCGCTTGGAGAAAGAGCTAGAGAAGAACTTGGCATTGCGAGTAGAAGATACCGATAAAGCAGAGGCATTTCGAGTGTATGGCCGTGGTGTACTACACCTAGCAGTATTGATTGAGACCATGCGCAGAGAAGGCTATGAAGTGCAGATTGGGCAGCCGCAAGTAATCCTAAAGCGTATCGATGGGATGGTACATGAGCCTATGGAAGAGCTAAATATCGACTTGCCAGAAGAACATTCTGGTAAAGCTATTGAGATGATTACTCGCCGCAAGGGGATGCTGCTCTCTATGGAGCCAAAAGGTGGCAGAAGTTTGCTTAAGTTTGAGATTCCTTCGCGTGGGATTATCGGTTTGCGTACGCAAATGATCACTGCTACTCAGGGAGAAGCAATTATGACGCACCGTTTCACTGGGTTTGAACCTCATAAAGGCGACATTCCAGGGCGTATCAATGGCTCCTTGATAGCGATGGAAACCGGTAAGGCGATTCCTTATAGTATTAATAACCTCCAAGAGCGGGGTAAATTCTTTATCAAGGCGAACGAAGATATTTATGAGGGGCAAGTGGTTGGTGAGAATAGCCGTCCTGGTGATTTGGTAGTCAACCTAACGAAGTCGAAGAAACTTACAAATGTACGTTCCGCAGGAGCAGATGATAAGTTAAAGTTGGTACCTCCGCGTCAGTTTACTTTAGAAGAGGCATTAGAATATATCCAGGGAGATGAATATGTAGAGGTTACGCCCGATTCTTTGCGCTTGCGCAAAGTGTTGCTAAAGGAAAACCAGCGCAAACGAGCGAAGAACAAGGCATTGGTTTAGAGCATGTCTGGACTTCACCCTTTCGGCTGCACTTGCCAAATTTTATCCTGCATTGCGTTGTTCTTTGGTCGCGTAGCTAAGGCTATGCTCCCGCATCACGCCTTATTCAGGACAAAATTTGGCAGCGTTCGCTCAAAAAGCGAAGTCCAGACATGCTCTTAGTCAATTGTTCGTTAAATTCATTTTAAGGAGCTAGTAATTAATACTGATTTAGCGGAGAAAAGTCGAAATTTGATCGTAAAAAAAATCCCAATATGAAGAAATTGATCTTTCTAGCACTTTCCTTTTTTATGATGCTAAATAGCGGTGTACTAGCTCAGGATGGGTACCGCATGGAGTTTGAAATTGATAATTTCAGTGGTGAAGAACTCTATTTAGGCTTTTATTATGGCGATAAGCAATACCTAAAAGATACCGCAAGAATCAATGAAGCTGGAAAGTATGTATTTGAAGGAGAAGAAAAACTGCCTGGTGGGGTATACATCGTTGTAATGCCACCATCTAATCAGATTTTTCAGATCTTGATGGATGAAGATCAACAATTTAGCGTCAAAACGGATTCGTTGTCTAGCATGGAAACGATGCAGGTAACGGGCTCCAAGGAGAATAAGCTATTCTACGATTACATGCAGTTTCTAAATGCTAAGCGGCCTGTAAATCAGGAGCTCCAGCAGCAAAAGCAGGCAGCTGCAGGAGATGAGCAAAAGATTGCAGAGATTGATGCTACTATAGAAAAGTTGAATAAAGAGGTTCGCTCGTATCAATTGAACTTGATTGAAGAAAACCCCAATTCACTGGCTGCTGCACTCATCAAAGCCAATATTCCAGTTGAATTTCCAGATTTTGAGGGAACCGAAGAAGAGCAGCAAGAGCAGAAGTGGCGCCACATGCAAAATCACTATTTTGATAATATCGATTTGAGTGATCCAAGGCTGGCACGTACCCCGTTTTTGTTCCAACGGATTGATTACTACATCAACAGCCTGACCGTCCAACATCCCGATACGATTGCTCAGGCGATCGACTACATCCTCGAAAAAGCTAAACCTGCAGAAGATACTTACAAGTATTATCTTATCCACTTTCTAAACGAGTACGCCTCCTCAAAAGTGGTCGGTTTTGATGCCGTGTACGTACACCTGGCAGAAAACTATTACGGTAAGGGGATGGCACCTTGGACCGAGCAGGAAGCCCTAGATAAGATTTTGGATAATGCCAAGACGCTAAAGCCACTGCTCATCGGTAAGGTGGCACCCGATATTCAGCTGGAAAAGCGTGACGGTAGCAAGATTTCCTTGCATGACGTCGATTCGGAATACACCGTATTATACTTCTGGCGCTACGACTGTGGCCATTGCAAGAAGTCAACGCCGGTGATGAAAGAGTTCTATGAAAAATTCAAAGATCGTGGGGTAGAACTGATGGCCGTATGTGTGAAGTTTACCGACGATATTCCAGAGTGCTGGAAGTATATCGATGAGAATGAGATTGGCGACTGGCTGCACACGGTAGATACCTATTTACGTTCGAAGTACACTTCCATTTATGATGTAAAAACGACCCCTCAAATGTATATCCTGAACAAGGATAAAGAAATCATTTCTAAGAGGATCGGGGCGGAGCAACTTGAAGAAGTAATGGATAAAATTATTGAACATAATAGTAAGGGGGATCAGCCGTAGGCCAAGCTTTTCTTACAGCTAGTAGTAATCCCGAATGTTCGATGAAGTTAGAGCATTCGGGATTTTTGTTTGTAGTTTTGGGCACCTAATCCCGCTATCCGCTTAAATTCGAAGCGGCGAAAAGCTATACTACCATTTCCATGCCAGTTGTCTTCTCTCCAAGTATTCGCTCAGCCAACTGCCACGGGGTAGTATTAGCTTTTCGCCACTACTCATATCGCTTCTATCGGGGCTGCATCCATGCTCTTCCAACGATCTTACTTTGAAAAATATATCGCAGATACGGGCCGTTAAGGTCTACTATGGTCATTCATGAAAAATTCCATGTGGGTCTGAGCGCTCCATCTCTCATTAAGTTTTCTGGAGGTACAAAGTTTCCTCCATGAGCCTTGATCGTTCTGGAATTAATAGAAGTGATTTTGGCCTCAGTTAAATATCGTGTGACAAAAATAAGTTTTAGGGTATCGGTAATTCACCAATTTAAGATATGTAAATCTTTGTATACAGGCTGCCCAACTAAGTCGGGCGCTTCTTGTGAGTCCCAGAGTATATTATAGGCAGTTTGTCCCTCCAGGACAACGTTTTTAATAGCTAGTAGATGTGTGCTATAAGCTATTGTCCTAGAGGGACAAACTATCTAGTGTGCCGGGCATGATGCTACACTACAGGGTGCGACAATTACAAAGGTAATAGTCAAGTCCCAAGGGGGCCAACTGGCGGGAACCCCATAGC
>JBCCRH010000318.1:0-7538 GCA_039208045.1 Bacteroidota bacterium
CAAGCCAAAAGCAAAGCCCCCGATATGCGCCCACCAAGCCACACCAGCGGTTTCGGCAGTATTGACTTCGAGGGCGGCGGTGCCACTCATCCATTGTTGCCAAATCCAGAGGCCGAGGAAGATATAGGCAGATACGTTGAAGCTAAAGATGATGAATAGGACGCGGATGCGGGAAGTGGGGAACATGACTAAGTAGGCCCCCATGACGGCGGAGATCGCACCGCTAGCGCCTACCGTTGGGATTTCGCTGTAGAGATTGAAGTAGATATGGGCGGCGTGCGCGGCAAGGCCACCGAGGAGATAAAAGATGAAGAAGCGGAAACTCCCAATGGTGGCTTCGATATTATCGGCAAAGACCCATAGGAAGAGCATATTGCCGATAAGGTGCATCCAGCCGCCGTGGAGGAACATGCTGGTGACTAGGGTAAAGAGGTCTTTGCCCTGCATAGTTTCAACAGGGATAGAGCCGTATTCGAAGATGAAGGCGTTGAGCTGGTTGGGGGGCAGGCTGATTTGGAATAGGAAAATACCGACATTAAGCGCAATAAAGCTGTAGCTCAGCAGCGGGAAGTGCCCGCCTTTTACTTGGTCATCACCGATGGGGAAAATCATTGCATTGGATTTTGGGCGAAGATACTAGCCCTAGTGAAAAGAAAATAGTGTTAAGGAAGAATTAAATTCATTTTGGGCCGCAAGGGATGGTGGTGGCGGATGTCAAAGTCATACATTTTATTATCCATCAATCTAAATTGTATGATGAATCTGACCCTAAAAGTTGGCCTATGGCTACTACTGTCCATTTTGGCCGCTTGTAATTCTTCTTCTACTGTGCTTGGTGATGACGACACTGTAGCACTTGATTGTGAAGACGTAGCTACTATCGAACCCATCAATCAACGTGGTGGGTGTACAGAAACACTTGCTCACACTCCTGAAGTGACTATTGCTATCAGTGGCGATCAGCGTATTTTTAGTTCGAATGCCATTCCGGATCACCGCGTGGGACTTTTCGGAGGTGGTGCCGGCTCGCTGAATAACAATGCCATTTCTCCTATTGAAGATACCTACTCGATTCCTCTAACACCCACTTTAGCAGATAGCCCGACTTACTTGCTTGACCCCACTGCTGGCCCACGCTATGAATTCGGCATCTTACTCAATGGCGTATCGCTCGATCCAGAAGCAGCAGAGCCTTGGCCGCACGATGGTCTTTTCTCTTTTTCTACCAAAAACTGGAATTGGAACCTAGACGCCATGAACATCAATCTGGGCTTGGACTGCAACAATGCGCATGTACAGCCTTCCGGCAAATACCACTACCACGGTGCGCCGACGCTCTACTTGGAATCGCTTGATCTTCGTTCTGATCAAATGACATTGATTGGATATGCCGCAGATGGATTTCCACTCTATTACCAGGATGGGTCTCCCTTATCATCTAGCTTTCGCTTAAAAACCGGGGAGCGCCCGGGGGATGGAGAAAGTGCCCCTTGCGGGGAATATACGGGTATTTATACCAATGACTTCGAATATGTGGAAGGGCTAGGTGATTTGGATGAATGCAATGGGCGATATGGAGCGACACCGGAGTATCCAAGTGGCACCTACTATTATGTGCTGACTAGCACGTTTCCGTTTTTGCCGCGTTGCCTAAAGGGCACGCCTTCTGCTGATTTTCGCTTACGCTAAATACTAAACCTAATGAACAAGATGCTCTTCATCCAGCTGTTCTGTTGGGTAGGTATTACTGCTGCTTGGGCGCACGAGCCTGCTGCCATTTATGCCACTCTAAAAATAGAGCAGCAACAACTAAAAGTGGCACTCGAAGTACCCTGGACTTTTGTAGAAGGGGTACAAGCATGGGCAGCAACGAAAAATCAGCCTGCTGATTTTGATATGCAACTCAGCAGCTATTTACAAGGAAACTTCCAACTATTTCGTAAAAAAAAACGCTTAGTAGCGAATCAGATAGCGCTAGAAGGTGGTTCACATCAGCATAGTGCTACGATTTATCTATCCTACCAGACGACTGCCCTGGAAGGGCTGAAGTTGAGTAATACGCTCTTATTTAATATTCATGCTCGGCAGAAAAACACGCATTTGGTTTATTTTAAAAATGGAAAACAAGGGAGGTTTATCACTCGGCCAGAGCAGCAGGAAGTTTTTTTAAGTGCTGATAATCAAACAACTAATCGATCACTCCACACCACGCTCTTTACCTTATTTACGACCTTTTTACTAATTGGTCTTGTTGTTAAGAGCAGATTATTCTAATTTTTATACCCAATAGGGTGATAGTTAGCTATTGCCACTACACTTACTAATAGACTCACCAATGATTTAACTTATGCAACAAAAAGCCATACTTCAGTTGGTTCGCCAAAACCGAGAACTAGCCTTTCGGCAATTGTACCTGAGCTGTTACCCGAAGGTAGCGCGGATGATTCAGCAGATGGGCGGCCAGCAGGCGGATGCCCAGGACGTTTTTCAGGATAGCCTGATTGTGCTCTATGAAAAAGTGGTGCAGGGCAAAACGACTCAGATTGAGCAAGTAGAATCCTATTTGCAAGGCATTGCCCGCCACTTGTGGCTCCAAAAAAGCCGCCAGCAGCAGCGCATGCCCTTGGATAGCCTCGAAGAAGTGGCGGTACCCGCAGATTTTTACCCCACTGAAAAGATACAGCTGCGCCTGAGCCGCTACCTCGAAAAAGCGGGCAAAAAGTGCATGGCCTTACTACAGGCTTTCTACTACCATCAGCAATCCCTTTCGGAAATTGCGACGCAATTTGGCTACAGCAATACCCGCTCTGCCACCGTACAAAAATTCAAGTGCCTTCAAAAAGTACGCGAAGTCGTCAAAACCAAAGCCAACGCTTATGAAACTATTGTGGAATAACACCCGCCGCATCGAACGCTTTTTGCGCAAGCAGCTTTCGCTAAAAAGCCAAGCCCTTTCTGCACAGCAATTGCAGACCGACCCTGCCTACGCCACCGACGTACTAGCCCAACAGCGCACCTACCACCTCCTCACCCTCCTAGGCCGCCGTCAGCTAAAGCGAGAAATTCAAGAAGTGGAACGAAAAGTGCTACAAGAACATCCAACGCTAGAGCAGGAAATCACAGCTATTTTTAGGTAATAAAGAGAATCCGTAATCCATAACCAAAAACACGGCACTCGTAATCCGGCACCCATACCCCATTCACCCCTAAATCCCTAAACTCTCAAACTCCTAAACTAACTAACATGTCTCCAACCGCAACCTCCATCCCGATGGTCATTGACAACAGTGATCGCAACGAACGGGCCTACGATATCTACAGCTTACTGCTCAAAGAGCGGATCATTTTCTTAGGCACCCAGGTACACGACCAAATCGCTAACCTACTAGTGGCGCAGCTACTGTATTTGGATAGTCAAGATAATAAGCTCCCCATCAATATGTATATCAATAGCCCTGGCGGCAGCGTGTATGCAGGCTTGGCGATCCTGGACGCGATGCGTATGGTAAAAGCCCCAGTCTACACCACCGCAGTAGGCGTAACAGCAAGTATGGGCACGGTGCTCCTATCGGCAGGAGAAAAAGGCCATCGCTATGCGCTGCCGCATGCTACCATACATATGCACCCGGCGGGTGGTGGGGCGCAGGGCTATACCGAAGATGTACGCATTGCGTATCATGAGCAGGAGCGCTTGGAGAAACAATTGTTTCACCTGATTGCGCAGCATACTGGGAAGAGCTGGCAGGCCATTGAACAGGATTTTAAACGCGATCGCTTTATGAATGCCCTAGAGGCAAAAGAGTATGGCTTGGTAGATCAGATCTTGGGGGAAACGTCGGATGTGATTTGGCTGAAGCCGCCAAGAATAGAGGTGGGAGTAGCGGAGCGCTAGCATCGGGAGAAAGGTCATGATGAATAATGATATGGATAATAATATCGATCTGTTTAACGATATTCCTGATGCTGAATTCAGTACCTGGATTTTGGGTAGGCCCGAAAGACGCTTTCAGTGGTTTGGGGGGTATGTATTTGAGGTCATGGAGCGAGGTCGGAATGAACCTACATTCGCATTTGAATATGTCTCACCAAATCCATTTTTTCATGTAAAATCGCAAGAATGTAAAAAGCTTGCTCTTCTTTTTGAAAACCAAAAACATAGTGATGCTGACATTTGACGAACTTCACCTCTGGTGTTGTGTTGGGCATAATCCGCACTAAATTGCTCATAGCGAGCCTTGCAGCACATTCATTGAGCAAAGCAATATACTTTTCAGCTTGCTTCTCACCAAACCGCTCTATAGTATAGTCAATGATACTATTTAAATCTTCTACTGCACTGGGGCTTAGTTGAAATGGTACTGTCATTGTGACTTCTTCGCATTGATGCGTTCCTGAAAAATCTCCAGAAACGATTTGCTTACAGACGCTCCTTTATCGACTTCTTTAATCCGTCCTTGAATAAAGGCACGAAGCGCTTCCCATTCATCCTCCTTTTGATCTCCTTGAGGAAGGAGTTTATCCAAGACAAATTCCTTAATGGTTTTGCCCTGCAATGCAGCCATTGCCTTAATCTGGTAATGCTGCTCTGGTGATATTTCGATGCTTAGTCTCATGCACATAAAGATACAACATACTGTACAAATGTACAATTTGTTGTTAGCTAAACTAATGGGTTGATCCAATGTCTCAACAAGAAAGGAAAAGTCGATCTGATTCTTGGCTGAGGTAATGATGAAACAACGTATTTACTATTGATAAAAAGCGTCTATCTTGTTGAATCTATATGCTCTCTTTTTGTAATTTTAGACCGTGTGGATAATGCGTGGGTAATTCTTATTTTACTAATCTGCTATTTATTGAGATCATGCACAGCTTGAAAGCTTTCTTTAAAGTTGTAATAATTACGCTCTTTATTCAGGCTTGCGAAAAAGAAGAGTGCAGCGTAGGCGGTGGCTACGAATTCGTCGTTCCTGCCACGCTGAGCCCTGCATTGCGTACATACCGTATTGGTGATACCATTACAATCCATTCAGAATTTGAGCATGACGTTTACGAATCAAAAACAGAGCGAACGTATCGACTAGAAAATTTTCGCTTTTTCCCTGCCACGGAAATCAAAAAAATAGATGAAGAGCCCATCCGAAGCTCCTTAAGCTCATTTGAAGTAATCGTAGCTCCTACTTTTGATTATGAAGTACTTACATTCAGTAGTGGAGATCAATTACTCGTGGGGGAATATAACTACGACGGTACTTTTTACACGCTTGAATATCAACTCATTCCCAAACAAACTGGCCTATTTTTCTTTGAGCAAGGCATTAGCACAGAATTAGATGAAGACCAAGGCTTTGAAGGTAAATGTAATAATGTTGACATTAGTGTAGGAAAGGTATCGATGAATGATGATGCAGATAATAATATCGATCTGTTTAATGATATTCCTGATGCTGAATTTGGTGCCTGGATTTTGGGTAGGCCCGAAAGGCGCTTTCAGTGGTTTGGGGGATATGTGATTGAGGTGGTGGAATAACATGTATTTCTAAAATGACATACAAAGCAAAAGTCTTCTTGGTAATATTTCTATTTGCAGCGGTTGGATTAAATAGCGGCTGCGAAAAAGAAGAATGCGATGTGGGTGGAGGCTATGAATTCGTAGTTCCCGCTACACTGAGCCCTGCATTGCGTACGTACCGCATTGGTGATACAATCACAATCCAATCGCAATTTGAGCATGATGTCTATGAATTGGCAACAGATCGGATATATCGGCTAGAAAATTTTCGCTTTTTTCCTACCACAGAAATCAGAAAAATTGATGAAAATCCCATTCAGAATTCCTTAGGGTCATTTGAAGTAATTGTGGCCCCTAGTTTTGATTATGAAGCGTTCACATTTAGCAGTGGAGATCAGCTACTAATAGGGGAGTATAACTACGATGATATCTTTTATACGCTTGAATACCAACTCATCCCTAAACAAACTGGATTGTTCTATTTAGAACAAGGCATTAGCACTGACCTGGATGAAGACCAAAACTTTGAAGGTAAGTGCAATAATACTAACATTATCACAGGAAAGGTCATGATGAATAATGATGCAGATAACAATATCGATCTGTTTAATGATATTCCTGATGCTGAATTTGGTACCTGGATTTTGGGTAGGCCCGAAAGGCGCTTTCAGTGGTTTGGGGGATATGTGATTGAGGTGGTGGAGTAATATATTTCTAAAATGACATACAAAGTAAAAGTCTTCTTGGTAATGTTTCTGCTTGCGGCGATTACATCAAACAGCGGCTGCATCAAAGAAGAGTGCAGCGTAGGCGGAGGCTATGAATTCGTCGTCCCCGCCACACTGAGTCCTGCATTGCGTACATACCGTATTGGTGACACCATTACGATCCGTTCAGCATTTGAGCACGACGTCTACGAATTAAAAACAGAGCGAACCTATCGACTAGAAAATTTTCGCTTTTTCCCTTCCACAGAAATCAAAAAAATTGATGAAGATCCCATTCAAAACTCCTTAAGTCCATTTGAAATAATCGTAGCTCCTACTTTTGATTATGAAATACTTACATTCAGCAGTGGAAATCAAGCACTTGTGGGGGAATATAACTACAATGGTACTTTTTACACGCTTGAATACCAACTCATCCCTAAACAAACTGGATTGTTCTATTTAGAACAAGGCATTAGCACCGACCTGGATGAAGACCAAGGCTTTGAAGCTAAATGTAATAATGTTGACATCAGTGTAGGAAAGGTATCGATGAATAATGATGCGGATAACAATATCGATCTGTTTAATGATATTCCTGATACTGAATTTGGTGCTTGGATTCTGGGTAGGCCGGAGTGGAACTTTCAGTGGTTTGGGGGGTATGTGATTGAGGTGGTGGAGTAGTATATTTACGAAATATGCAACATGTTGACAGTAAGTACCAGTCAAACAATGAACAAGCTAATTCAACATATACAGAATTTAGTATCCATTTCAGATGATCAATTATCCGTTATACTGGATAAGATAGTCGAAAAGCGATATTCCAAAAAAGAGCATTTACTTTACGCAAGTGATTATGCTAAAGAGGTATTCTTCATCTCATCTGGATGTGTGAGAACGTACATTTTAGACTATAACGGCATAGAACATAATATCTGTTTGACATGATTGGGTTGGCTTTCTCAATAGTGATGCAATGCCATCAAATTAGCGATATCAGAGCTTATTCAACTGGAATAGATCATTTTCAGTGATTATTTTGCTTTTTAGGCCTCTGTAATGAGCTTTCAAAATTCTAAGGCCACTGATAATTTGCTTTAGTAATAAATTGATGTTAGCAATATTTCCATCGAGAGTGATACTATTAGGGTGATTATGATTTCATAGCTGTTTCATGAGAATATTTATGAAGGCAGGCATGGGTTCCAGTCCAAATCTGTCCGTGGCGTACATCGTAAGACTGAGATTTGATGATGACATACTGCATATGACAGGTCTGTAAAGCTTGGATGCCGCTTCACATTTTCTGTTCA
>JBCCRH010000319.1:0-7537 GCA_039208045.1 Bacteroidota bacterium
CCCTCCTTTGGTACAATTTCCAAAGGAGGGACTCGAACCCTCACGTCCTTGCGGACATTGGATTTTGAATCCAACGTGTCTACCAATTCCACCACTTTGGCAAGTATCAATATTTCAAATTCTAAACGGATTTTGAATCCAGCGCGTCTACCAATTCCGCCACTTCGGCATGGTGCACTACTTTGTGCTGAAGTGGCGGGGTTTACCCCGATCCCCTCATCGGGGCCACTTCGGCTTAGTGGTTTTACTCTGTGCTGAAGTGGCGAGATTCATCCCGATCCCCTTGTCGGGGCCACTTCGGCAAGTGGTTGGGTGCTATTACCACACCCCTACTTTCAGCGCGCAGCAAACTTAGATAAATTTTCCTGAATGCGCAATAGATACCGCTTTTTTAGATAATAATCTTTGATGGCCTGTAATTCCGAGTCGTCAGAAGTGGTGGCATTGTAGTTTTCTACGACGGAGGCGATGGCCGTGTAGAGCGAAGCTTCTTTTTCGGTGATCGCAGTTTTCACCTGTGCTAGCTTGGATGCATCAAAATCAAACTCCAATTCCATCAACTCCTCATTCACCTCCATCATCTCCATCAAAAAGTCTTGTGGGATGGTATTTTTCCCCTCTTCTCCCAACACACCCTTTAAATCCAGCACATATTTCATCCGTCGGTCAAAATCCGAAAGCGTTTGGTAGGCTTTATTATTGAGGGTGCTCAATTCTAAGATTTCTGCTTGCTTCGCCTCCGACTCTAAGGTGTAAAAATCAGGATGATACTTTTTGCTATTGGCATAAAAGATACGCTTCAGTGCGCCTTCATCGACCTTAAAAGAAACCGGAATTTCATAAAACGCAAAGTAATCCATTTACTTCCAATTTAGCCAGCGCAGCACATCCAGGCCATTGGCGTAAAGCACCAAACCAATCACAATGAAAAAGCCCACCATCGTGGCAATTTCCATAAAGCGATCGCTCGGCTTCTGGCCCGACACCATTTCATACAGTAAGAACATCACGTGCCCGCCGTCCAAGGCCGGGATCGGCAGCAAATTCATAAAGGCCAAAATGAGCGATAGAATGGCCGTCATCGTCCAAAAGCGCTCCCAGTTCCAGGTGTTGCCAAACATGCCCCCGATCGAAGCAAAACCACCCAGGCTCTCCGACGCTTTGATCTTTCCCCTAAACATTTGCCCAAAGGCCTTAATCTGCACCACTAAGAAGTTCCAACCTTTCGCTACCCCCGCCGGTAAGGCCTGCGCCAAAGTGTAGTCCTCACGTGCCGTATCGAAAAAATACCCTGCACCATAAGGCGCTACGCCAATCTTACCTTGCTCATTCGTCGTGATGGCTAAATTGATCGTATCTTTTTCTGCTCTCACCACCGTTACTTCCACTGGCGTATTTTTCAGCTTCGTCACCGATCGATAAAAATCACTGAAGTAAGGCATCGGCTGCCCATTTAGGGCTACGATTTTATCATCCTTTTGCAGGCCCGCCTTCTCCGCAGGCGCATCTTTGGCTATTCCACCTGCCACAAAAGGTACACGAGCCACAAACAAGCGCTCATTCTTATTTTCATAGCGCGACAAAATATCGGTAAACTTCGGGTCAATCGCTACCTCCTTTTCCTGCCCATCACGTCTCACGGTCATACTCGTCGCATCATTCAAAATCACCTCCCGTATGACTGCTCGATCATCAAAACGCTCAAACGGTTTACCCCCAATACTCAGCACCTCATCCCCGTCACGCAAGCCCATATCCATGCCCAGCGAATCAGCAAAAATGCCGTATTTCACATTCTCAGCAGGCAGATATTCTTCACCCCACACCCAAAGCACCATCCCATACAGCAAAAAGCCAAGAATGAAATTCACCGTCACGCCACCCAGCATAATAATCAACCGCTGCCAGGCCGGCTTGGTGCGGAATTCCCAGTCTTGCGGCTCCTGTGCCATCTGTTCGGTATCAAAGCTCTCATCAATCATCCCTGAAATCTTCACATACCCCCCCAACGGCAGCCAGCCGATACCATACTCCGTATCACCAATCTTCTTCTTGAACAGCGAAAACCAAGGGTCAAAGAATAGATAAAACTTCTCAACACGCGTCCCAAATAATCGGGCAGGGAGAAAGTGCCCCATCTCATGCAGGACAATTAAAATGGACAAACTAAGCATCAGCTGTCCAACCATGATCACAGTATCCATATCTTATTGCAATAAACGTTTGCTAGGAATTTATTTTAGCCGCAATATAACAGCAATTGTAGGCATGATGTTGCCTGAGCAGCCGCAAAGGTAGCACGATTTTACTAAAAATAGATGAATGAGGGCAGCCCTACGATAAAATCGTAGATCACGCTCTCCGCTACAATAAGACCTGCCAGAAAACAACGCCGCATCGGCGGTAGTAGGTCTTCGTTCTTCACTCAGCCCTCCTACTGCCGTGCTCTGTATGTTTTCCGGCAGGCCTTATAACCGCTGCGATCGTTGCTGCGGTCCGACACAACCTGGGGAGTTCCAGATATGCGGGTCGTGCCGTTCGGATTTGCAATCCGAATCATCGGGTGGCTTTAAGCCCGACACAACCTTGGAGGTTTTACCAAGCACCCACTTGTCAACCTCCAAGGTTTAGCCTAGCCTACCCCCTACTCAAACACCACCGTCCGGTTCTGAAATGGCAAAATCTTATGCTGCAAAGCCAACCAAATCGCTTCTGACAAGACCACCTTCTCCATATTTTTTCCCTTGCGGATCAAATCACGGATCGAATCGCGATGCGAAATTTTAATGACATCCTGAGCGATAATCGGCCCCTCATCCAGATCAGCCGTCACATAGTGACTCGTTGCCCCAATCAACTTCACCCCCCGCTTGTAAGCCGAGTGGTACGGCCTAGCCCCCTTAAAAGCGGGCAAAAACGAATGGTGTATGTTAATCACCTGATTCGGAAAGTGGGAGACAAAGTTGTCCGAAAGGATTTGCATGTAGCGCGCTAAAATCACAATATCCACATCCAATTCTCGCAGTAAAGCCATTTCTAGCGCCTCCTGCTCCGCTTTGTTCTCTTTGGTGATAGTGAACACTTTAAATGGAATATCAAAACGATCCGCGATATACTTCAAGTTTTCGTGATTGCTGATAATCACAGGAATTTCTGCTTCCCACTCCCCTGACTTCACCCGCTGCAAAATATCGTAGAGGCAGTGCGACATTTTGGAAACAAAAATACCAATGCGTGGCTTCCGATTGGTAAAGTGCAACTGCCATTGCATAGCAAACTTCTGGCCCACCAAAGTGCCAAAGAATTCATCTACCTTCTCCGCAGGAATCGCAAAACCTTCCAGCTCCCACTCTACCCGCATAAAAAACTGACCAACCTCCCGATCCACATGCTGATCTAGGCTGATCACATTGCCATTATTGCGATGCAAAAAATCGGTGACCGCCGCCACAATCCCCACTTGGTCAGGGCAGTGCATCAATAAAATCGCCGTATTTTTCTGAGTTTTTTCCATAATCTACTGTTTTTCAGGCCGCAAAACTGATACAAAAAACTAGGCTATGCAAATCTACTGCGTATTTTCAAGCATCGGAGGAGTAAATCGAAGCGGAAATAACTGCACCTCCCCTCCAGTACCACGGATAATATAGTAGAGCCTATCGTATTCAATCTCTGGCATTTTTGGAAGATCATCTCGCCCACTCAATAGGCCAGCTAGCTCGGGGGTGGTATTGGAGTGACCCACGATCAAGGTCGTTTTTCCCCTTCCTGTGGTAAGAAGGTCGATCGCTAAAGAATCCAACTGAGCAGCATCATAGCTGTACAATTTTGCACCTTGACTCTGTACTAATGGCCTACCGGTAGCTATCGTTCGCTGCGTTAGCGTGGAATACACTCGATTTACTTTGATCCCTGCCAAAATTTCAGCTAAATGCGCTGCTCGCTGTGCTCCTTTTGCCGTCAAGCCAGGGTCGTTGCTATCCACTTTCTTTTCTGCATGCCGAACCAGAAGGTATCGACTGTCCTCTGCTGAGAATTGTAGCGGAAGTGTTCTGCCATCTTCAAAAGCCAGCTCTGTATTCGTAATTCGATTCACTGCCACGCTCGATACCTTTGATAAAGACATTTCATTGGAGCAAGCCCCCGTGAGTAAGAAGCACGCAAAAAGGCCGACTATTTGAACTTTTCTATTGGATAATTGCTTTATGAGCAACTGCATGGAGGCCTGTAGGGATGGAAAAAAACAATGTTTATTCAGTTTCATTTAATTGTTAATTTTTATTCTAACTATTGTAAGGTGCCTGCTAAGTCTCTATTTTAATGGCTTGGTACTTTTTTTAGTACGATTAACACAACTATGAATTTTCCGCTTCGAGATATAGAACAACAAGTCAACGAGAGTCATTTGCTACATGGCGAAGACCTCCTCGCTGCGGGAAACATAGCACGCCTAGTGGAATTGGAGCGCCACTTGTGGGAGGCAAAGGTAGCCGATTCTGACCAAGAATATGAAGTAGAAGTAAAGATTACGCCATCTAAATTGGCTGCTGCAAGTTGCGAATGCCAAACCTTCGCTGAACACAGAATGTGTGGTCATGTGGTGGCAGTCTTACTCCAATTGCGCCGACAGCGCCAACAAGCCAAGTCGAGTAAGCCACGATCCTATCAGCAAAACAAAAAGCTAACTACCGGCCTAGTACTCAACCAGATCGACCCCGAAGAACTCATTGATTTTGTACGACAGTACGCCAAAACGAATCGCAATTTTTCAATTGCCCTCAAAGCGCGTTTTGCAGCTACCGTAAGCAATATGCGAAGTGATGAAAAGTACAAACAAGTACTCGAAAGCGCCATCAGTGCCTCCCGAAAGAGTGACCGGAGTATTACTCAGCGCGGAGCACAGAAAATTATTAAAGTCCTCAAAGAGTTGCTCCAAACCGCCAATAAAGCAGTAGTCGAACGCGACTTTGTAGAAGGGTTTATCATCGCTCGGAGTATTATCGAGCGTGTAGGGCCTATTTTCAAAAAAGTCACCTCTGAAAAGGTACGCTTAGAGCCGCAGCTAGAGCGAGCGTTCCGCCTAATTGACCAGATTATTATCCAGCAACCTGCGCCAGCCTTACTAGAGCAAATCTGGGACTATTGCTATGCCGAACCCCAAAAGCTAATCTACCGCAGTGCGGGGCTCGACCTCGAATTCTTACAATTCCTGCACCGCCTAGCCGACGAGTCAGCTAAACAAGATCAGCTAATCGCTTTGACTAACGAGCTGCTTGCCAAATACGAAAAAGAACATCGCAATAAGACGAGTATCTTGCTCTTCCAGTACAAGGTTTTGCGCGAAGCCAAGCAGGAAGCCCAAGCCCAAGCACTGATTGAGGCCCACCTCAAAGAACCTGAAATCCTACTTTTTGCCATTGAGCAAGCGCGACAACATGGTCGCCTAGAACAAGCTCGACAGCTAGCTCTCACGGGCCTTAGCATGAAACCTACATCAGCGGTAGTAGACCAGCTCGATGAAATTCTACTAAAGATCGCTAGGCATAACAAGGATCAAGCAGGCATTATACAATTTGCTGAAAAGCGGCTACTACGTAGCTTGCAAGCGGGTTATTTTTCCCTCATCAACACCACTCGCCCCAAAAACTGGAAAACTTACGTAGATGGCTTGCTCAAGAAAATCCAGAAGATGCCTTTCTCCAAAGAGAAATTAGACCTCATTGGACATATCCTGCTCACCCAAGATCGTTTTGACGCCTTAGAGCAGCACCTCTCCCAAAGCCTTTCTGTAGACTTGCTACTCAAATATGGCCCTAAGATCAAATCCATCGGCCAAGCACGGCTGTACGAGCTCTACCAGAAACTACTACACTACTACCTCCGCAATCACGTTGGGCGAAAGCCCTCTATCAAAATCAGGACGGCCATCAGCCAGTTACACGACTTTGGCTTGAGCGATTTGGCTGATCAGTTAGTCGAAGAATTTCGAAATGACTACGCAGAACGCCATTCTTTGATGGAAGAGCTTAACTTTTTTTAGTTTTACCCTCTATGAAAGTTGAATTTTGGATGATCGGGAAAACAGATGCGCCGTATCTGCAAACAGGTACGCAGCTCTATGCTAAGCGATTAGCGCGCTACCTCCCTTTTCAATCCGTTGTATGGCAAAGCCCTAAGGGGCTTAAAAATGCAGCACCCGCACAGGTGAAGCAAAAAGAAGGGGAATTACTCTTATCGAAGCTCAAGAAAGATGATTTTCTGATCTTACTAGACGAAAAAGGCAAGTCCTTTACGTCGGAAGCTTTCGCTAAATTCTTGGAGCATAAACTACAGTTGTCCTACAAAAGGCTTATTTTTCAAGTCGGTGGCGCTTTTGGCTTTTCAGAAGCAGTCTACCAACGAGCCAACGGTAAGCTAGCCCTCTCAGAAATGACCTTTTCGCATCAGATGGTGCGCTTATTTTTCTTGGAGCAGCTGTACCGCGCCATGACTATTTTAAAAAACGAACCGTATCACAATAGCTAAATCATATGAGCCTAACCATCGTCCTCATCATCATGACTAGTATTATTTCGTATCAGGCATTCAGCAATGCTGATATGCGCCAAAAACTGATACTTCACCCTGCTTCCATTAAAGAATTCGGGCAGTGGCACCGCTTTTTGACCCACGGCTTCATCCATGCCGATTGGGGTCACCTCATTTTAAATATGTACGTGCTGTATATCTTTGGAGAAGACCTAGAGTTCTACTTCAATCAAGTACTCGGCCCTATGTTTGGCCGCTTGGCCTACCTATTTATGTACCTCACCGCTATTGTCCTATCAAGCATCCCTTCTTACCTGAGGCATCAGGATAACTATGGCTACTCCGCGCTTGGCGCCTCGGGAGCTACCTCAGCCGTCGTATTTGGCTTTGTGCTGTTTAATCCTTGGCTGTGGTTTTTATTTCCACCCCTTCCTGCCATTATTTTTGCAGTAGGCTACCTTTGGTATTCCTCTTATATGGACAAGCGGGGCGGCGATAATATTGGTCATAATGCCCATTTCTGGGGCTCTGTCTATGGCCTATTATTTACCATCACCTCTATGACTTTCGCCAAACCAGAAATGCTAGAGTTCTTCGTGGCGCGCCTATTAGAAGGCCCCTCAGGGCTACCTTTCTAATCCACATTCAACTGCAACTCAAACGCCACTCGCCTATTTTGGCGCCTACCCGCAGCGGTTTTATTATCCGCAATAGGCTCGGCCTCGCCTTTGCCATCGTGCACCATGGCGGCTTCCAGCACGCCTTTTTCTTGTAGGTAGGTAAAGCAAGCTTTGGCACGGCGCTTGGAGAGCTCCAAATTCTTACTGTCTTTCCCCTGGCTATCCGTATGCCCTGTCATAATCAGCTGGTATTCGGGCCATGCGGTTAGGGCTTTCGCCAAACTATCGAGCACCGCTTTGGAGTTGGTAGTGAGCACATCACTGCCCGTTTTGAACTGTACGCTAGTGGTCGCTTTCGCTAAAATGGCCTTGATAGAGTCGGTCAATGC
>JBCCRH010000320.1:0-7501 GCA_039208045.1 Bacteroidota bacterium
ACGGGAAATACCCAGTTCCCGTGCCAATTGTTTCTTGCTCTTCCCTTGACGGAAGTAGCCAATAATAATTGCTTGTTGTTCTATCATTTTTAGCATCCTTAAATATCGAGCAACGCTCGATACCTAACCAGCTCGGGGGGGGGTCAATTTTCAGCGGCAATAGGGGGTCAGTTTTCGTCGGCAGAAAACACGCATTTTTCCCACTGTCAAAATCACCGTTAATTGTACCAGGTTGGAATTGAAACCCGATATTGGCAGGCTTGGCCACCGGGGCTAAAATGCCGTTAATTGTACCAGGTTGGAATTGAAACTTTGGTACCGTGCTTTGATTTGAGGAAGTGCCCCATCCGTTAATTGTACCAAGTTGGAATTGAAACATCTCAAACGATCTACTACAGGACGGCACGTTAGCGACCGTTAATTGTACCAGGTTGGAATTGAAACTGCAAGCCCTTGCTGAGTACGCTATTCAGCTCCTTCCGTTAATTGTACCAGGTTGGAATTGAAACCTGAGAAAGAAGCAGCGAATAAATACCGAGCCAAAAACCGTTAATTGTACCAGGTTGGAATTGAAACTAATAGCGCCGAAAGGCAATGTTATCACGGCTGAATACCGTTAATTGTACCAGGTTGGAATTGAAACTCGTTTCCCCAAGAGAACTGATATTCTTGGCTAAATTCCGTTAATTGTACCAGGTTGGAATTGAAACGTGCATGTTGGCGTGGGTATGAATAGATGTGTTGCACCGTTAATTGTACCAGGTTGGAATTGAAACAAAATCTCAATATGGCTTTCCGGACGCCGACTGGTGCCGTTAATTGTACCAGGTTGGAATTGAAACGCAAGAGATTACATTAGATGGGTCGGGCACCAAGATCCGTTAATTGTACCAGGTTGGAATTGAAACCATTTTTGAAGTTACGTGCTTGAGGGCGACAACGGTCCGTTAATTGTACCAGGTTGGAATTGAAACTCATAAGTCGGAAGTAAAGAAGGAGGTGACTAGCCACCCCTAAAGCAGCGCATACTAATTCCTGACCTGCTGCCTCATATTTTATTTCAAAAAGGCAGCTATCGGAGTTTCCAAAATTGTAGATCGCCTGAGGATAGGGGTTAGTGCTTACGTAGGTGCCTTTCATGCTCCCTTCAAAACCCTTAGGAACATTCCATGTGGATTTACGGAATGGGTAGGTACATTTTGCACTGCATCCCAATGTTCTGATAATTTTCCATCGGGCCCAAAGGTATAAATATCAACACCTGCATTACCTAGATCATTGGGGTCGGCGGTATTGAGATTTCGGAAATTGACGTGAGCCATTGCCCAATCTCCAACTACCATAACGCGGTGTACATCAATAGCAGCGGGGAACTGTTGAGTAACGGCTTGGAAAAACATAGTCAAGCCCTCTGGCCCATCTGATAGCATAGGGCTGTGCTGGATGTAGTCGTCGCGAACGTACTCCTTTACCTTTTCCAGCGTTGGCCCGCTTGCAAGAATTCCGTACAGCTCAATAATTCGCTGCGCGCGCGCACGCCCTGCTTCGTCAACTGCAATAATTTCAGTAGTGAATTGCTTTGGAACAGCATTGGGTTGGTTCATTTGTGGTATGCCAGTAGCCATAAGGTATGTATTGTTTCTATAAATTTAATATCCTACTGGGGTTTGCGCCTTGAATTAATTTAAGAGGGCAAAAATGATCCTTTGCCCTCACACATGTAATTTATAGTTCAACTATGCCTCAACTGCGGAGCCACCGCTCGACCAATTAGCTCAATGGCTTGCATAAGGTGTGGGTGCGAAGGGTGGCCAATATCCATATGGAAGCTAAATCTGGAGATACCGCCCAGCGCCTCGCTGTGCCTTTTTATTTTTTCTGCCACTTCCTGTGGGCTTCCAATCACCAGTGCGCCCAGCTCATCTGCCTGTCGGTCAAAGGAAGCTCTATTCATCTGCGCCCACCCTCTTTCTTTGGCAATGTTATTCATCGCCTTTGCATAGCCTGGATAGAAAATATCGCGGGCCTCCTTACTGGTATTGGCTACAAAGCCCAAAGAGTGAATGCCTACTGTCAGTTCTTCGGGGCTAAAGCCTGCCTGAGCTCCAGCTTGGCGATACAAATCGACCAGTGGGCGAAACCGATGGGTTTGCCCTCCAATGATAGCTACCATCAGCGGTAAGCCTAGTGCGCCAGCCCTGGCGAATGAAGCGGGCGTACCCCCTACTCCTAGCCAGATGGGCAACTTTTTTTGGAAAGGCCTTGGATAGATGGCTTGCTGCTTCAGAGCAGGTCGAAAGGCACCAGACCAGCTTACAATTTCGTTTTCTCGTATTTGAAGCAGTAGCGCTAACTTCTCTGCAAAGACTTGGTCATAATCCTGTAGCTTATAGCCAAATAGGGGAAACGATTCGGTAAAAGACCCTCTTCCCACCACCATCTCTGCTCGGCCTTTAGAAATGAGATCCAGTGTAGCAAATTGCTGAAAAACCCGCACTGGGTCAGCAGCACTAAGTACGGTCACAGCACTACGTAGTATGATTTTTTTTGTGCGAGCAGCCGCTGCCGCTAAAATCATAGTAGGCGCCTCATCCAGAAACTCCTTGCGGTGATGCTCCCCAATGCCAAATACGTCAATTCCTACTTGTTCGGCCAATTCTATCCGCAGTAGCAGTTCTTCTAACAGCTGTGCATTTGTAGTTGCCGCGCCATCTGCCGATGCAGCTGCGAAACTATCTATTCCTAACTCCATGATTACTGGTTTATATGCTTCCTCCTAAAATTACGTAAATAAGTAACAGTCAAAGAATAACTTCTCGATTTATGGCTGGCTCTTTTGCCCATCGAATCATATTCTATAATACACGTATTTTAGTATCTTCCTCTCTCATTTAAATTTACCCAATGGACGAAAGTACCTACATCAAAGAGCGCGTAGATGACCAGCTGGGCTGGTTTGAAAAGAAAAGTGCCGTCAACCAAAAGCGATATAGATTTATTAAAATTCTAGTGCTGCTACTATCTGCCGTCCTCCCCTTTTTGGCGGCTATTGATTTTAATACCTCTCAACTACAACTCCAACGCATTATCATTGGCGTCATTGGCATCATCGTGGCCGTCTGCGAAGGGGTATTAATGATTAACAAATACCATGAAAAGTGGGTAGAATATCGCGGCACCGCCGAGTTGTTAAAACGCGAAAAGCTATTGTATTTAACCAAATCGGGGGAGTACAGCCGGGCAAAGTCTCCTTTTAACACTTTTGTGGTTGCCATTGAGTCTATCTTGGGCGAAGAAAATCAATCTTGGAAGAAGTATATTGCTGAGGATGGCTGAAGAGTGAGCGAACCACGCGGATTGCAAATCCGCTAAGCGCGGGCCGAGCTTTAAAGAAAAAAGCCTAGCACGCGCTTAGTGAATTTGCAATCCGCGCGGCATTATTTTGGCTCTAGCTGGCTGCTTCACTAAAAAGCGACAGACTTATATTTGCAATACCCCCGCAAGTTTGTACTTTAGAAAAAAGAAGCGAATTTTCGCTAAAGCGACTAAAGTATGCGACAGTACGACTACATTATCATCGGTGCAGGTTCTGCGGGCTGCATCCTTGCCAACCGCCTTTCGGCAAATAGCCAGCATCGGGTGCTCCTATTAGAAGCGGGAGGCCCCGATAAAAATCCTAATATTCATATCCCAGTCACTTTTCCTAAGTTGTTCTTGCAGGCGGAGGACTGGAAGGATTATACGCTTCCGCAAAAACACATGAAGGGGCGCCGTATGTTTCAGCCTAGGGGTAAGGTGCTGGGTGGTTGTAGTAGCACTAATGCTATGATCTATATCCGTGGGCATCGGAAGGATTATGAGGACTGGGCAGCCCTGGGCAATGCAGGGTGGTCGTACGAAGAGGTACTCCCCTACTTCAAACGCTCTGAGCAAAACCTGAATAAGCAAGATGCGTTTCATGGAACCAATGGGGAGCTGAGCGTAACGGACCACCGCACGCGCCACCCGATGGGCTACGATCTACTCCAAGGCGCCAAACAAGCTGGCTACCCCGTGAATGACGACTTCAATGGGGCAGCGCAAGAAGGCTTTGGCTTTTATCAAGTAACCCAGCGCAATGGCAAGCGCCACAGCGCTGCCGCTGCTTTCCTAAAACCAGTGCTACACCGCCCTAACCTGGAAGTACAGACTTTTGCGCAAGCAGAACAGCTGCTATTCGAGGGGAAGCGTGCCAAAGGGGTATGCTTTACGCAAAATGGCAAACGACAGGAGGCTTTCGCGGGAAAAGAGGTGCTGCTCTGTGCAGGGGCTTTTAATAGCCCACACTTGCTCATGGTATCGGGAATAGGGGCAGCTGAGGAACTGAAAGCACACCAGATTAAAGTGGTACACGATCTTCCGGGCGTTGGGAAAAACCTACAGGATCATCTCTTGGGAGGCCTATCGATGCGGTCGAGTAAGGCCACTACAATGGATGGGGTGGAGCGCTTTCCGCGTATCTTAGCTGCCCTTTGGCAGTATTTTATTCATAAAAAAGGGCCGCTTACTTCTAATGTAGCAGAAGCGGGGGGCTTCTGGAAATCGGACGCTAGCCTTGCCGCTCCCGATCTGCAATTTATGTTTGCACCGGCATTTTTCTTGGAGCATGGGTTTAAGAATCCTCCTGGTAATGGCTTTAGCTTGGGGCCAGTACTGCTTACGCCTTATAGCGTGGGCCAGTTGCATTTGCAGTCGAATAGTATCAGTGATGCCCTTGGGATTGATCCCAACTATTTTGCAGACGAACGGGATGTACAAGCGATGGTAAAAGGCTGCCAGATTGCTAAAAACATTTTAGAGCAGCCTGCGTTTGACAGCTATCGAGCAGGCATGGTGATGCCGCCAGAGGAGATTACCGACGAAGCCGTGATGGCTGACTTTTTGCGGCAGTATGCGGAGACGCTGTACCATCCAGTAGGTACTTGCAAGATGGGTGTAGATAATATGGCTGTGGTGGATGGTAGTTTGAGGGTTAAGGGGTTGAAGGGTTTGAGGGTGGTGGATGCTTCTGTGATGCCAAAGATTGTGAGGGGAAATACGAATGCGCCGACTATGATGATTGCGGAGAAAGCGGCGGATCTAATTCTAGGGAAACAGCCGGAGCCTGTCAAGGTGGCTTCCGATTTGGCAAAATAAAGAAATGAGTGTACAACGTACTTCTGTTTTAATCATTGGTGGAGGCCCGGGGGGACTTGCTACCGCTGGGTGTTTGCGCAAAGCAAAAGTACCCTTTGAGCTGCTAGAAAAGAGCCAGCGGGTAGGCAATGCTTGGCACGAGCACTACGACCGGCTGCATCTGCATACGGTAAAGGAGCTTTCGCACCTGCCTCATCTTACCTTCCCAGAGGAATATCCTCAGTATGTTCCCAAGGGCCTACTGACCGACTACTTTGAGCAGTATACCCAGCATTTCAACATACAGCCCCATTTTGGCCAGACCGTCACCGAAATCAGCAAGGAAGGTACAAAGTGGCAAGTACAAACGAAACAAGGTGCAACTTGGATCGCCGATCAAGTAGTGGTGGCTACTGGCGTAAATCGGGTGCCCAATCATCCCGCCTTTCAGGACGAGGCTGATTTTGGCGGACAAATTTTACACAGCCGAAAGTACAGAAATGCCAAGCCATTTGTGGGGCAGCGCGTGCTTGTGATTGGCATGGGAAATACAGGCGCGGAGATTGCGCTCGATTTAAGCGAAAGCGATATTGATACGACCATATCGGTACGTAGCCCTGTGAATATCGTCCCCCGTGATGTGCTGGGCCGCCCCACGCAACTGACTGCACAGAAACTATCCAAGCTACCACACTGGCTTGGTGATTGGGTTGGGGTGCAGCTGCGCCGCTTCACTGTAGGTGATTTGACAAAGTATGGCCTTCAAACCCCTGCCATGCCCCCTGCTAAACAGCTGCGGGTGACGGGAAAAACACCAGTGATCGATATTGGCACGCTGACTGCCATCAAAGCTGGCCGCATCAAGGTCATGCCAGGGCTCGATCATTTTACTACTTCAGGGGTGGTGTTTAAAAATGGGCAGGAGCGTGCGTTTGATACGGTCATTTTAGCCACTGGCTATCGGCCAAAACTTGAAGCTTTTATCCCAGGAATAGCGCCGCTATTAGATCAGTATGGTGCCCCAAGCAAAGTGATGGCTCCTGCTCCATTTGAGGGCTTGTATTTTGTGGGTTTTGATAATTATACGGCGGGGGGCATTTTGGGGAATATTTTTAGGGAATCTGGACAGGTGGCGGGGGTGATTGCGGGGGAGTAGTCGCGAGTGGTGGCTAGGGGGAGTAGGCGGTGGGCAGTGGGCAGTAGTCAGTTTTCGGGGGTCGAGGGGTAGTGGGCAGTGGTCGGAGGTCGGGGGGCAGTGGATAGTAGTCGGAGGTCGGAGAGTCGGGGGGTAGTTTAGGGAGAAGCATCGCATTGGGAAATTTGTTGTCATTTAGAAAAACAATTTCAGATGCGTTTTTTAAGATTAGTTGCATTTATGGGGTTGATCTTGGGTACTAGTGTTGCCTTTGGTCAGGATGAGCTTTTGCGTGGGCAGATTATTGATGGAGTGAGCCGACAGCCTTTGATTGGGGCGACGGTGCAGATTAGGGGTACGAGCAGGGGGAGTGTTACGGATGAGAAGGGGGGCTTTGAGCTGGAAGTTGCGCTGCTACCCTTGGCTCTCCGCATTTCTTATGTGGGGTATGAAATTAAAGAGGTGACTATTGATCGCCTGCAAGAGGGGCGGATCGTTATTGCGCTATTGCCTAAGAGTGAGACCTTAGATGAGGTCGTTGTTTCGGCAGAAGCTATCGTGACTCCTATCACGGATACAGAACGGTACTCTGTAGTTGATTTTATAATTGCAGAGCAGTTTATTCTTACCCTAGAGTTTCATGGCACCTTTAAAGATTATCGCATGACGGTGCATGATCTTGATGGGAAAGCTAGGTATATAACCGTTCTGAATGATATTAACCAAATAGAAGGGCTTTACCGAAGTTGTAATGATCATGCTTACCTGCTCACGGAGTTGGATGCCTTCGAGCTTCGGCTAGGCCAAGATAGTCTGACGGTACAGCAGATTCATGAACGCGCTACGTTCGAAACGCTTGTACGACCGTGTAAGGCAGTACAAGATAGTATGGCGTATTATGTTTTTGAACAGGCGCAGGGGCTAGTACGTATTGTCAAATCATTTAATACCAATACGCAAAAAAGTAAGCGCTTACGCACCATTGCTGACCAAGATCAGATTTCGAATGCCATGATGGATTTATCCCTTATCGTGAATGGAGCAACGATCAACCCCATCATGTATCAGGATGATGAAGACGTTAAGATAGCACGAGCCATGCAAGCAGAAAGCGACTTTCTGAGAAGGGTATTTTATAAACCTGAATATCCGGTCTATTTATTTGGATCGAGTCAGCAAGTATATCTCCTAAACCATCCCAACAAGCAGTTA
>JBCCRH010000321.1:0-7472 GCA_039208045.1 Bacteroidota bacterium
AAATTAATTTTTAATATTTATAAAGAATTTTATTCTAAATATTATCAATAATTCAGAATAATACCAATAAATGAAAAAAGCTTCAAATATTGGTATTTGCCTGCAATTCGCTTAATTTTATTTGCTTTTGTCTAGCACAACACTCATCAAATTGTTTTTTTGAAGAAATGCAAATACTTTTGTGCTGTTGATCATTTCTTGCAAAAGATTTGATTTTATACAGAAGGGTGGAGAGATAGGGCTCTACGAAACCCTGGCAACCTTACCTACTCAAGGTAGTTGGTGCCAATTCCCTCCAATCAAGCCACGATGTTGTGGAAGTTGGAACTATAGAATCAAGATACTTTATGTATTCTATCATTACATTTCATCAGTCAGCTCAGTATCAGTTCAACCACTCTGTATTGAACGATAGCTGTTGTTGTTGCTAAGCGATATCCGCCCTAGCTGTTGCAGTGGTGTGGTCTAGCCTTTCGGCAAAAAGGCCTGTCCCCATTCAACGCCTAAGGTGATTCCTATATCATTTCCTTTCAAATTTATCAAACCATTTATTATGTCAAATTTTAGATTCGAAACCTTACAATTACACGCCGGCCAGGAAGAAGTAGAAGGTACTACACGCTCCAGAGCAGTGCCCATTTACCAGACCACTTCTTATACCTTCAAAGATTCTGAGCATGGCGCCAATCTTTTTGCACTAAAAGAATTTGGGAATATCTACACCCGTATTATGAATCCGACAACGGATACCTTCGAGAAGCGAATTGCTGCATTGGAAGGCGGAGCAATGGCAGTAGCAGTAGGCTCTGGCCAAGCAGCGCAGTTCATTGCCCTGAATAATATCTTGCAAGCTGGCGATAATTTTGTGTCGAGTTCTAATCTGTATGGCGGCACCTACAACCAGTTTAAAGTAGCCTTCAAAAGACTAGGCATTGAAGTACGCTTCACTTCTGGCGAAACACCTGCCGATTACGAACGCTTAATTGATAAAAATACAAAGGCTATCTATTGTGAGACCATTAGTAACCCTCGCTACAATGTCCCTAATTTTGAAGGGATTGCAGAGGTCGCTAAAGCTCACGATTTGCCATTGGTGGTAGACAACACCTTTGGTGCAGGTGGATACCTTGCGCAGCCGCTTAAGCTGGGCGCCAATGTAGTGGTAGAGTCTGCTACTAAGTGGATCGGTGGACATGGTACTTCTATTGGTGGAGTAATTGTAGATGGTGGAAATTTCAACTGGGGCAATGGGAAATACCCTCAGTTTACCGAGCCTAGCGAGGGGTATCAGGGCTTAGTATTTTGGGATGTGTTTGGTACAGATGGGCCTTTCGGCAATATTGCTTTTGCTATCCGGGCGCGTGTAGAGGGGCTTCGTGACTTCGGGCCTGCCTTGAGTCCATTTAATTCGTTCTTGTTGCTACAGGGCTTGGAAACCTTATCTTTACGCGTACAGCGTACAGTGGATAATGCCTTGGAGCTAGCTAAGTGGTTAGATCAGCACGAATTGGTTGACGAAGTAGTATACCCAGGTTTGGAAAGCCACCCAGCGCACGCCCACGCCAAAAAATACCTGCGCCATGGCTTTGGTGGAGTGCTGTCGTTCACAATCAAGGGCGAAAAAGAAAAAGCAACTTCTTTTGTGGATAGCTTGAAGCTGGTGAGTCACCTAGCGAATGTTGGAGATGCCAAGACGCTTATTATTCAGCCTGCGGCTACTACGCACCAGCAGCTTTCTGCTGAAGCACAAGCAGCAGCAGGGGTGCTTCCTACGCAACTTCGCGTATCGGTAGGTATTGAGCATATCGACGATATCAAAGCAGACTTTGAGCAAGCTTTTGCCGCTATTCAGGCTCCTGCTGCGGTGGGTGCTTAATCGGATTGGACTGAAAAGGGGATTGGGTATGCTGCTTTTGCAACCCAATCCCTTATCTTGATGTTCTATGCTTGCTACCTAACCAAAAAAAGTACCTTTTGAAATACTTTAGTTCGAATACCTCCTTCCCGCTCGAATCTGGCGAAAAACTTCCAGCATTAACAATAGCCTACACCGCGCATGGCCAACTCAATGAAGAGCGCTCCAATGTGATTTGGATTTGTCATGCCCTAACGGCCAATGCCGATCCTTTTGAATGGTGGGAGGATTTAATCGGAGAAGGAAAACTATTCGATCCAGTCGATTACTACATTGTTTGTGCTAATATGCTAGGCTCTTGTTATGGCTCAAGCGGAGCAGCGAGCATCAACCCAGCAACTGGAAAACCCTATCGCGATACATTTCCACTAATTACCATCCGTGATATGGTAAAAGCCCATCAACTATTGGCCGATCACTTGGGTATTCAGACGATACACCTGATTATGGGTGGCTCTATGGGCGGCCAACAAGCACTAGAGTGGAGTATTATCGAACCCCAGCGCTTTGAGAAAGTATGCCTATTGGCTACCAACGCCAGTCATTCTCCTTGGGGGATTGCTTTCAATGAAGCGCAGCGCATGGCTATTGAGGCCGACCTCCAACACGACTCCGAAAGCGAGCATGCGGGCCAAAAAGGACTGCAAGCAGCACGAGCCATAGCTATGCTGTCGTATAGGCATTACGATACCTTTAAAAATACACAGCTAGACCCAGAAGCTAACAAATTAGAGAATTTCAGAGCAAGTTCCTACCAGCGTTATCAAGGTAAAAAACTCTCCGATCGATTCGATGTGTTTTCCTATTTAACCCTGAGCAAAGCCATGGACTCGCACAATGTGGGGCGCGGCCGAAAGAGTATAACCAATGCCCTGAAGCAAGTACGAGCGCATGTACTGATTATTGGTATTTCATCAGATGTGCTGTTTCCTATTGAGGAGCAGCAATTGATGGCCCAGCACATTCCCAATGCACAGTTTGAGGTAATCGATAGTGAATATGGCCACGATGGTTTTTTAGTGGAATACGAGTCGATTAGCAAGGTAGTAGAACCTTTTTTACGAGGAAAACTCCAGACAAGTAGCACTAAAATTGTTGCGCTACAGCGCCAAAATGGACGCGCCGCCATACCCGGCAGTGAGCGCTTTTAAAACATAATTTATTATTTACTTAACCCATAAAATAGAATTTTTATGTCTATTAGATTAGGTGATGTTGCACCCGATTTTACCGCCCAATCTACCGCAGGCGAGATCAAATTTCATGAATGGCTTGGCGATAGCTGGGGCGTTTTATTTTCACACCCTGCTGATTTTACGCCAGTATGTACCACAGAATTAGGTCGTACGGCAAGCCTCAAAGAAGAGTTTGAGAAGCGAAATGTGAAGGTATTAGCCGTAAGCGTAGACCCGCTGGATTCGCACCTAGAGTGGATTAAGGATATTGAAGAAACGCAGCAAGTAGAGCTGAACTTTCCCATCCTTGCGGACGAAGATCGTAATGTAGCAGAGCTATACGATATGATTCACCCCAATGAAACAGCCAAATTCACTGTGCGTACCGTATTTGTGATTGCGCCAGATAAGAAAGTGAAGCTAACGCTAACGTATCCACCTTCTACGGGCAGAAACTTTGCAGAAATCCTCCGTGTGATCGATTCGCTACAGCTCACCGCTTATCATAGCGTGGCTACGCCAGCAGATTGGGAAAATGGCCAGGATGTAGTAATTTCTCCATCGATTACCAATGAAGAAATTCCGGAGAAATTTCCGAAAGGGTTTACCGTAGTGAAGCCTTATTTGCGCACTACGCCACAACCGAATTTGAAGTAATTATATTCTTGGACAGAATAGTGAAGTGCATAGCCAGCAGGTTGTGCACTTTTTTATTTATAGTTCAACAACCCTAGATTTGTGAATTCTGACTAGCCCTTTTCCCGGCTTGCTACGTTGAAAAGCCTCGGTGTAGCTAAGGCTATACCTGCGTTTTTCGCCTTGCAAGCCGGAAAAATGCCGTCGCCATATTTTCACAAATCTAGCATTGTTGAACTATACCCAAAATCCAAAGGAATATGCTTGGCAAGGTACTATTTATAGATAAAGCACACCCCCTCTTAGAAACAGAGCTAACCAAAATGGGCTTTCAGTGTGAGCCCGGATGGGAGTTATCAAAAGGAGAAGTAGAAGCCCTACTAGACCAATATATTGGCTTAGTGATTCGCAGTCGCTTCGCTTTTGACGCCGAGTTTTTGGCCAAAGGCACCAACTTGACTTTTTTAGCGCGCACGGGCATTGGGCTGGAGCATGTGGATTTGGCTTACGCCGAAAAAGCAGGTATTAGCGTCTTCAATTCGCCGGAAGGCAGCAAATATACCGTTGGAGAACACGCGCTGGGCATGCTACTCATGCTCATGAATCATTTGAATCGGGCAGATCGGGAAGTGCGCAATGGGCAGTGGATACGGGAGGGCAATCGAGGTACCGAACTACGTGGCAAGATCGTAGGGATTGTAGGCTATGGTAATACCGGGCAAGAATTTGCAAAGCGCTTGCAGGGCTTTGACGTAGAAGTGTTGGCCTACGATAAGTACAAAAGCAACTATGGCAACGCTTACGCAAAAGCAGTTAGCCTAGCGACCATCTGGGAACGCAGTGATGTGGTCAGTTTTCACATTCCGTACGAGCGGGATAATCATTATTTGGTCAATACTGATTACCTCTCGCATTTTCAAAAACCGATTTATCTGATCAATACGGCTCGCGGCCTCATCCTGAATACGGCCGATCTTGTGGATAGCCTAAAAAAGGGACGTGTGCTGGGCGTTGCCCTGGATGTCATCGAGTATGAAGAGACTTCCTTCGCTCACCTTGACTTAGATCAGCTTCCCGAGCCATTTCAGTATTTGCGTCGAGCGCAAAATGTAGTACTTACCCCACATATTGCAGGCTGGTCGCATGAGGCGAAGGTGGGCCATGCTCAGGTGCTAGTGGATAAAATTCGCCAAAAGTTCCAGGGAAAAGCGTAGTTTTACGGTCTACAAGGTCTAGTCAAACACATGCAAACAGTTTACATTCGGATAGCACCTAGTGTGCTACTTATTCTTGGTATTTCTCTTTTTGGCTTCAGCCAAAATGAAAACGACTTTACTCGATTCACCGTCAACGACGGACTCCCTTCTCTTCTCATAAGCGATGTACTACAAGATCACAAAGGATATATTTGGTTGGGTACCGAGGCGGGCCTATGCCGATATGATGGCTATCAATTCCAAACCTTCTCCCTCAAGGACGGTATTCCTAATGATGAAATTTTCAGCCTTGCAGAAGATAGCGCAGGCCGCTTGTGGATCAATAGTATCCGAGCGCTACATGTGTATGAAAACAACCAATTCCGCACCCTTTTAGAGTGGAAGAAGCACAGTAGCTTTGGTTTTTCTTTATCCGAATCGGAAGGGGAGCCCACCTATATTGCAGCTAGAAATAAACTATACTGGGTAGATAGTCTCTTGCAATTTTATCCCATACCACTACCTAAGGCAGCAGCGCGCAATCAGCTGGCGGTCTTTCAAGATCGGAAGGAGCAGCACTGGGCCTTTAATGGGCATTCGTTTTATTTGCTCCAGCATGGTAAAATTGCTAAGCAAATTTTGGTTCAGCCAGAAACAGAGAAAAGTGCCCACCAGGTAATCACCGCTGTTGCCTTCAAAGATCTTCTGCTTTTTTGCAATGCTAACGGCCTACAAGCATACGATCAAAAGCGGGATACCCTACTCTTTTTGGATACTACCCCGCTAAAATGGAAACGCCTGATGGTAGTGGATGACCAGGTTTGTCTGCTTCTATTTTCGGATGGCATCAAGCGGTATGAGATCGACCATCAGGGTAGGATTGTTGCCACTGCAACGATTTTTGAAGACGATATTCCAAGTGCTTTTATTAAGGATAGAGAGTCGAACTACTGGCTGGCAAGCTATGGCAAGGGCTTATTTTTTGCTGCTGCAAAAAGTATAGAGCCGATTAAAATATACCCCACAACAGATGATGAGGCCAGTACTATCACTTCCCTTTTAGTAACGGAGGATCGTACCATCATTGGCACCAATATAGGCACTATTCACGCGCTAGAAAGGCAACATACCACCTCAGCCACCCTGCCCTCGCCCACCCGGCTCAATCGAATTTTAGATATTAGTCCTGTTGGCAATCAGGAATTCTTATTTGCAACAGATGTAGGGCTATATCGGTGGAATAATGCACAACCTGTGCTCCTTAAGCGAGGTGCTGCAAAAGCAGTGAGCAGCAATAAAGCGGGAACGATCTTTTTTACCAGTGCCGTTGCTGCCGCTTCAAGTACTACAGATCGCCTACTCGAAGTAGAACAGGATATAGGCTATATCATTAACTCAGAGACCATCATCTACCCAGGGCGCAGCTTTGCTGCTACTATCGATGAAGCAGATAGGATGTGGTTTGATGCTTCAAAAGATGGCCTCGTTAGATACGATCAGGGGGAATATTTTCATTATGCGACGCTCGACCCTATTTTCAAGAGCAATATTACGCAATTGATATTCGATGAATCAACAGGCCTACTATATGTCAGTACGCTTGGCGAAGGGGTGCTAGTCATTAGGGACAGCACATTTATTCAGATTGATGAAGAAGCAGGCTTACCCAGCAATTTCTGCAATGATCTGTACCTAGAAGATGGAAAACTATTCATTGCTACTAACCGAGGGCTTGCCTATTTGAAAGACTTAAACTTTGAGCAGCATACTTATTCTATTACTTCCATTGACCAAATGGATGGCTTACCCAGCAATGAAATTACTCGTATAGGAAAGCGAGGCCATCACATCTTTTTGGCTACAGATAAAGGTTTATTTCAAATCAAAGAATCGGAGCTAGCTAAGGGGACGACTCCACCCGTTATCGATATTTCGAAAGTAATTATCAATGAAGAGGCTGTTGCCTTACAGTCCGTCTATCAACTCAAAGGAGATGAAAATAATATCCGAATTAACTATGTAGGTCTATCACAGCAAAGCGCAGGGAAGGTAACGTACAAGTACCAACTGGAAGGGATCGACCAAAACTGGATTTCTACTCGCTCTTTGGAGACCCACTACAGTGATTTGCCTCCAGGCGATTATACCTTCCGGGTCGCAGCTATTGGTAAACGAGGGCAGGAAAGTAGTCATCCAGCTAGCATTAATTTTCAGATTGCTCCATTATTTTATGAATCTTATTGGTTTAGGTTCTTGATCAGCCTGCTAGGGCTAGTTCTGATTTTAGGGGCATCCTATTTGCTGCATATTGTACAGCAGCGTAGAAACCTGCAAATAGTAGTGAAAGAGGCCACTGCTGCACTCAATAAGAAAGTATCGGATTTAGCGGAAGCGAACACAAAACTGGCACAATCTAATGAGGAGCTACAAGAATTTGCACACGTGGCCTCGCACGACCTCAAGACCCCACTACGAAATATCGCTGGCTTTATTCAGCTACTCAAACGTCGGCTAGCTAATCGATTGAAGCAAGACGAAGCAGAATTCATA
>JBCCRH010000322.1:0-7467 GCA_039208045.1 Bacteroidota bacterium
TAATAACTTAGACCAAATGTATTTATTGCGTTGTGCGGTACTTTCCAATAGGTGGCATAACTTATTGAAGGCCATTCAAGTACATGTCAAAAAGGGGGGCACGTTTTAGAATCGCGCCCTCCTGGTATTCGCTAACCTTGTACTCCTCAAAACGAATGCTCAGATGCTGGGCAGCCTTCACTTTAATGGCGATGATAATTATGTGGCTATCGCCGATGATCCTTTAAATGAAATAGGTGACGGAGACTTCACCTTTGAAGCTTGGATAAAAGGAGATGCCGCTGGGCAGTCTGGCCATCCTATGATTTTTTCTAATCGAGGAGATAATTCTTTTGGTGGAGGTATCATGCTATTCTTACACAGCCAGTGGGGTGGTTCGCAGTATAAGATGCTTTGCCTTCAAGTAGGTGCTAGTAATTACTTCGTTCTGAATAATGGCACGTTCAATGGCAGTTTGTTAGATAATAGATGCCATCACGTTGCGATTACAAGAAGCGCTAATACACTCTCCTACTACATAGACGGCGCTTTAATCGGCATAAAAAACACTTCCAATCTCGGTTCCATTGCGCTGGAGCAACCCTTACTAATCGGAAAAGACCAAGCCACCAACAATACCTTTAATGGTACCATCTCCCAGTGTAGAATTTGGAATGTTGCTCGTACCGAAAGCGAGATCAATGATCACAAAGACCTTAGCCTACAAGGCGATGAGCCAGGCCTATTGGCCTATTGGGAAATGGACGATGAAGATAGTCAAGTCCTCACGGATAAGACGGGGGAGTATCACGGATTTCTAGGGAGTAGTATTGTTGCAGATGCTCAGGATCCTTCCTGGTCAGATGATGGCTGTGTTGAAGCATCCGTAGTGTCTACTAATGAGCAAGACCAAGTATTTTCTTTTACGCTTTCCCCAAATCCAACTCCTGGGCTACTGACTATTCAGCACCAAATCAAAGAGGAAGTGACCTTTAGGTTGATCAGTACCAATGGTCAACTACTGCTGACGAAGACCTTAAATCAATCTACATCAGAGGTAGACCTAAGTGCCTTCCCGAAAGGAGTGTATATGCTGCAATTAAGTTATGCAGATCATATTATCACTCAGAAAGTGATCAAATCGTAAAAATTATAGAACCCTAAGCTGCCTTGCCTGCCACCAAGCCAAGGCAGCTCCATCTTATGATATTGCTATGAATATCCAGTGACTCTTCTACCACTATATTTTCTTCCCATGTCAAGATATTAAAACCCATTCCCCGCATCACCTGCCGCAGTCGATCAGTGGGGTATAAGCTCTCCCAATGCGCTGCCTGCTGAAAGTTCAGCGGCGTAATCAAAATGAGCCTCCCTCCTGGCCGTAGTACTCGGAAGAGTTCCTTCAGACCTTGCAATGGCTCCTCCAAACGATCCAATAAGAAACTACTCACCACCAAGTCTTGGCTATTAGCAGCAAAAGGCAACTCCTCCGCTTTGGCTAATCCAAATTGCAAGTTGCTCAACTGATGCCCTGGCACGCCCAGCGCGGGGCCGAGGCCTTTATCCGATAGGTCGATGGTTATTTCTTTACCCTGCACCCAATATTCCTGCGCGCGCTTCAGCATTTGATAGCTGTAGTCGATACCCCAGCAGCTTGCTTGCGGATAGTGCTGTGCTAAACTTGCTATCCACCGCCCCACACCACACCCAACTTCTAATATGTTTCCTTCGGAAAAATCAGAATAGTGGGCTTCCGCAAAATCGAGTACCGCTTGCATGGGGTATTGTCCCCATAACTGATCGGCTAGGTGGAGCGCTGATTGGCGAACGACCATGCTATCGTATTGCTCATAGGGGTCTTTACGAAAATCGGCTTCTGATTTATGGCAGAAGAAGGGGATGTTTTTACGGTAAAAGAGTGGTGCCAACATATCGTCCTATTATAACTACCGCTCAATCACCACCCGTAAAGGCTTGACCCATGCCCCTTCGGCTCGCATATTCACCAAGTACACTCCTGCTGGCAGTTGCTCCAACCCATCTAAGGTGACTAACTGGTAGCCCGCTACTTGCTCTTGGGCTGGGGTCGTTCGCACTACTTTTCCCGTAAGGTCTATAAGTTCAAACGTGACTCGCTCGCGCTGTGGCAAAAAGTAGCGTACCGTCAGCTGAGAGGTGGCTGGATTGGGGAAAGCAGTGACTAGAGCAGGGCTTTGTAAGTTGTGCTTGGCGGTGGTGGTACTTGTCGTAATGCCGGTACCAATGGTGGCTATTCGACTGTCGTCTAAATCCGAGCGGAAGGCACGGAAGCGGAGCTGCTGTTGCCCATCCCATGATAAGGGAGCGATGTAAGCAGTAGCCGCTACTGTCGGTTCGGTACCATCGGTGGTGTAGCGAATGGTGGTGTTGGGGGTCCAACTGGTTACAGTGAGTTGAATATTGTTATCCGAAATGGTATCTAGTTGAAAGATAGGCATTCCGGCTCGACCGATCTCAAAGCCCGTCAAGATTTGTGCTTCGGGGTGGTAGTAGCGATCAAAGAAATAGGGATCATCGCCATATTGCTCCCAGAGGGTACGCAGTTGATTAAGAACGGGTAAATATTCGCTTTCGTAGCCGATTACATCGGGTCGCCCACGCCCGCCCCATACTAGTGCAATCAGGTATTTGTCGACGCCATTGGCGGCTTCCCATCGGTCGCCTTTGGTTACTCCAAACGCATTGGAGCGTCGGTATTGGCCCATTGCATAGCGCGCCCAAGCCCAACCGGGGCCTGCATCAGACACAGCATTTTCACCCATATACGTACTGGTGGCATACGCGTAGACGAACGGTTTAAAAGCAGCTGCCGCTACGCCCGATTGTGGATAGCTATCGTGAATAAGGATGTCTCCATCGGGGAAAACATCTTGTCGCAAGCGACGCATCGCCTCATATGCGGATAACCAATCGTCTTGTGCCATTCCATCCGAATAGACTGCCCCCATGCCATAAGTATCGCGCCAGCGCTTGACCTCATTGGCCCATTCTTCGGCATTTCTACTGTAGTAAAACCATTGGCTAAAATAGGCTGACCAAAGATCACCCTCCGCTGCAATGGCATCCATATGGGACTGGTAAGGGACGTTCTCCCTGACGTTATATTGCTCCCCAAAACTCATGGCCCAGCCGCGTTGGCTGATATTCCAGAGTATCCAAGTAGTCATATAGTCGGGCCCAGAATAGTCGAGGGAAGCGTTGTAGTCAGTGAGTCCCCAGTGGTAAGCGAAGGAACGCTCCCAGTCGTAGGGGCGGCTTGGAAAAGCGGAGATGAATAGGCGCTCCCCAGGGCGTATGGTAGTGGCGGCTTGCCAACCGGATGCTGCGGCTCCGGTTGTTTCTAAATCTTCGCCAATGAGGCCGACAAAGTCCAAATTGGGCGTCAGCAAGTCAAGCTGGGGGACTACTCCGGTTCCTTTGGGCGTATATACATTGGCAGTAAAGCCACCGAAATCATCCTGACTGAGCAGGTCGCCGCCCGATAAGCGATTGAAATCGCCACCGATGTCGCTGGTGATGGTAGCAGTAAAGGTTTGCTGAGGGCTAATGGCCAACATCCCATCTAATTGTACGCCGATAGTAAGTTGATCGCTAATCAGAATTACTTCAGACGCACTTTGACTTTGTATACTTAGCCCAGCTAGTGGCAGGTTGTTAATGGTAGTCAGCTTGCGCTGAAAATCGATGCGTTGGTGTACTTCGAGTAGGTTGGCGCTTTTGCGAAATAGGAAGTGGGCGCCGGTGGTCAATACGCTCAAGGTATCGCCACTTTCACTTAGGCCTTCTATTTGCATAGGCAAATTCCCCGGTCCCCCAGGGAAGGAAACACCCTCTCCTACTGGAAAAGCTTCCAATGGAATAGCAGGCAATTCTACAAAAGCAAGATCGGCTATTTCGAAGGTTAGGTCGCCATCGAAGCCCGGCCCGTACTCGTGGGCACCTAGGAATACCGTAATTTTATCGTAAAATGCTTCCCAATGGGGCGTAATACGCCAGGTCCAGCGCTGCCAGCCGTCAGGCCCTTCAGTGATAGCAGGCATCCCGCCATATCTAGAGCCTAAGGAGATCAGGCCGGTATCATCGATACCATTGACTCCAATATTGAATTCCCAGGTGTCCCGTGGAAAATCGGTTCGAATAAGGGCGCTTACCTCGTAGGTTCGGTTAGGCAAAATGGGTAGTCCCTTGAAGGAAAATAGGCGTGCATCAGCTTCATTCATTTCTTCGTTGACTACGATGCGATAAGCGGATACGCCTTGATAAATAGAGTCGTACAATAGTAAAGCGGCAGCGGAGGAGTTATTCCAGTCGACACCTCGTTGACGAAAGTCAGCGCATGGCATGCGGAGTACGGTGCCACCGTGATCTTCTACCTCTAGCAGTTCGCTAAAACCAGCTGGTGGGAGCGGCAAACTATCGTCGCCCTCTATCACTACTCTAAAATTATCTACAGCACAACGTCCCTGAAAAGCAGTACCCCAGTTCAAGAAAGCCCCAGTATAGCCTGTACCTGTAGCCCTAGAAATCCCTGCTACCACGCCATAATCAGCTCCATCTACCAAGAGACGCATTGTATTATTATCCAAATTGATGATTGCCTCGAAATGATACCACGTCCCTAGATCAAACGAGTTGTTGGGAAAGGAAGGATCTAGCCACCCCAGATATTCCCCTGTAGCCGGATCAAAATCTAGTAAGCCTACATTAAAGCTCGTCTCTGAAAAGCTAAACCCTATATCGGCAAAGCTTTCATCGCTTTCATCCACACTACGCAAAAAGGCAAAGCCATCAGGAGCGCTTCCCTCATGTGCCATAAAATCGAAGCTCACCTTTACGATGCCTTCCGTCACGATGCCACTATTAAGCAAGCCATCAAATTCTACGAGTTGAAAGCTGCCGGTGGTAGGCACATTTACATCTAGTACTTTTCCAGAAGCAGTGCTTTGCCCTACTTGCCCCGCAAGATTCTGGACTTGCATGGTCGATTCGTAATTGCCAAATAGGCCGGTAGGAGTGCGGCCATCGCCAGGGCTGGTGATGGGTAGGCTATTCACTGCATCGTTTTCAAAAGTAACGGAGAAGGTAGTGACCTGGGCATTTAGGCTTAAAGCCAAAAAAAGACAGGAAGTGAGCAGAAGTTGACGGGCCATGAGCATGGTTTGATTATATTTGGAAAGTATACATGACGCAAAGTGATTTGCCATAAGCAAACCATTTTGGTACAGTATATACTGACATTGACGTAGTCGCGCAGTAGCGTGACCACTCAATCGTCAGTATACCAAAAATGAAGCATAAAAAGAAGCCCTTCTGGCCTTTCTGAAGATGAACCAAAAATTAATTCGCATTGCGCTAATCACCTCTCCGCTTATCGCCATTTATGGGATAGCGCCTATCCTATTGATTTATGAAGATTTGGGGATTTCGAAGTTGCTGGTGGCCTTTGTGGCATTGGCGCTCAGTATTTTTGCTTTTTGGTTGTATAATATCTTTTTGATTGGTCGAGCGCTAAGCACTTCTGTTCGATATTTGTTGAGTTATTCCTTGACCTTTACGATGCATTTGGGTACGCTCTTTATTATTTCCAATCAGCAAAATCTGGCTAGCCCGCTCTACTTTTCGCTGTATGCCGTCATGGCTACCTTTGCTAGTAATACCATTATTTTGGTCATTATCCATTCGAGTATGATAAGAACGAAGAAGGATTTAGCGGAAGCGGAAGTACAACAGCTGAAGGTGGTAAACCTGGAAGCGCAGAAGAAGATTTTGGTGCAGCAGCTACAGCCGCACTTTCTCTTTAATGCTTTGAGTACGCTGAAATCGCTCATCACAACCTTACCAGAACAAGCGACTGACTATTGCATTCGCCTATCGGAATTTCTTCGATACTCGATTAATATGCATTTGGTGGAAACGGTGAGCCTGAAGGAAGAACTACAGTTCGCACAAGACTATATTCAGCTACAAAAGGTGCGCTTTGATGAGGCCTTGATTTGCGAGGTGGCCATCCCAGAGCGCTATTGGCAGCGAAAAATTCCAGCTTTTGCGCTGCAAACGCTTTTGGAGAATGCTATTAAGCATAATTTTTTTACAGTTCAGCATCCATTGGTGATACAGCTAAAGATGGAGGATGATCGTATTGTTATTACTAATAATAAAACCCCAAAGCCGCTTTTCCGAAGCCCCGGTATAGGTTTACAGAATTTGAATGAGCGCTACCAATTACACTTTGGAAAGCCTATTGAAATTGTGGATGCTGATGATCGGTTTAGTGTTTACTTAAGTCTACCAGAAGTATGAGGATTGTAATTATTGAAGATGAAAAGCTTACGGCTAAAGATTTGGCGGCTACGATTCGTTCGCTTGCGCCGGAGGTAGAAATCTTACCGTTTTTATCGTCGGTAGAAGATGCGCTGGGCTTTTTTGAGCAACAGCCCCAGGTAGACTTAATCTTTTCGGATATCCAATTGGGGGATGGCCTGAGCTTTGATATTTTTAATAAGGTACAAGTTGCAGCTCCTATTATTTTTTGTACGGCTTATGAGCAATACACGCTTGATGCCTTTCGGGTGCAGGGTATTGACTACATCCTCAAGCCTTTCGATCCGAAGCGAGTGGCGGCAGCACTAGCTAATTATGAGCAACTAAAAGCAAAATTTGCGACTACGCCTCCTGATCTGAGCACCATAGCGGCCAATTGGCCCCTGGCTCCTTCGGCTCGCCCTTCTTCTGTTATTATTCGAAAAGGAGATAAGATCATTCCGATCAACGAAGCAGATATTGCGCTATTTTTTATCAGAAATGAGCAGACCTATCTGTATACCTTCGAACGGCAGCAGTTTGCGATCAACTATACCTTAGATACCCTTGAGGGTAAATTCCCTGGCTTTTTTAGAGTGAATCGACAAATCCTCATCCACCGGAAAGCGGTGAAAGAAGCGGCCTATTACTTTAAGCGAAAGCTACTGGTGTATCCTACTATTCCTTTTCCTGAGCAGATATTGGTGGGCAAGCTAAAAGCTACTGCTTTTATTGAATGGCTAGAAGGGCAGTGAGCTTCGCCTTTGCCGCTGTCCATTTTGGAGTACTGCTAGTCCACTTGACCTAAAAAGTGCTTTTCTCCCCTTCCAATATCCTGCACCTTTGAGTCAGAACAAAGGAGTCTTTTCTATCCTATTTTGATCTAACATATCATCATATCTTGACGATCAAGTGGCTTGACCTGAAAAAGATCAGACTGCCGAGTCACTTGACGTCATGTTTAAATCTTATGGTATTTATGAAGCTTACGTTTTGCCCTGCCTTTTTGAGTTGTTTATTGGTGCTCACCAGTATGAAAGCGCAGGAGTCGTTTATCTCCATACAAAATCTAGCCGATCAGTATTTAACCCAAACCTATAAGGACCCAAAAAACCAACAGCGTGAAACCCAAACAGCAAAAGAAAAAGA
>JBCCRH010000323.1:0-7450 GCA_039208045.1 Bacteroidota bacterium
CACAAAATATATCCAGCATCCTGCGGTAGATGTATTAAATAAGATGCTACAAGAACTAGCGCGCAAAGGCCGTGGTGTCCAAGGCGGGTTTTACGCTTACGCAAATGATGGGACGCGCAGGTTGTGGGAAGAGCTAGCAGCACATTTCCCACCTACCCAAAAGAAATACGATCGCCAAGAATTAGCTGAGCGTTTCTTGTTTGCTCAAGTCATTGAGGCCGTTTGGTGTATGCAAGAAGGTGTCATCGACTCTATTCCCGCAGCTAACTTAGGTAGCATCTATGGCTGGGGCTTCCCGGCCTTCAAGGGAGGGGTAATCCAGTACGTCCACGATTATGGCTTAGACGAATTTTTGAAGAAGTGCAAAACGTATGAAAAAAGATTCGGCCAGCGCTTTAGAGTGCCGAAACTGTTAAAGTCCCTCATTGAACAAGAAAATTTTGCATTAGCGAAAGCTTAAACAAAAAGCCACGTCATAGAAATGTAACCATTGTTTATTCCGTTTTGACTGCTACAATCTTACTAAAAAATGGCAGTATTGCTATTTATATTCTATTTGTTTTGTAAGACCTACTTCAAAAACTACCATCCTTCCATTTTTTTTTGAAATTTCTGGAACAATTTGGTGATCTAATTGTCTATTCATCACGTGCTGTTCTTATTTCAGACAGCGGAATGTGTATTAGTAAACTATTAGTGAATAAATTCGACTACATAATTGCCGGAGGCGGATGCGCAGGATTGAGCCTTGCCTACAACATAGTTCAAACCGATTTAAAAGATAAGCGCGTTCTTATCATTGATGCTGATCAAAAGCGCAGCAATGATCGAACTTGGGCTTTTTGGTCGAAGCACGATACACTGTTCGATGCCATCGTATCCAAGAAATGGAACAAGCTCTCTTTTTTTGACGATGAAAGAAGCAAGAAGGAAAACATTGCTCCTTATACCTACCGGTTGATACAGGGCCTCGATTTCTACAAGTTCGTAAAAAAAGAGTTGGCAGCACATGCAAACGTAACGTTTTTAGAGGCATATGTGAGTAGAGTGGGAGAAGATCAAAAAGGGGCGTTTGTTTGGGCAGATGGGCAGCGTTATACTGCGGAATGGGTTTTCGATAGCTGTTTTACAGTAGGTAAGTTAGCTAATAGGAAAGAAGGTGCGCACTTCTTACTACAGCATTTTCTGGGATGGCGAGTAAAGCTAGAAACACCAGCTTTTAATACCGATGAAGCCATACTGATGGACTTCAGAGCACCCCAAGATAATGATGCGCGTTTCTTCTATCTACTGCCATTTTCTGAAAAGGAGGCACTGGTAGAATTTACGCTATTCTCTGACCGATTGTTGGACAAGAAGGCGTACAGAAGTGCTTTAGAGGGTTATCTCTCCAAGCATTATGCAGAAATAACGTACACTATAGAAGAGGAAGAATTCGGAGTTATTCCGATGACCGATCAGACACTTACCGCAGAGACGGATTATCCACATGTGGTACAGATTGGGACAAAAGCAGGTATGGTAAAGCCTACTACAGGCTATGCGTTTTTAAATATACAAAAGCAGGTCAGCGATATTGTTTCTCAATTACAAGGCAAGAAATCAACTTCTTTAGCAACCTTGACGCAAAGTCGTTTCCGCTTTTACGATCGCTTACTGCTGAACATTTTACAAGAGGATGGGAGAGAGGCAAAGGGCATCTTCAGCAAGTTGTTCCATCGTAATAGAATAACGACCATACTAACATTCTTGGGAGAAAAAAGCACTATTTGGCAAGAAGCTAGAATATTTGCTTCGCTCCCAACACTACCTTTTTTGAAAGCTTTATTTAAAGTTTATATAGCATCTTTTTTTAATTCACCAAAACCAAAAGCACAACTCAATCAAGCAAAATGACCACTAGGTATCCCATATTATATCGAAGCGTACAAGCTTTTGCCCTGATCATGATTTTGATCGGCTTAGCTTTCCCTTCGTTGCTGCAGCAATGGGAACTCATTCTAGCGGTTAGCATGATTGTATTGATAGGTATTCCACACGGAGCAACCGATTATCTTATCTTTCGCCATCTCACACAACCTTTTTTGGGAACGCGCAAAATGAGCGCATTTTATCTCAACTATCTTTTAGTCATGGCAGCATATAGCTTACTATGGTGGGTAAGCCCTATATCTGCTTTGCTATCCTTTATTGTACTCTCTGCCTACCATTTTGGTCAATCCAATTGGAATTACCTTAACACCGAAAATAAGACACTGCGTGCTACCCTTTATTTAAGTTGGGGTTTGCTAGTAACAGTAACTCCTATACTGTTACACTTTGAGGCTGCTCAGCCGATCTTGACCACGATATTAGCGACGTCCGTCCCTGTCCTCAGCAAAGCCTTTTGCTGGTCGTTAGTATTGGGTATACTGATTCTCAATGTATGGTTACTCGTCTATCTGAGAGTCAGTAAGTTAATAGCACTTAAAGAATTTAGTGACGAATGGATCACAATTGCATTGTTGATGGTAGCTTACTATGCTCTACCCTTATTACTGGGGTTTACCATTTACTTTGTGTTTTTCCATTCACTGAGCTCGGTCATGGACCAAATTCAGTTTTTTAGGAAGCAATTTCCGACCTATGATTGGAGAAAGTATGTAAAGCATACGTTCCCATTGACGCTGGCCGCATTAGCGGGTTTAGCTCTATTAGTTGGTCTCCAATGGCAAATGGGGATACAACCGAATGTTGGACTATTGTTCATTTTTATTTCGATCGTAACGTTACCACATATGTTGCTCATAGATAAGCTATACGAGGAGTTGGAAGTGCCAGAGTTGCATAATATTGGATAAGTGTGTAAAAAAGTTTAGGGAAATTTTCCAAGCGTAGTTGTGGACAAAATTTTTCCCCTGAATTAAACATTTTTGAAACACACGCGTTAAGCACTAAATTTTTAAGAGTTATTTAACAAAAACCACAATAATAATGGATGCATTAGTAAATTTCGAGCCAATGTTGTTGGCTAACCTCAAGTCTGGCGACTACGTAGGATTTACGTTCTTCATTGGCTCTATGGCCATGGCCGCTGCGACTGTGTTCTTTTTCTTTCAAATTGGTAGAGTAGAAGGTAAGTGGAAGGATTCTATGCTTGTTTCAGGCTTGATCACTTTCATTGCTGCAGTACACTACTATTACATGAGAGACTTCTGGGCTGAGAACCAGGCTTCTCCAACTGAATTCCGTTACATCGACTGGATTCTTACTGTACCTTTAATGTGTGTTGAATTCTACTTGATCCTACGTGCTTTCGGTGCTAAAGCTGGTTTGCTATGGCGTATGATCGGTTACTCTACTTTGATGTTGGTAGCTGGTTACCTAGGTGAAACAGTGTACAGAGAAAGCTCTCCACTATGGGGATTCATCTCAACTATCGGTTATGTAGGTATCTTGTATGAAGCATGGTTAGGTTCTGCTAAGAAAATGTCTTCTAACTCTAACGATCCAATACTACAGAAAGCATTCAGTGCTTTGGCATGGTTCGTATTAGTTGGTTGGGCAATCTATCCAATTGGTTACATGGCAATGGATACAGGTTGGTTAGCAGGTGTAATTCCAGCTTCTTCAATGGACATCATCTACAATATCGGTGATGCTGTGAACAAGATTGGATTCGGTTTAGTAGTTTACTCTTTGGCAGCTTCTAAGACTGCTGAATCTCAAGCAGTTAAAGCTTCTAGCAAGACAGCAGCTAACGTATAATTGATTGACTAAAAGTAAGGGCTATTCCTTTTCTGCAAAAAAAAGTGAAGAGCCCTTTACTTAAGATTATTTCGGTTCTTTTACGAGGCCTTGTTGAAAACCAGACCAAATAAAAAACCTACGCACGTTACATTGAGCTGTTGTGCATAGGCTAGAATGTGCATTAGTAAACTATTCGCGCAAAAATAGTATAAATTTTGGTTCTTCAGCAAGGCCTTTTCTACTAACACGCCCTCTTTTTCTGTTAATCTTCTCGATTTTCTTCACAATTGCTCCATCAATAACCTCACGAGCATCACCATTCCGCTCACTACCATTGCCCAGATCACCCAAATTCTAAAGCTTTTATTACTCATCTTAGCAAGCATGCGTTTACCAAAAAAGTTGCCAATCGCAGCTCCCAAACCCAATGCTACACCATACCCCCAAAGCGGCGGATGCATACTGCTAAAAAACGCATAAGAGCCTACCTGAAAAATTCCAACAAAAAAAGAATTGGCTGTTTTCGTTCCGATCAACTGTTCCTTCTGCAAACCATAATTCATATAAAAAGGATTCAGAACCGCTCCAGTTGCGCCCACCACTGTAGAGACCAATGAAATAATAAATCCCAACGGAATAAAATGCCATGCCCGAACGCTAAACGAACGCGCCCGCTGCCCAAAGCGGTATTGTAAAATCGTACTGATTAGAAAAATAGCCAATACATACTCTAGCCAGATCAAGCGCATATTGGCGAAAAGCCATGCCCCAAGCACCGTACCTACCAATGCAGGGGGCACATAATACCATGCTACTCGCCAGTCAATACCTTTCCAGAAAAGAACCAGCCGAACCGGTCGGCCAATGAGGTTCCCCAAATTCACCACAGGGGCCGTACTACTTACACCCACCAAAGCATTACTAATCGGCAGTAGCATCAGGGCCGCTCCACCTCCAGTGAGCGTGCTCAGAGCAAATGCTCCAAATCCTGCTATAAAAAGTAAGGCATAGATCATGTGACAAAAGATTAAATTCTGATATCAGAAATACAAATCTGCTATAAAAATCCTACATTTACGAAAGCAACTCCTGCTTACTTCTAACCAATTTTTCATCAAACGAATAAATTCAAGACCAAATCTTTCACGCTTAGCGTGGTTGGCCCGCGCGACCCTAAAACTTACTTTTGTTACACGATATTAAAATCCATGACTATGAATAAGTTTCTACTTTTTTTCCTAAGCTGTTGTTTTGTCAGTACGTTGTTTGCTGATCCAGTAGATGAGGCAACAGCCCTGCGAGTAGCGGAGCAGTGGTACCAAGCTGCCCTAAATCGCCATGAGGCTACCTCAAAAGATGAAGTACGCATCGAATTAGCTGCCACCATTGAAGCTTATGTCGATGGCGCGATGCAGCCCGTATATCGTGTGTTTTCTGCTGGTACAGATAATGGATTTGTAATCGTAACCGCAGATGATCGAGTGCTGCCCATCTTAGGATATGCCCTTGGTGGAAATTATGTATTCGAAACGCAACAGCAACCGGAGCCCTTCCGTAAGTGGATGGGCTATTACAAAAGCCAGATTAAAGCAGCCATCCGCAATAAAGTACCCGCCGGGGAAGAAGTGAAGCAGACGTGGGATGCCTATCTAAATGGTGATATTGAAAAAACGATTGACACGGTCAATCCATTAGTAAGTACCAAGTGGGATCAACCCTTTCCCTACAATGCCTTATGCCCACAAGACCCCAATAGCGGCCAACGCGCCGTAGTGGGTTGCGTAGCTACCGCAATGGCACAACTGATGCGCTACCACGCACACCCCGCGCAAGGAACAGGCTTCTACTCCTATAATCATCCCCAATTTGGAACCGTTTCCGCTAACTTTGGTGCCACTTCTTACAATTGGGCCAATATGCCTAACCAGATCAGTAGTTTCAATCAGGACATTGCCTTGCTGAGCTATCACTGTGGAGTGAGTATCGAGATGGGTTATGGCGTAGATGTTAGTGGGGTGTCTTCCCTATCTGGAGTGGCAAGCGCTCTCAAGCAATATTTTTCCTATTCCTCCACCACTTCTTTTGTAGAGCGGGAGAATTACTCCAATGCCAATTGGATCCAGTTGATGAAAGACGAGTTAGACAATGCCCGCCCCATTGAATACGCAGGGATTGGACAAGGAGGGGGACATGCTTGGGTAGCTGATGGCTACGATATCAGCAACTTCTTCCATATGAACTGGGGCTGGGGTGGTTTTCAGGATGGCTACTTCACGCTTGACGATCTCAATCCAAGTACTGGCGGTACGGGAGCAGGCAATAGTGGCTTTAATTTTTATCAGCAAGCAGTTATTGGGATTCAGCCCGCAGGAGGTAGTTCTAGCGGTGGCCCACAAGATGATCCCGATCCCAATGAGTTTAACAACTTGGTAATGTGGTCAAGTGTGATAGCCGATCCATTCCCGATTAGTTTTGCACAGCCATTCCAAATTCAGGTAGATGTAGCTAATACAGGTTCGGAATCGGTGACAGGAGATATTGCTGCTGCTATCTTTACAGAGGATGGTACATTCTTAGATTTTATCGATACAGAAAGTGGCACACTAGAAAGTGGCTTCTTCTACAATCTGACCTTTGATAACGATGGCTTGCCTACCTCACCAGGCACCTACCTTATGGGCTTCTTTTACCGTCCAACAGGTGGTGAGTATACCATCATTCCTGCTGGCGACTATGCCAATCCAGTGACTTTCGAAATACAAGGGCCAAGTAATGATATTGCCTTATTCAACGAGATTGTGCCACAGCCACAGCCCATCATAGCGGGTGAGCCTTTCCAAATAACAGTGGACTACGCTAATTTTGGAGCCTTCGACTACTCTGGTGAGTTTTCCATGGATTTATATACCCTCGAAGGGGAATATATCCAAGAAATACAAGTGATTACCCAGAGCCTGTGCGCCAATTGCCATTTTACCAACGGACTCACCTTCACCTCCAACGGCATTGATGTGGAGCCCGGCACCTACCTAATCGCTACCTGGAATCGCCCTGCGGGTGGCGAGTGGCAAATTGTGGCAACAGGAGATTTTGAAAACCCCATACAAGTGCAAGTGCAAGCACCGGCCTTGATCGGTGATCCCTTCGAGAATAATAATACCGTAGCTAACGCTTTCGATATCAATCCCTTATTCACCAGCAACACCGCCTTTTTTGAATCCATTGGATCCAATATGCATGTAGCTGATGATGAAGATTACTTTAAAATCGATCTAGAGCCCGGCTTCCAATATACCATCAATGCCCGCGTTCACGACTCTTTCGATAGTGGCAACGGCAATACCTACACCAACGATGTGCTATTTGGTATCAATGATGGCACTGACTGGAGTGAACTATTCGATGATACTATGGATGAGCCATTCGTTATAGAAGGTGGAAATACGATCACCTTTGGCGTTTCCTCTTACTTTGTAGGAACACTAGGAAGTTATTTGCTGGAAGTAGACGTGCAACGCTCTCCGAGCACCAGCACCGACCAAGCAGCCCTAGAGCCATTTGTAACTGTTGGCCCCAATCCGAGCCAGCGCTACTTTGACCTTACCGTCAATCTGGACATAGCTTCACCCATCCGCGCCGATATGTTCAGCGCCAACGGCCAAGTAATGGGCACCTGGGATTTTGGCTTAACCAATGAAGTCGGCCACCGTTTTGATCTCAC
>JBCCRH010000324.1:0-7421 GCA_039208045.1 Bacteroidota bacterium
GCAAGGGTCTTCCAGGCGAGTATTGATATACAAGATGTATTCGCCTTCCGCCCATTCTTCTTTAGGTATAAACTGCCAACTCTTTTCTTCCGCTCCAATGCGAACCGCTCCTACTATCGGCTGATTCATTTTATCGGTCACGATGAGTCGCTGCAAAAGCGAGAGCCGATCTAGCATTTGAGGAAACTCTACTACAAAAGGGGTGCGACTCCCCGCTTCGGGAACGCTCAAAAACCAAGCTTCTTTATTTGGCGTAAGCCGGTCTGTTGCACTTACGTGAAATGCCTTTGTGTACCCTTTATCCATCGCGACTCCCTCCACATCCTCTAGTTGCCCAACAACCAATTTATACTCCTTACCCGCCTGCAAGGCTCGCCCCATTTGTGCATTGGCCTGAAGGCCTGTTTTCACCCGTGCCGGGTCGAGAATAAGGGTCAATTGCAATTGTTCTCGATCCCATAATTCGTGGACATTATCAAAAATGGCCCCGACGATTTCTTGGCCTTGCTCATCTACTAGTTTGATTTTTTCCAAATTGCCAATAGGCTTCATGGGCTTAGAGAATTGGATATACATCCGCAGCAAATTTTCCGGCAAAGTATCCGCAGAAGGGAATACAGCCGTCACCCTTGGCGACTGTATTCCTTGTTCTACATTGGCGTTTTGACACGAAAAGTGGGCCAAAGAAAAGGATAAACCGATGAACACGATCAATGCTTTTCTCATCTTCTTATCGACCCATATTCGCAGAAGTCAGCTCCGGATAGCCTTCCATCTGCTTCGTCATATCGTGGTATTTTTTAGTCATTTGCTGCGCTTCCGGGTAGCGATAGTCAGGGAAATCATACTCTGAGATAAAATCACTTAGGCGGAGAAAGGAACCCACCATCGTAGAAATCAGGTCGATCTCTCCTGTCTCCATATTCCGGCGAATCGTGCCAATAAATTGCGGATTCTGAATATCTACGTGCATAATATTAGCGGTTGGTAGCTCTTGCATTCCGGCTAAACCAGTAGGTGCCATCGCTTGCTGTCCGGCCATTCCATTCCCCTTGGCTCCTTCGAGTACCGACTGAAAAGGCACCATCGTTGCCCCCCTATTCTTGTGAGTAACCAAAAGGTTTTTGCTTATACTTCCGTCAAATCCCTGCACATTTACCATCAACATATCAACGGGTGTATTGCCATAGCCTAGCTCCGCGATGGTTTTGCCTTTTATGGCAGCACCTGCTTTAATATCTGCTGTGGGTATAGTCACCAAAGGCGTACACGTGTAAGTAGCCATCAGCGTAGATACGCCATTTATCTCGTCAAAAAGCATGGTACGAATCGGGGCACGGGTTTCATTTTGGGTATGAACGGCATGATAGATTTCAATGCTTTCAACCGACTCCTGGGTATCATTGAAAGGATATGGAATCTTTCTTACGGTAGAGGCAAATTCGCTATTGGTTAAGCCGGCTACATAGATAAATCCATCATTATAGTCAATATCGGTAATGGAAAGGGCGCTGGCAGGCGTTTCTTTCCAGAATACTAAGTCGGAAGAAGCAGGGTTCTTGATCGTCGTGCTGGTGCTGTTAGTCGCATTGATTTCTAGCAAGCGGATGGCTTGTGTGGCAGGGTGTACGATGGCGATTACAGCTGCTGCATCTGGCTGATGGCCCATTCTGATAGCAACATAAGCTTCCTGACTTAGTGGGTGCATCTTCATATCATTCACAATGACATCTCTCGGTGCAATGCCAAGTTTTTCGGCTACCATGACATCAAAACCTTCCATATTAAAAGGAATCGGGTCTTGCAGTGGTGTAGCTTCTGTTTTTACGGCATGTATCTTTGCTGCTTTGCTGTCGCCTATGAATAGGTCGTTATCTGGCCCAAATGCTAAAACAGTAGCGCCAGGTATTTTGTATTGATCGAGCTTAGGAGCAGCAGCTTCCGCCGTCTCTTCAGTAGGTGCGTTTTCATTAGCTGCTTGTTCGCAACTGCTTAATAGCAGGCCAGCAAACAACAATAAGACCAAAGAAAATCTCATGTAATGCATAAGTAGATTTATTTATAGTGATTAAAAGATTAAAGTGAGTGTTGGTGTAAATTGGAAAATGGGCTCGGATGCACCAGATTGCTCCACAAAATCTCCTGCGGTGAAATAGGTGCTTCGAATATCAAAGGATACGTAGCGATTGTAGGTGTATTTGACAAAAAGGCCAACCGTATTGCCAATGTGCCGATCGCTTGTACCAGTAGCGGGTCGGGTCTGAAAGCGCGGTGGAGAATAGAAGCCATCCTGCTTAGATGACCTGTAGAAGGTCGCAAACTCAATATTGACCATCCATTGTTTGGTAGGGAAAAAGATAAAAGCAGGATGGACGCTGAATAAATTAACAGGCGTATTGACCCCTGCCAGGCTATAGATACTTGGATTAACGAACATGGGATTAAAGCTATTCAAGTTGCTATCACCTAGTTCGCTATCGCCGGAGGACCAATCGAGCTTAAAGCCAATCGTTGGTTTCCATTTCTTATGACCAAAGGTATACTTCCAATCCGCTTCAAAATTGAAGGCTTGAATCGTGTTCCCTCCTATCTCTCCAAATTGATAGATCAGCTCGGTATTGTATCGAAAACGTTGCCCAATGGGCCCGTGGCTACGAATGCCAATACTGTGACGGGTTTCTTCCCCAACGACATCGCTGAAAGCCGCTTGTTCGGACTGAAAGCCGATGTAGTAGACGTCTATTTTATTGCTGGCTGTTTGCGAAACGCTAAGTTGTGTGTAGACGCCCCAGAGTTGAGGATCACCCCCTCCTTCTTCGAAGAAGTTGAAAGCATTGTCAAAGGCTTGAAACCCAACTTGCACTTCTTTACCATAAAACACATCAACCTTCAACTGCTCGCTAGTGAAGGCCAGTTTACCCAAATCAAAACTACGCCTGATATTTGGGCCCACCTGCAAATCAACCAAACGCCCCGCTCCCAGCTTCAACTCTTGCCGGCCAAAGCGAAAGGACACTCGATTTTCAGCTAGCGGCACCTCCACTTCCACAAAACCCTGATGCCAATCCAAATCGTCCGATTGTAAGAACACCGCTCCATCGGTTTTGTACCCATGATACAATTCTCCAAAAAACCTTAGGTATTTTCCAAAATGCCAGTCGGTATGCAGACTCAATCGCTGACTGTAGTAATTCTGGTTATTATCAGCTATCCAATTATTATTGGTGAAATGCTCAAAGCGGGGACGAAAAGAACCGCCTATGCTTAAGTAGCTCGTTCGAGAAGCGTGAAGTGGAATAAATTTGAGGCGTTCTATCCCTTTTGACGGAAGGCTATCCTTCAAAAAAGAATAGTCTTCGGCTGCTCTTTCTTCCTTAATAGGATGAGGAGCTTGAGCGATAGCAGGGGAAGGGCCCCCTAAAAGCAGCAAAAAGAATAGAATAAGAATATGGTTGGCACCAAAAAATAGAAAGGCTTCAAGTATAGATGAACTAGTAAGGTGTCTCATTTTGGAACTTTTACGCCAACGATCAGCTCCTACAAAATTAGGCGACCTAATAGCCTAATCCATTAACCTAGATTAAGAGATGTTCTTACGCCTATGACGATAGCTATCAGAGAAGCCGCTATAGGGTATTACATTGTTCAGGCTTTGCTCCATTGGGAAATAGTTGCATTCAATAGTATAGCAATTATTTAACGCAAAGAAAATTTTGACTGAGTAAAAAGAAACCTCGATAAAGCATTGCCACCACAGGTGGAATGGCATCAAGCGGAGCTTTTGTACTTTCTCAAGAATAGCGTTGTAGCAACTGTTGCTGTTCCTTAATGGCCCCTACAAACTCCATTTTCAGCCGATCAATAAGCTGCGCTACGGGAATGGTGTCTTTAATCGTAGCGACCCCCTGCCCTGCTGACCAGATGGTTTTCCAGGCTTTGGCTTCCGCCTCCGCAGCATCCAGCTCTTTACCAAAATCAATTCTTGATTTTAGGCCCCACATTTCCTGGGTAATGCCCATTGCTTCTAAGCTTGGCCGCAGAAAATTAGCATTTACCCCAGAGATCGCCGCTGTATATACAATATCACTCGTTCCTGACGCTATAATCATATTGCGATAAGCTTCATTAGCCTTACTTTCATCTACATTGATAAAGCGAGTACCCATATAGGCCAAGTCCGCTCCCATTTGCATGGCTGCTGCAATATCGCGTCCATTGCTCAGGCATCCACTCAGGAGGATAGTACCATCGAATATATTACGCACCTCTTGTATAAAAGGCATGGGATTAAGCGTGCCAGCATGCCCTCCTGCGCCAGCAGCTACACAAATCAGGCCATCCACACCCGCATCTGCTGCTTTCTGGGCATGGCGCAGCTTGATGACATCGTGGAAAACCAAGCCTCCATAACTATGTACTGCCTCAATTACTTCGTGTACTGCTCCCAGGGAGGTGATTACAATGGGTACTTTATGCTTTACGCATACCTCCAAGTCAGCCCTTAAGCGGGGATTCGAATGATGCACGATCAAGTTCACGCCATAGGGAGCAGCAGGCTTTTCCTGCTCTTGATCGTGCGCCGCGAGCGCTGCTTTTATCTCCGTCAACCATTGATCAAAACCCGCTGTCGTCCGCTGATTTAGGGCAGGGAAAGTACCTACTACCCCATTTTTACAAGTTTCAATCACCAGCTTAGGGCCAGAGATAAGAAACATAGGCGCTGCTACTGCTGGTAGCGATAGTTGGTTCATAAAGGGATGCTTATTTGTCATTTTGTTTCAATTTTATTTGGTGAAATCAATCTTCAGACTATACTGACGATTAATTGGTTTGCCACATGCAAACCAGTTAATGTGCAGTATATACTGTACCAAAGTAGTTTGCAATGGTGCAAACCACTTTGCGTCATGTATATTATTTTCAAAATTCCTCTTGTAATTCACTGATTAACAAAAAGTATATGAAACTGTTACTTATTTTCCTCCCCTTTTTATCTCCATTAATGATCGTTGCGCAAAGCCTCCCGCTTAACACATCGGACAGCTCGCTAGAAAGCGAAATCGAAACAATGGATAGCCTACTATTTGACGTTGCCTTCAATACCTGCGATATAGAACTGTTTAAATCAATACTGGTAGAAGGCCTTGAATTTTACGATGATCGAACGGGCCTCAATACAGATATTAGTAAAGAGTATGCTGCTGTTGAGGATAAGTGTTCTCAACCCTTTTCTGTTACCCGTAAGCTGATCAAGCATACCATCCATCCCTTAGGTGAGTATGGAGCGGTACAAATGGGTACCCATATTTTCCTTAATGATAGTAAAGTAGTACAGTCTGCCGAGTTTGTCACCATTTGGGAGCGTCGGGAGCAATCGTGGGTAGTGAAGCGAGCGGTGAGTTATGACCATAAGGATATGTAGTACCGTTTTTACTAAGGTGAGTAGTAAAATAGTACCAAATTTTTTAGTTTCTGAAGTTTTTCTTTCCAGTGAGTGATAAAATAGTTCAGAAAAATATTTCTGTTTAAGTTGATAAAGTAAATTTGAATAATGTGATTCTGTAAATAGCAGAATATTGTTTTAAATGACGCTTTAGCACCCTGTAGCAAAAGTAAGTTTTAGGGCCACGCGGATTACAAATCCACTGAGCGCGGGCCTAGCTTTACGGAAAAAAGCCTAGCACGCGCCCAGCGGATTTGTAATCCGCTGTAGTGTATTAAATAAACTTTTGTTACAGGGTATTTGGTGGCAATCAACTTAAACTATAATTATGATGGTAAAATTGAAACTAGCCCTGTGTGCTATGATTTTTCTGACTGCCCACAGTGCTTTTTCTCAAACCAAAACGGTTAGTGGAAAAGTACAGGATGGTTTTGAAACGCTAATAGGTGTGAACGTCCTTATTAAAGGGACGGCTGTCGGAACGGCAACTGATGTAGATGGTAACTATACGCTCGATAATGTTTCGGATACGGATGTTTTAGTTTTTAGCTACACGGGGTACAATGCGCAGGAAGTACTGGTAGGAAGCCAAACAGTGATTGATGTGACGATGCAAGAAGCCGCAACTTCTTTAGCAGAAATTACAGTTGTGGGGTATGGTACCAAAAAGAAAAGTAATGTAGTAGGTTCTGTTAGTAGCGTTGATCTGGAGGAAGCTACAGCCATACCAACGACCAATGTTTCGGAGATGCTGAGAGGGCGAGCAGCAGGGGTACAGGTCAACCTTGCTGATGCTAGGCCTGGGGGAAACTCCAATATTGTGATTCGCGGAAATGTATCGGTAGCACCTAATGGAAACGCTCCTTTAATCATCGTCGATGGCTTGCCATTTGATAACCTCAATGATGTAGCCCCCGATGATATTGCCAGTATCGAAATCCTAAAAGATGCTTCTTCTACCGCGATCTATGGCTCTAGAGCCTCTAATGGTGTCATTTTGGTCACTACCAAAACGGGTAAAGCAGGCAAAGTCAATATCAATTATCATGGCTTTGTTACAACGCAATCGATTACCAGAAACTTTAATCAGTATGACGGGCAGCAATTCATTGATCTACGAAGAGAAGCCAATAGAAATCGTTTCACAGGGGAGTATCTTAATGATCAGAATATTTTCACCCCTTTTGAGTTGGATGCTATTGCTAATCAAGAATTTGTAAACTGGGAAGACTTAATTTTGGATGATGCTTTTCAGCAAAGCCATTCCCTCAGTATCTCGGCCGGTAGCGAAAAAACCAAGGTCTTTTCGAGCCTTACGCACTTTGATCAAGCTGGTATTATTCCTAATTCAGGATTCCAGAGAACGACCTTCAAGCTTAATATCGATCAGACGATCACCAATAAATTGAGTCTGAAAGGTATCCTTAACTACCAAATTGCAGAACAAGATCAGGAAACAGGAAATCTAAACTTTACCAATATCACCCCCTTAGCCAGACCATTTGATGAAAATGGAGACCTGCTAAGGTTCTATCTAGGGCCTGCCAACACCGCCGTCAATCCGCTATGGGATCAAAGAGAGTCCGTAGATCAAATCAAAACGAATCTGGCGGACATCAACCTTACCCTTAAGTACGACATCCTACCTGGCCTTTCTTACTCTCTGAGAACCTTCTTGAGAAATAGAAATACCAACAGAGGTTTGTATCGAACCTCTCTGCATTCCGCAGGAGATGAAGGGGTAGATGGGTTCGGATTGTTATCTAATACCCTATTTAGACAATCGCTAGTGGAAAATATTGTTACGTATGCACCTGAGTTCAGTGCGGATCACTCCATCGATTTTACTGCGGTACAGGCTTTTGATGAGCAGCGAACGGAGTTTACACAAACGGAAAAATCAGGCTTTACCAATGATGCGCTGAGCTTTAATGGCGATGCGACCACATTGTTGGCGAATAATCGAGTAGTTTCCAGA
>JBCCRH010000325.1:0-7397 GCA_039208045.1 Bacteroidota bacterium
ATAACCAAAAATATTGGTCAGCACACCGGAGCCCATCAAATCACTATCACCAATATTGGTTCCCAGAGCCGATACTTCCAGTTTCTCAGGGGTGAAATGGCCTTTGGCCACTGCCTGATGAATATCGTAGTCTTCATACTTGATCTGGTCGACTTCTGCATCTAGTTTGAAATCGAAGCGGTCAAATATTTCTGTTTCAGCCGTTTGTTCATCGCTTGCAGCTGCTTGGGGTTGGGGCGTTGCAGTAGCTTCAGTGGCGGTGGCAGGCACCCACTCATTGAGGTCAAATACTTGGCTGCGTACTTTCAAGTCGCCAGTCATGGTTTTCTCTGGGGAGAAATAAGCCAGGATGTTGTCGATACGGCCACTAGCAGCAAGATCACTTTTACCCAAATTAGCTGCAAAAGCATTTAAGGCTACAAACTTTGGTGAAAACGATAGGTCCATATTACGGATGTTAATCTCCGGCTGGCCAGCGCTTTGCACTTTTATATTTTCTACCTTCAAATCTCCATCCATCTGTACTTTTTCATAGGCTTGCTGATCGATGTAGGACATTCTTGTTTTGGCTGTTACATCAGCCGTTATCAAGCCACTTAGCTGTTCCACTCCTTCTATGGGGAAGGCTTTCGCCAATTGATCGAGGTCTACCTTGCCTTTTACTTTGGCATCCACATCGGGGTCAGAAATGGGAGTCTTTAAGCGGAATCGTGCATCAAAAGGATTGTTACCAATTTTTAGCGCAAAGCGATTGACATCTACTACCATATCATTCAGTCTGCTGGTAGGACTGTTGATGGCCACTTTCGTGAAAATGTTGTCAATGCCTAGTGGGAGGTCAGGATACTTTACCGTTCCGTTATCCACTTCTAAGTTTACTTTGAAGGTCGGATATACTTCTTTTTCAGCGATATACTGGCCTTTGGTTTCTACTGCTAGATTGAACTGTCCTGCTGCTTTCACATCTTCATAACCCTTGATGTAGGCATTGGGTACCATAGAGAGAAGGCTCTTAAAGTCATTCTGTGGGGCATTAAGTTTCATATCCAGCTCCATTCCTTCTTCCAGGAGCTGCACAAAACCATCTGCATTTAGCGTAAGCGCATTCAAGTTCAAGGTATTGTCCTTTAGAGTATACTTGCTGTTTTTGGTATCGATGTTGAAAATGGCATCCAATGCCACTGCTGCGGAGCTAAGTAGGGCAGTACCTCCTTGCTTAAAGGTGAGTGCTTCAATGGTTGTTTCGGTATCTAGGTCATAAACGTCGAGTGTAAAATCGCCACTGCCGCTGTGATCTAAATCTTTGATATTGAGAAAAATATTCCCGTTTTGATCGTCATAGGTGATATCGCCATCGCTAATGCTGTATTCTTTTAGCTGTAGCTTAAAGCCGCTATAATCGGCGGCGGGGGCCTCTTCTTTTGGGGCTTCAGGCGTTGCTGCTGGTTTAGCAATATCGTAGTTGGCAGCTCCATCTTTTAGCACCATCACATTCACCTTAGGAGCGTTCATCCGTACCGATTCTATTTGTAGTGGGCCATTACCTGAAATGACTGAGTAGAGGTCGACGGTCAATTCAAGCGCATCCGCTCCAACCAAAGGGACGTCTTCAAAGCGATCAATGCCTATCACGCTTAGCCCTTCTAAGCCCATTGTGAGATCTGGAAAGCTTTTAAAGATGGATAACGAAAAATCTTCAAAATCGACTTTTGCATTCACCGTATTATTAATTTCTTCTTTAGCGAAAGCTAGTATTTCGTCTTTGTAGAAGTAGGGAATAGCTGCTAAAGCACCAATAACAAGCACTAGAAGTACTATAATGACTAGCATGAACCGCTTTACAAATTTCATATCTTAAAGATTATTTTTTCTCGTTGCTATATTAACCGCAATTTATAGTTTTTATTCTAACGACACATGGTAGAAAAGGTGCGATTGGGGGAATGCTAGGATAGATTGCTTATATTGTGGCACTTTTAAGATGAACCTAAAAATATCGCCCCTTCTACTATGTCTTCGAACCTAAAGCATGAGTACACCGCAATCAATACAAATCAAGCACTTCTCACATTTTATGAACAACACAAAAACGTCGAATGGATCGGCTTTGACACGGAATTTGTAGGTGAAAAACGATTTTTCACCAAACTTTGTCTGATACAGATTGCGAGTCCCCTAGGTCTATTCCTTATTGATCCCTTGTCTATTGATGATTTAAGTCCATTGCTCGACTTATTGGCCCATCCAGATGTGCTGAAAATTACACATGCTGGGGAGAATGACTATCGCCTCTTATATCATCAGTACGACTTTACCCCTCGAAATATTTTTGATACCCAAATCGCTGCGGGTTTCATTGGCTATCGCTACCCTTTATCTTTTGGCAAATTGGTAGAGTCGGAGCTGGGGCGCCGTATTTCAAAATCCTATACAGTGGCAGATTGGGAAACGCGCCCGCTCAATCCAAAGCAGCTGAAATATGCGCTGAATGACGTCATTCCGCTTCATCCACTTTGGTCTAAATTGCAGGCTAAGCTGCAAAAACGAGGCCGATTGGCTTGGGTAAAGGAAGAGTGCTCAAAACTCGAACATAGAGATTATTATCGCAAAGATCCCAATGCAGAGGCTATCAATAGTAGTCTCATGAAAACACTAAAGCTAAAAGAAAAAGTTTTCTTGCTTCGTCTGTTTCAGTGGCGAATTGGGCTGGCTAGAGAAAAGGACTACAGCAAAGAAATGATCTTACCCCAGAAAATGATAGGGCACATTGTACGCAGTATCAGTTCTGGGCCAGAGGCGCTGCACCATAATAGAAGGATTACACCGAAGGTGGCTCGAAAGTATGGTTCTCTATTCAAGGAACTGTATGATGCGCCCATGACAGACGAGGAAAAGCAAGTACTCAGTCAAATTGTTACGGTAGAGCAAGAGGAGCCAGCGATGGATTTTATTCTCGAAATGCTATTCTTGTTGATTAAGCATCGTTGTTATTATAGCGGCGTGAGTACCAGTTTGGTCATTCAGCGCAATGCGCTGAAGCGCTTGTTGCGCAAGCCAGCAACACTGCCAGAGGAGCTAGGGGAGAAGTGGAAAAAAGAAATCTTAGGCGAAGATTTGGTGAATTGGCTAGGGCAGATAGAGCATTTAGAGATTACTTTTGAAAAAGGTCAGGCAATATTACGCCTAAAATCATAGTGGTGGATAAAATATTAGAAGTCAAAAATCTGCATATCAATTTCCAGACAGGAGAGGAGCGTGTGAAAGCTGTAAAGGGAATTGATTTTACCTTGCACCGAGGCGAAACCCTAGGAATTGTGGGAGAGTCGGGGTCGGGTAAGTCGGTGACTTCGTTGTCTATCATGGGATTGGTGCCGGCACCACCCGGTCAGGTAGCAGCTGATTTTATTCATTTTCATGAAAATGCCGAAACGCCCATAGATTTGCTGCAATGCACAGAAGCAGACTTACAAGCCTACCGAGGGAGTCGGCTAGCTATGATTTTTCAGGAGCCTATGCGTAGCCTCAATCCAGTATTTCGCTGTGGCGAACAAGTGATGGAGGCCATCTTATTGCATCAAAAAATCGATAAATCGGCGGCTAGGCAGCAAGTGCTGCAACTATTTGAGCAAGTAAAGCTTCCCCAACCCGATCGTATCTTCAATGCCTATCCCCACCAGCTTTCAGGGGGGCAGAAGCAGCGCGTAATGATCGCTATGGCTATGTCTTGCCAGCCTGATATTTTGATTGCTGATGAGCCAACAACAGCACTTGACGTAACCGTCCAAAAGACTATTTTAGACCTAATGAGTGATCTTAAGCAAGAGCTCAACGCCGGCCTAATTTTTATTTCTCACGATCTGGGGGTGATTGCAGAGGTAGCAGACCGAGTATTGGTGATGTATCAAGGACAAATTGTAGAGGAAGGGGCTGTAGAAACCATTTTTAAACAGCCCAAGCATCCTTACACGCAGGGACTCGTCGCCTGCCGCCCACCTCTCCAAGAGCGATTGCACCGACTACCAGTGATTGAAGATTTTGTGGCAGCAGATACATCTGAGCCATTCCACCCTATACGTATTGATCGGGTGGCTTTCGCCAAACGCCAAGAGCAGTTGCAGGCCCAAGCACCCATTTTGAAGGTAGAAGAACTGAAAACATGGTTTCCGTCTAAACGAAATTGGTGGGGCAAGCCCATGGATTATGTGAAAGCGGTGAATGGGGTGAGCTTTGAGGTATATCCTGGCGAAACTTTAGGCTTGGTAGGGGAGTCGGGCTGTGGAAAAACCACACTTGGGCGAAGTATTTTGAATTTGGCGCCGATTAGAAGTGGGAAGGTTGAATTTATGGGACAGTCCATACTCGATTTATCGAATCGAGAAATGCGGCAAGTGCGGAAGGATATGCAGATTATTTTTCAAGATCCTTATAGCTCCCTTAATCCCCGATTAACTGTGGGGCAAGCTATTTTGGAGCCTATGAAAATACACGGGATTGGACGAGATAAAGCAGAACGACTGGAAAAAGTATATGCTCTTTTGCGTCAAGTACAATTGGAAGAAAAGCACTTCCATCGCTACCCTCATGAGTTTTCGGGTGGGCAGCGCCAGCGGGTATGCATTGCGAGGGCCTTGGCTGTGGAGCCAAAATTTATCGTGTGTGACGAATCGGTTTCTGCTCTTGATGTATCCATCCAAGCTCAAATTCTAAACCTACTAAAAGACTTGCAGGATGAATTTGGCTTGACCTATATCTTCATTTCTCACGACCTTTCGGTCGTGAAATTTATGAGTGACCGGATGATGGTGATGCAAAGTGGGCAAATTGTTGAAATGGGAGATGCGGAGGCAATTTATGAAGCGCCCCAGTCTCTATACACGAAAAAGCTTATCGAGGCTATCCCGCAGGGCTTGTAATTGTGGAGTAGATGTCACAAAAAATTAAAAAAAGTGTACAAAAATTGCAACCTTTCTATTTTTGACCTCGTCTTTTTAATAGAATTTGTCTGAATTTTATGTGTACAGGTCGATCATGTACTTCCATTTGGTAGATTAATCATTACTTTACATGTGACCAGTATTCGTGCTTATACGTTTAAACTGATTATGCAATGAAAAAATTGAGTACCCGCACTGTATTGATTATCTTATTGGTGGTCGCCAGTTTATCTTCTTATGTTTTTCTGAGCACTAGAGCTACCAGCTATACAGCGACTCCCAACACAGAACTCACGGAAGAGCAAGCAATTCAAGAAGAAGTAGATAGCGAACAAGAAATTATTTTGCCAGATGTTCAATTACTTAAAAAAGCTATCGAAGCAGGAAAGCGACTTGTACCTACGTCTTAGGCACTAGTTTCCAGCTTCTTTTTCCAATAACGGAATAATCCTGCAACACTCATCCAAGAGGGATTAGCACTTTCATAACGGGCTAATCCCTCTTTGTTTACGCCCTGTTTTGCTAAGCTTTCTTGTGCAAAAGCCTGAAAAGCAGGGGTCACTTCCTTAGGATCTGCACCACGTTCAAAATGGGGCTTTATCCACTCACTCCATTCAATTAGTACCTGTTCTAAAGCTTCTAAATGCGGTACAATATCTGTTACCTTCCCAAAGTGGGTCAGATACATCGCTTCTAAGTCTAGCTCTTTAATCAGCGCCATTGACTGCTGCCAGTGTTCTACATTAATATCAGGAGGAGGGCAGGGGGCTACTACTGGTCCATCACCGATCTTGATACCAGCAACATCGCCTGCAATCAAGTGGGCTCCAACTTGCCAAGCGATATGGTGTACAGCATGGCCAGGCGTGTGCCAGGCTTGCACTTTTTGGTCACCAATCTGGTAAGACACCCCATGCTCCACTATCACTAGCTGTTCCTGAGGAATGCCTTTCATAGTTGACCACAGCCGCTCCATGTGCTCGCCATAAATTCGAGTAGCAGAGTTAATGAGTTTACTGGGATCATGCATGTGTTTGGCTCCAAAGGGATGTACGTAGATATGAGCGCCCATTTCGGCGAAAGCCCAAGCAGCACCTGCATGATCGAGGTGGATATGCGTGAGAAAAACGTGCTTAATATCTGCTAGCTCATACCCTAGTTTTTTTATTCCAGCCGTTAAATGAGCAAAAGTAGAGTAGGGGCCAGTCTCAAACAAGATAGGGCCCTCGCCCGACTCAATTAGGAAAGCAGCAATCGTATCGCTATGGTCTAAAAAGTGAAGATCAATCGTGTGTACCATTGGTTTTACTTAGGTTTTAGGTTAGTAACCAGATGCTTGGCCATCTTTTCTAGACTCCGAGGCGCCAAAGTATACCTTGCGCGCTGCATCGTAGAGAATCGCCTGATAGCCTCCATAGATGCCTCTAGCATAGCCCACTTTGTGGCCCATAGACATTAGCTTTCGAATAACCTGATAGTCGTAGCCACTTTCTAAATGAATGGTGCCAACGCTATTATCGGTTTGGCCAGTAGGCTTGGAGCCACCGCTATGATCAATTCGGGGTGCATCGCCTGCTTCTTGTAGGTTCATCCCAAAGTCGATCATGTTCATAATAATCTGCACATGCCCTTGTGGCTGAAAGTCACCTCCCATTACGCCAAAGCTCATGTATGGCTGTCCATCTTTGGTTACAAAGGCAGGAATAATAGTGTGGAAGGGCCGCTTGCCTGGCTCATAAGTGTTGAACTGACCTGGGATAAGGCTAAACAGCTCTCCTCGGTCTTGCAGCATAAAACCTAGTTTGGGCGGTACCATACCAGAGCCCATTCCTCGGTAATTACTTTGGATGAGCGAAATCATGTTGCCTTCTTTATCTGCAACGGTCATGTAGATGGTCTCTCCTGCGCTGATTTCTCCTGCTTCGTACTTACTGGCACGTTTGGTGTTAAGTAAGGCTCTTCTTTTATCAGCGTAAGACTTAGAGATGAGTTCATCCACTGGCACCTTGGCAAAATCCATGTCGGCATAATATTTTGCACGATCCTCGAAAGCTAATTTCTTAGCTTCCACAAAATGATGGATATGTTCTGCACTACCAAAACCCATTGACGCAAAGTCGTACTTCTCCAAAATATTCAGCATCTGCAAAGCAGCAATACCTTGGCCATTTGGAGGTAACTCCCACACCTCATAGCCCCGATAATTGGTAGAAACGGGCTCTACCCATTCACTTTGGTGACTAGCAAAGTCTTCGTAGGATAAAAAACCGCCTTGTTCCTGGAGGAATTTTGCGATGGTTTTGGCTATTTCACCTTTGTAGAACGCATCTCTGCCATCTTTGGCCAGTTTTTTATAAGTGGATGCCAAATAAGGATTCTTAAAAATATCACCCTTCTGTGGGACTTTCCCATCCATCGTGTAGGTCTCCTCTACATTAGGATACTGCCGCATAAACCGAGGAA
>JBCCRH010000326.1:0-7384 GCA_039208045.1 Bacteroidota bacterium
CCGTTTTGCGGTAAAGCAAGAAGATGAAGAAAATAGAAAGCGTGTTGCAGACTCGGTACAAACAGCATTTTACGAAAGTGAAGGCGACTGCATTGTAGAAGTACTAAAGCACGAGACTAAAGCCTTTAACAACCGCTTCGAGCTGGATGGCATTCTCTTCATTGAGCCTACTCCCCATTTATTTAATTTCAACAATCCCTTTGGAGCTTGCCCTACCTGTGAAGGATTTGGGCAGGTAATGGGAATTGATGAAAATAAAGTGATTCCCAATCCGTCGCTTTCGGTATACGAAGGTGCGGTGGCATGCTGGAAAGGGGAAAAATACGGTCGCTGGTTAGAAAAACTGGTAGCGAATGCACATCATTTTGACTTTCCCATTCATACCCCCTACCAAGACCTTAGCAGAGCACAGCAGCGCTTACTCTGGAAAGGCAATAAGTACTTTTGGGGGATCGATGACTTCTTTTCTGAACTAGAAGAAAAGACTTATAAGATTCAGAATAGGGTAATGCTTGCTCGTTATCGTGGCAAAACGCGCTGCCATACTTGCGATGGCGGCCGCCTGCGGGTAGAAGCGACTTACGTCAAAGTAAATGGTAAAAGTATCCCTGAGCTGGTTGTGCTCCCCATCGATGAGCTGCTGGCCTTTTTTAATGATTTACAGCTCACGGAGTTTGACGAAAAGATTGCCCGCCGCCTATTGCTGGAGATTACCAACCGCCTCCAGTTTATGTGTGATGTGGGTTTAAGCTACTTAACTATTGACCGCCTATCCTCTACGCTTAGTGGGGGGGAAACACAGCGTATCAACCTTACCCGTACCCTTGGTAGCAACCTCACCAGCTCACTCTATATCCTAGACGAACCAAGCGTGGGGCTACACCCAAGAGATACCAATCGCTTGGTAAAAGTGCTAAAATCGCTACGCGACTTAGGTAATACGGTAGTGGTGGTAGAGCATGAAGAGGACGTCATTGCTAATGCAGACTACCTTATTGATATTGGCCCAGCAGCAGGCATCCATGGTGGAGAGCTGGTCTTTGCAGGGCCTTATCATACCATTTATGAGGATGCTTCTGGTAGCTTAACGGCACAGTATATGAGTGGAAAAATGCAAATTCCACTCCCTGAAACACGCCGCCCCATCGTAAACAGCATTCACCTAAAAGGGGCTAAACAACATAACTTAAAGGGTATCGATGCCCAGTTCCCCCTGAATACCCTCACGGTGGTCACTGGGGTATCTGGTTCTGGGAAAACCACTCTTGTCAAGCAAATCCTCTACCCTGCGCTCAAAAAGCATTTAGGCGAAAGCTATTCAAAATCCCCTGGCTTGCACAAAGGACTAGAGGGCGACTTGAATATCATTACACAGATCGAAATGATCAACCAAAATCCAATTGGCAAATCTTCTCGATCCAATCCGGTGACTTACGTCAAAGCCTATGATACCATTCGAAATTTGATGGCGAACCAACAGCTATCCAAAATTAGAGGCTTTAAACCTAAGCACTTTTCTTTTAATGTAGACGGAGGTCGCTGCGACGCCTGCAAAGGGGAAGGTGAGCAAGTCATAGAAATGCAGTTTTTAGCGGATGTTCGTCTAGTCTGTGAGGTCTGCAATGGCAAGCGCTTTAAGCAGGAGGTGCTAGATGTCCGCTATCGCGAAAAAAGTATTTATGACATTCTCAATATGAGTGTCGAGGAAGCATTAGAATTTTTCGCCGATGCCAAAGATGTCGTGTCTAAGCTGCGCCCATTAGCGGATGTGGGACTAGGCTATATCAAACTGGGTCAATCTTCCAGTACGCTTTCTGGTGGAGAAGCGCAGCGCGTGAAATTGGCTTCCTACTTAAACAAAGAGCAACCAAACGAGCACATCCTATTCATCTTCGATGAGCCAACTACGGGGCTCCACTTTCACGATATTAGAAAACTGTTAACTGCCTTAAATGCCTTGGTGGAAAAGGGGCATACTGTACTGGTGGTGGAGCATAACATGGAAGTCATTAAATCTGCTGATTGGGTGGTTGATCTGGGCCCTGAGGGTGGAAAGGATGGAGGCCATTTGGTCTTTCAAGGTAGGCCAGAGGATTTGAAAGAAGTAGAAGGCTCTTATACAGGCAAGTATCTGAGGGAGAAGTTATAACTAGAAAGGCTAGGCGAGTGCCTAGCCTTTCTAGTTGGAGTAGTCCTATTTAAAAGGATCACTATACCTATCTGCCTCTAAGAATGTTGGATCCGTTAATGTTTCCAAGAAAGCGACTAAGGCTTCCTTCTCGTGGCTGCTAAGGTTCAAGCGCTTTGGGCTATTACCATCTTTTAGACGGAAGTCTAAATTCTCATGATCTTGAATACCTGAATTGTAGTGCTCTACTACTTCTCGTAGGGTCGCAAAGCGGCCATCGTGCATATAAGGGCCGGTAAGCGCGATATTACGTAGAAATGGCACCTTAAATACTCCATTATCAAACGGAGCAAAAGTACGAGCGCCTATTCCCTTATCCTCATAGACTAAATCCAAGCCGTTATTAGCCACCGTTTCCGTCAGGCTAGACATATCAGCACTATGGCAGCTTGCGCAGTTTTGAACATAAAGATTGCGGCCTATATTCTCTTGTGCTGTAAAATTCGAAAACATTCGATGCGCATTCTGATGGCGAGCCATCCCTTCATCAAAGCGAGAATCTACAGAAACGATAGAGTTGATAAATTCCTCTAATGCTTCTGTGATGCGACCAGGAATGACATTTTCACTGCCATAAGCTTTTTTAAATAAGATAGGATAGTAATCCGTTTTGTTTAGGCGATCTACCAGTTCATTCATATCCATTCCCATTTCAATATCATCAGCAATCGTCATGGTACTTTGCTGGGCAATAGTATGTGCTCGTTCGTCCCAGAAGAACAAAGCCTGACGACTAGAAAAGGCACCGCCATAAGAAGATTCAAAATTAGCAGAAGCGGCCAACGGCAAAGAGTTCCGCTTAGTCAGCTCTCCCTCAAAGCCTTCACTAAAAGCCACATTGTCAGAAAAGGCTAAGGATTGATCGTGGCAGCTAGCACAAGATACCGCTCGATTGCGCGATAGTTTGGTATCATAAAATAGAACGCGACCTAGTGTTGCCTTTTCATCCGATATTTGAGGCTGTATCATACCTGGCAGTAAGGTGTGTCCAGGCAGTTCTACCTGATAGCTGATGAGATCTTGAGGCAAGTTTAAATTTTGTTGAATCACTCGGTATTCTTCCGACGTGTAGTGATATTCTTTAACGTCAACATCATCTTTTAAGCAAGAGGTGACAACTAAGAGTAGCACAGAGAGCAACACATAAAGGGATGTAGTTAGATTTGTTTTCATAAAAGCGAAAGTTTTAGAACAATTGTCAAAAGGGTGTAAAATTACAACTTTAAAGATACATAAATATTTGTCTCCTTTCCATTTTTAACAGTATGGTAATTTTAGCCTACCTTCGCGTAAATTTTGGCAAACTTTCGTTAAAATAAGTACCACATGAAATTACTTCAGGATAAAGTAGCACTCGTAACGGGAGGTTCCCGAGGCATTGGAGCCGCTATTGCCCATCGGTTTGCAGAAGAAGGCGCAACGGTTGTCTTTACTTACTTGTCATCTGAGGAACGAGCAAAAGGAGTGGAAGGAGAATTGAAGAAATTGGGCGGTGAGGCCTTGGCAGTGCGCTCAGACGCTAGCTCTTTTGAGCAAGCAGAACAATTGATTAAGACGGTGCTGGAGGCCTACGGTAAGATTGATATTCTGGTGAATAATGCTGGAATCACCCGCGATACCCTCATGCTACGCATGACCGAAGAACAATGGGATCAAGTCATTCAAACCAATCTGAAGTCTGTTTTTAACCTCACTAAACATGCATTGCGCCCCATGATGAAAAACCGGGGTGGTTCGATTATCAATATGAGTTCGATCGTAGGGGTAACGGGGAATGCTGGTCAGGCTAATTACGCTGCTTCTAAGGCTGGTATTTTTGGCTTTTCAAAATCGATTGCCAAAGAGATGGGTTCCAGAAGTATCCGTTGCAATGCTATTGCCCCTGGTTTCATAGAAACAGACATGACAGGAGAGTTAGATGAGCAGACCAAAGCCTCTTATCTAAATAATATTCCACTTAAGCGACTAGGGCAAGCTAAAGAAATTGCCGATGCTTGTGTCTTTCTAGGCTCTGATTTATCCACCTACATCTCAGGGCAAACGCTGAGCGTTTGTGGTGGGCTAAATACATAGCCATTTAGGCAAGACCCAATACTTTATAGTTCAACAACCCAAGATTTGTGAATTCTGACTTGCCCTTTTTCCGTCCTGCCGCGTTGAAAAGCCTCGCCATATCTAAGGATATGCCTACGTTTTTCGCCTTGCAGGCCAAAAAAATGCCGTTGCCATATTTTCACAAAACTTGCATTGTTGAACTATAAAGGGGCTGATCAGTTGTGAGCTTATCAGCCCCTTTTTACTCAAGAAGTGTATTTACACACTAAATACAGCCTTAATTTCCAAGCCTTATCTCTTGATTAAAGGCCTTCTGTTAGCGATCCTGCTAGACGTAGGATTTGATTTAGCCTTGGTTGGTTGATGCGGTAGCGACTACCAAATACATCACTTTCCAACAAGACTACGTTCGTGGTGCACAATTCGTCCATCAGGTCTTCCAAGTTGTCCGAATCAAATTGAGTGCTTACCAACAAGTCCAGAAAGCTGCAGCTTCCGTATGCTTGAAGGCAATCGAAGATAATGGCACTGCGCTTATCTCCTAAAATTTCGAGCGTAGCAATGGCAGACGAAATGCCAGTAACACTCGTGCGTAAAATTGTGTTCCATGCGTTCATAATAACCGAATGTTTAAATTTCCCAAGCGTTTTTAAAAGTACTTCATTGTATTCACATGACAAATATTAAAAAAATTTATCTAAAAAAAAGTAACATTTTCAGATATTAGTGCAAGGAAAAACATATCCACTACACTTATAAAATAATGATTTACAGATAATTAAAAAAATAATTTACATTTAAAACTGCATTATACACTTATCCAGCACTACCAATCTTATCATAAATAGCTCTCTTACCATCATGCCCAGTACTGCACTAGCCTACTGATTTAACGACTTGAAGCTCGTATTTTTTAGATCGAGAATGGGCCAATCGCATTACTTTCACTAAATTCATCGTCAACAAGTAGGAAGTACACTTCCCCTATTCACAAACTCAAAAAACAGTAGCCATGCCCATTCGGATGGAAGAAGACCCGCAGGGTCAAAAGCGTCAAAATGATAATTCTGGAAAAGGAGGAGGACTGAGCTCTTTGATGCGGTTTTTACCCCTCATCTTATTATTCGTATTCAAACGCCCTAAGCTTATTCTCCCACTACTCTTAGTAGGTGCTGTTTGGTATTTCTTCTTTGGCGGAGCGGATATGCTTAATAGTTTCGCAAGTGAGGGGGGTGGTCAAAATCAGTACGACACGTCCCAGTTTTCGCTCGGTGCATCTCTAAGCGAAGCGGAATATGACAAGGCAAAAGTATTTGCTCCTTTGGCCTATGGCAGTCAGAACCAGCTCCCTCGGCGAGTAAGCCTAGAGCGTTTTGCGCCGCGCCGAATGCACCAAGGAAAGCAAGGTTCCTGCGTAGGCTGGGCCAGTGCCTATGCTGCCCGTACCATTTTAGAGGCTCAAGCCAAAAATGCTGATCCCAATAGCAATACCTTCAGCCCTGCCTATTTGTATAACCAAATCCACTTGGATGGCTGTCAGGGGGCCTACATGATCAATGCCATGCGTACTATGGCAGATGAAGGTTCGCTGCCCTTTAGGGAATTTCGCTACGATGACCGTACCTGCTCCAATTATCCGTCTTCTAGCCAAATCAATAAAGGACGCCAGTACCGAATCAAGGGCTACAATAGGCTAAGCTTGGGTGGTAGCAATTACAAAACGGATTTAATGGCTATCAAGCAAAATATTGCTCAGGGTGCACCAGTAGTGATTGGTATGATGGTGGGCGGTAGCTTTATGAGTCGGATGGTGGGCCAAAAACTGTGGCGTCCTACCCAAAGTGATTACAGTCAGCGCGGTTACAGTGGTCATGCTATGTGTGTCATTGGCTATAATGATGATTATGAAGGAGGCTCCTTCCAAATCATGAATAGCTGGGGCGAGGATTGGGGGGATGATGGTATTGCCTGGGTACGCTACAAAGACTTCGACTATTTTACCAAAGAAGCCTATGGACTGCACCCAATGGGAAGTGGCGAAAAATACGATGATAGCAAATTAGCCGTAGAATTCGGTTTGCTCGACTTGGCTTCGCAGAGTACGCTTTCGCTAAAACGCAAAGACGATATCGTTTTTCAGACTACCAAGCCCATTTCGAAAGGCGATAAATTTAAGGTGCTAATCGCGAATAGCATCGAGTGCAATATCTACATCTTCGGCCGCGAAACAGATGGGTCTAGCTATGTGCTGTTTCCATATACAGATAAGCACTCTCCCTATTGTGGTATTACCGGCACGCGACTCTTTCCAAAGGATTATTCGATGGTAGCTGATGATAAAGGCAATAAAGACTACATCGCCATCGTCATCTCAAAAAATGAAATCAACTTTGATCAGTTCAATCGGGCGATCAATCAAAGCCGCCAGTCTACGTATGCGGGGAAAGTGAAGGAAGCCCTAGGGAGCCAGCGGATTACTGGCGTCAACTTCCGAGCAGGCAGTACGATTGCTTTTGATGCGGATCGGAAAGGGAAAAATGCGGTGGGGATGGTGATTGAAATCGATAAGATGTAAGATGTTCTCGCGGATTCAAGCTGTAAGAAAGCCTAGCCCGGGCTTTATTCATCGCGGATTGCAAATCCGCTGAGCGCGGGCTAGGCTTTTCTGCAACTTAGTCCGAGCTTAGTGGATTTGCAATCCGCGAGTCAACCCTTATTTTCTTAGATTTCAAACTTAAACCCAAGCCCCAGAGTCAGCATATTATTCCGACCCTCTGCATCATTAAAGAAATCGGTCAGTCCAATTTCGTAGTTTGCTTTTATCGTCAAAAACCAAATATCGACACCCACGCCGACATTACCTGCTAGCGCAAAATCGTTGAGGGCGTCGCGGTCAAAGCCAATCTCGGATCGTTCATTTACGCCAATAATATAGGAAGGCACGATGCCTGCCCGCACATGTATGGGCAAGAGGGCATCCGAGCCCGATAGATTCAGTCCAATATTGATGGGCATCCGCACGCTCTGAATGGTGGTCTGGTCGGTCAGGCTGAGGTCTTCTTGATTGATGGGGTCTTTCACTAGATCAGCAGTAAAACTGTAGTAGTGCAAACCAGGCTCAAAAAAGAAGCGCTTATCGCC
>JBCCRH010000327.1:0-7371 GCA_039208045.1 Bacteroidota bacterium
CCTAGCTTTATCCAGTTCCACTCCCCTGCTAAAAATTACGTTCCCCACCAAAGTCTCAGCACATTCAACGGCCGCAAGCTCGTCATCGCACAACACCAACCCACCATCTACACCGACGCCCGTATCGTTCCCAACCTCATTGACATCTGGGATACGTCTTTTAGGCGCCAGCCAACTCCGCAGCATCCCATCAAAATCTTTTACTCCTGGGCCTCCGAGCGCGACACCCGATGGGGCAATAAAGGCAGCCAAGCCACCCGCGCCATCCTAGCCCGCATAAAAAACAAGTATCGCCATCGCGTCGACATCCGCATCCTCAATAACATCCCCTACTCGACCTGTCTCCAAGAAAAGCAAAGTGCCCATATCTGCATCGACGAATGCATCACTGGCAGCTACCACCTCCAATCCCTGGAAGGCTGCGCCATGGGCGCCCTCACCATCAATAACCTCAGCAACACCATCCTCGGCTTCATCCAACACGTTACCCACCAAGCTAGCCATCCCTTTGTTCGTACCTCTATCCACCAACTCTACCACACCCTCTGCCACTACATCGACCACCCTCACCTCCTCCAAGCCAAAGGCCAAGCCGCCCGTACTTGGATGGAGCAATACTGGAACCCTCAGGAGCTTATTTTTGAGTATATCGGAGGTTATGAGGGAGGGAAGGAGGACGGGGGAAGGAAGAGGGAGGACGGAGGAAGGAAAAGGGAGGAGGGAGGACGGGGGGTGGAGGATGGGGGAAGAAGGGAGGACGGGGGGGTGGGGGACGGAGGATGGGGGGTGAGTGGCGAGACGAAAATCATAGATAGCGAGCTTCAGGATACGAATAAGGGCTTTGAGGCAGCGAAGCGCAAGCCAGAAATACTACAAGCCGCCCGTAGCCGAACCTTAACGCTAAAACCCAAAAACTCAACATCCCAAACCCCAAAACTCCCAAACTCCTCAACCCCCAAACCACAAAACCCAGCATCCAAAACTCATCACCCAAAACCCAACCCCCTTAATTCTCAAACTCCTCAACTCCCAAACCCCGAAACCCAAAACCCGGCACCCGAAACCCTCAAACTCCCAAACCCCTCAACCCCAAAACCCCTCTTCTCCCTCCTCCACCAAAAGCACCTTGGCCAAGACCTCTACATCCTCGGCACTGGCCCCTCCATCTTCAAAGTAGAGCCTGACTATTTTAAAGATAGAATCTGCTTGGGCATTAATTTTTCGTTTGAAGTAATTCCCTATGTCGACTATGTACTGACGCATGTACTGGAAGCCTATGAGGCCATCCGAAAGGTGATAGACAATAAAAAACTCCTTTTACCACCCAAGCTAGTACAGCAAAGCGCTCCTGCAAAGGATAAAAAAACTACGCAATGGGTGCCGCACTACAATACTGAGGCGACTATCTACCCGATTCAAGACCCCAACATTTCCGATCCATCGAAAAAGCAGGTGCAATTAGCGCGGGAAAGTGCAATATTTACGCTAGCTGGCACAGCGCATTCGGCCATACACCTCGCTGCCTACATGGGAGCAAAGCGCATCTTCTTAGTAGGGATGGATTACCAATTGTATCCGAATAAGAAGGTACATTTTGAATCGAAATATTACCCTTCGTACGGTAAGCAAACTTGGCATGCGTTGGCGAAGCTGAAGATGGGTGATGAGTGGCTAGCCCGGCAACTTCGGAAACAAGGGATTATAGTGCAACATTATCCTAGGAAGCCAGTTTCGCCCAAGCCTGTCCAAACACCTGTATTACGGCGCAATTCGTTATTTGAGCAGCGGTATACCTACACCAAGCTCTATCAGAAATATGCAGGAAAAGACATTTACATCTTTGGTTCTGGCCCTTCGATTTTGGGTGTTGACCCGAAAGCCTTTAAGCACAAAATCTGCATTGGCATCAATTATACTTTTGAGAAGGTACCTTTTCTGGATTACATCATGGTACATGAAATAGAAACCTATGAATCTATCAAGCATATAGTGGATAATCGGAGACTGATTTTACCAGATTTCCTAGTGCGGCATAGCTATGGGGGCAAAGGGCAAAGCAAGTACCCTCCGCATCTAAAAACTAACAATCCGAAAGCCTACATTTACCCAGTATCCAGAGACGGACGATCTAAAGGTTTGGGGCAGCGCAGTCTGAGTTTACAACGAGAAACTTCCATTTTCACCTTTACGACAACCACGCACTCTGCTATCCACCTTGCTGCTTATATGGGTGCCAAAAACATCTATCTGATCGGTGTAGATTACCAAAATTTCGAGGATGGGAAAGTGCATTTTGAGTCGAAATATAGCCGGATGTACGGCCAACAAAATTGGCAAGTATTTAGGCGCCATAAGCGAGGAGATGAGTGGCTTCGACAACGCTTAGCAAAATTCGGCATTCACTTAGAAAATATCAGTAGCAACTATCGAAGGAATGGTATTTCCACACCTACTCCACCAAGAGCATTGCAGCAAAAAATATTGATCAACAAACAGCCTTTTTATGTCTTATCCCACTGGTTTTGGAAGCAATACAGCGACCTCCAATGGGAGCCATCCACCTATCAGCTCTTACAACACTATCTTCATCCAGCTAGCGTTTTTATCGATATAGGCACTTGGATAGGTATCACTAGTTTTTATGCTGCCGAATTGGGAGTAAAAAAAATATATGGTGTTGAGGCCAATCCAAACACGTACAAAATGGTTAAAGAGAATTGCTACCTCAACCAGATTGACGCAGATATTCAAAATTTATGTATTCATCAGCAAGAGGCGATGGTTTCGTTTGGCAATCCCAAAACAGGCACTAAACTATCCTCTGCCGCTTCGATCCGTGGTGATGAATGGAAGATTCAAGGGATTCGCCTATCGACTTATCTTGCCAAATATTGCCCTGACAATTGGGAGGTCATGAAGATAGATATTGAAGGAGCAGAAGCATTCATAGCAGATGATTTAACAACCCTTAGTAAGCGTCCCAATACGACTATTTTATTGAGTCTCCATCCTCCTTTTTGGACGGATCAGGCCTCCATCGCTCAGCAATTGCTTGCAGCTCTGGAAGGTTTTCGAGTCTTAGACGCGCAGCGCAGCCCACTATCGTTAACGCAATTAACCAAGCGCATACTTAGCAAGGAAAAGAAGCCAGCTTGGGGTACGCCTTACGGCAATTTTTTTGAGGTAGTGCTGGAAGGGAAGTATTGAGAGGAGAGCGAGGAAGGGTTCCAAGTCCGTCTGAAAAGCCAAAAGCGTCAGTGGGCAGGTAGTATTTCTAAAGCGACGGCAGAAAAGATGCTCAATCACATAGAACAAAGCAGAGAAGAATGGGAACGGGATTTTTAATAGACGCACATGAACAATAAAATTATTCCTCTCTGACCAACACCATCTTCTCGATAGCTCCAACTCGATTCATTTCAAAAGCCAACGTATCATTAGTAAGCGTGGTAATCTTTACTTTCTTTTCGGCTTTTCCATCTTCAATAGTGTGTAAATTTGCACCCACAATCCAATACTTCCCTTCCTCTGCCTTGCTACCATAGTTGCCTATATAGCGACCATTTTCCTCAAACTTAAAGTCTACTGCTACATCAAAAGCCTTATCATTGGTTAAATCTTTCCACTCCACCATTTTCCAATTTCCTACGAGTTGCTCTTCCGAATAAGAAGAAGTAGGTTGGCACCCCATAAATAGCAATAAACAAACAGCGAGTAATCTATGCATAAGAAAATAATTTTGATCCTTTGTTATCCTCTTAATGCAACACTATACCAGAAGACACACTAATTCCGATCCTTCCCTCCAGAAAAAGTGACCGAGTGCCCTTCGATATTCAACAAATTCACCATACAGTTCTCCATATTCCCAATCGTAAAAGCAAACGTTTGAGCAGTCTGTACGCCATTACTATACCTCGCAGGTTCCCAACATGGCATTTTTCGAACAGCGTCTAACAGCAAGTTATCAACTACTTCATTTTTGGAAGACTCAAATAGCTCCACCGCTGTAATTTCTCCCAACTCACTTACCGTAAACGTAACCGCCGCAAAATCATAGCCCTCAAAAATTCCCGCTGGGATATGCTGAATGGCTTGCTCTTTCAGGTACGCTTGCAGCGCCACTTTCCCTCCGGGATACTGCGCTGCTTGATCCGCTTGGATATAGAAATCAAAATCAATTTGCTTGGGTTCTTCTTCTTTCAGGCTATTCTCCGGAATATAATCAATCACTATCCGAATATCTGTCCCGGCATCTGCTGCCAGCATCAGTTCTTTTTGCTCCTCCGTTAGCCGAGCACTTTTCCCAATGGCTGTACGACGCACTCCACCAGTGACCGCCGAGCACTCCACCGCCAAATAGCGACGCACCCATGCTGGCTTAAAGCGGGGGTTAACATCCATAAGCGTCGCTGCCTCCACCGCTTGTTTTTTGGTAACCCAAATATGCGGCAGCACTTGATTTACTTCGTAGGGAAGTGCGGAGATGGATTGCGCCTGGGTGGCGTTCGGTAGCGTACTGCTTAGCGCAAATAGGAATAGGAGGAAGTAGCGTGGGTATGGCATTGTATCTATTTTTTTGTAAAATAGCTAAAAAGGAAGGCTACCTCCATGCTACACCTGCTCTTTAACAAGCTGTTATCAAGTTGTTTAACTATACATTAGGCGTACTTATCGCGTGAGCAGAATATCTCCTTGTACTAGCTTTCGTTCTCCGGCGATGGTTTCTAGTTCAATTTGGTAAATGTAGATGCCAGCATTGAGCGCTTCGCCCTTGAAAGTACCATCCCAGCCATCATCCTCTACATTGGGTAGCATGTTCAGCTGTGCAAATACTTGATTACCCCAGCGATCAAATACATTGAAGCGGACAACACGTTGGATCGAATGATCTGAAAGGACGTAGAAAGCGTCATTAAAACCATCCCCATTAGGTGAAAAAACATTAGGGATGTAAATACCAGACTTCGTATCTACAAAGACCGTCATAGAAGCACTAGCGCTACAAGTATTAGAAGCATTTGCTACGCTTAGCTGATAGGTAGTGGTTTCGTAAGGCTGGATAAGCACTACCTCACAAGTATCACATCCCAATACCCCATCGGTATTCCATTGCAATTGAGTGGGATTGCCCACAATGATCGGAGCTAACTGGATGGAATCTCCCAATTTTAATTCGACACGCTCCAATGGGAAGGTAACTTGCAGCGGCTCAGGCGCAGTCAGCGTAATGATTTCAATCGTCCTACACCCATTGGCATCCTCCACTTCTATATGATAAGTACCAGCAGGTAGATTATTAAAATTAGCAATAGGCTCTAAGACACTGTCGTCAATCGAAAATAGAAAAGGAGGTGTCCCTCCCACTATCGAGTCCATGAGAATCATCCCATCAAATTCCTCTGCACAAGTAGGATTCGTACTGCTCAGAAATAGCTCTATCATCTCTTCTTGAATGACAATAGTGGCACTTCCTGAACACCCTTCTTCATCCACTACCGTTACGCTATATTCGCCTTCGCTTAGCACCTCCATACTACTATCTTCAGTACCATTCGACCAACTCATCCTAGCGTACTCAACGATGGATAAGTTCACGATTCCTTCATCACATAATTCGCCCTCGCGCTCAATACTAGGTATGGGGTTAGGATGTACCACTACATCAATGATAAGGGTACTATCACACTGCTCTGCTCTGGAGATCAGCTGCTCGTAGGTACCTGCTTGGGTATAGGTAGTTCCTAGAAGCTCGAAGGTTTCGCCTTCACAGATTTCTGCTTGGGTGTAGCCGGTGGGAGCAATTACATCTAAGTCAATAACTAGTGTCGAATCACAACCGTTTTCATTCGTTAGTATAAAATAGAAAGTAGTATCCTGCTCAAATGTCAAGTCTTCAATACTAAATGTTTCTCCGTTACACAGCTCAAAATGTTGTAGCACCAGGTTGGTATCTAAAAAACTGAGGTAAGTTTGATGGATGGAATCACAGCCCTCCAGGGTAGAAAAGGTCTGAATGACATTCGTATCTTGACTATAAGAGCTACCAGCTATTTCAACCGTTGTACCCAAACAAGCTTCCACAAATTCCTCAGTAAAGAGCGTATCCGCCAGTTCAAGCGTGTAAGAAGCAGTAGCTTCACAAGCATTTGAATCGGTCACCACTAGCGTGTACGCTCCTGGTAAAAGGTCAGTTCGCTCAGGGCTAGATGAATCATCTTCCCATAAATAACTATATGGAGTAACTCCACCCTGTACTATAGCAGAAATAGTTCCGATTGGCCCACAAAAGGCTTCCTCATTACCAGATAGTTCTATCCGTATACTATCTGCTTCTAAAATTTGAAAAGACGTATTAGCTACACATCCGCCACCATCCGTCAAGGTAATGTTATAGCTACCTGAAAGCAATGATTGCCGTTTCAGCGAATCTGTCCCATCTTCCCAGAGGAAAGTAAAAGTTCCGATATTTCCTGATCCACTTAGCGCTACCTCTGCATCTGAAAAACCAGTACAGCTAGGCCCTTCTACTAGTGCATTCAAAGCTAGATTTCCATTTTGATCAGTCAGAATAATGGTCGATATAGTGGGCAGCGCAGTGTAAAAGGAAGAAAATAATTGGATACTTACTTGTCGGGGGCCAAAAGTTGGGTTAGTAGCTTCATCATTAAATCGCATGTTTCGTAAAGCTGCCTCAAAATCAGCATACTCCGCTGGGCCAGTATTAATCAGCGTGATAGCGGTGGAGTTATTTCCAATAGTTTGAACCGAGTTATTAGCTGTGGTGCTCAGATATTCTTCTCCTACATCGATGATGTCTGTGAGCTGTATGTGAATAGAATCCAGCTTGTATGGGGAAAATACTTGTATATCGGTATCCCCAATAGGAGCAGGTAATTGACAGGCGTATATCGTGCAATCATTCCCTACCGTTCCGGCGCTATCGTCTTGATCTAAGTCTACAAAGATTTCGCAGGGCGGTAGAATGCATTCCTCCGTGGTGGCGGCATCAAAGTTGAAGTCAGGATATTCACAAACTTGTGTTAACGAAAAATCTTCGAAGTCTAAATAATAAATAGTTGTACCCGTTTCATGTTGCGCAAAGGCATAGGTATCTATACTATCACATTGAAAGGGGAAAGTAGCCAAGCCATGAATGGGAGGGATGGAGTCTGGAAATTCTTTTATTATATTGACATTTGCAGGGTTTGCAATATCTACTTCTACTAGTTGATTCTCTGAAGTGATCATATAAAATCGCCCTTCTCGATACGTTAAATCTCCTCCTGCTCGCATTCCATCAGGGAAATTTCCTCTAAAATCTACAGTATTAGTTTCTGGATCGTAGATACTTAGTCCCCTACCGGCAAA
>JBCCRH010000328.1:0-7349 GCA_039208045.1 Bacteroidota bacterium
AACTATGAAGCACTCGGCAAGTGGAAAAAAGCGGATAAAGACTGGGAGCGCACCCTGCCGAAGCAGGCCTTCTATGAAGCGCGCGCGAGCTATTATTTCTGCGCGGGCATGGTACATCCCAACCGCAAGCGTAAACAGGCCTTTCTGCGCATGGCGGCTTCTTTTTATGAAAAATTCAACACCACCGATGACCGGGCCTATGCCGAGCGCCTCTATTTTTACCAGCTCACCAACCAACCTAAAAAGGTAGCTCGCGACCTCGAAATCATGCGGCACCTGCCGGCTGATCAGCGCCATTTTTCGGACGATCTGCTGCAACTTTTCGAGACTACGGAAACCTTGGAGCTTTTTCATCGCCATGGGATTGATCCGTGTTCGTTTTCGGAGAAGCTGAAGGGGCCGTGGGGAGGGGGGTAGTTTGGGGGTTGAGAGGTTTGGGAGTTGAAGGGTTTTGGATTTCGGGTGACGAGGGACGGGTTGAGGAGTTTTGGGGTTTTGGGTGATGAGTTTTGGGTGACGGGTTTTGGGTGACGGGTTGGGAGGACGGGGGATGAGGGACGGGGAAGTTGAGGGGTTTTGGATTACGGGTTGATGTTTTTTTGGAAAAAATTCAAAATAGTGCATCGGATGTTATGGAATTTTGGGGTTTCTGCGTCTTTAAGCTGTGCGGGGCTGCAAAACCTTGGACGTTGGCGGGGGTGGGCTTGGTGAAACGTCCAAGGTTTGGGCTTGGGGGCAGCTTAAATGTTGGTTTTGGGGGGGGTGCTGGGGTGCAGCCCCGGTAGGAGCGGTATGAATGGCGCTAGCGGCCTTACACGGCCCCAGTGGCAGGGGGCTGAGCGAATACTTGGAGGGAAGACCGCTGGCACTGGTTGGCCGTGTAGGCTGCTAGGGCCATGAATAGTAGCGGATGACGGGAAAAGCTGCCCAAATCACCTTCTTTTATCTCAAAGAATTTTATATTAGTCCCATTATGTTTCCGCCTTGGGTGGAGCGAATTTTTTTTGTCAAAACTTTAATGATTTTATGCAGAATACTCAAGCGTTTATTCAGAAAAATAGAGATCGATTTTTGGAAGAATTGATGGAATTGCTGCGCATTCCTTCGGTGAGTGCGGATCCGGCGTATCAGCAGGATGTGATGAATACGGCGAAGCATGTGGCGGGCCGGTTGGAGGGTGCTGGTGCGGATAATGTGGAGATTTGTCCGACGGCGGGCTATCCGATTGTGTATGCGGATAAGATAATTGACCCCAAGCTGCCGACGGTGCTCGTGTATGGGCATTATGATGTGCAGCCGCCCGATCCGCTGGATTTGTGGGAGTCGGGGCCTTTTGAGCCGGTGATTAAAGAGACGAAATTGCATCCGGAGGGGGCGATTTTTGCGCGGGGGGCGTGTGATGATAAGGGGCAGATGTATATGCATGTGAAGGCTTTTGAGGCGATGCTGGCGAGCGATGAGCTGCCGTGTAATGTGAAGTTTATGATTGAGGGGGAAGAGGAAGTGGGGTCGGATAATTTGGGGACGTTTTGTCGGGAAAATACGGAGCGCTTGGCTTGTGATGTGGTGCTGATTTCGGATACGTCGATCATTGCCAATGATACGCCTTCGATTACGACGGGGCTGCGTGGACTGAGCTATGTGGAGGTGGAAGTGACGGGGCCGAATCGCGATTTGCACTCTGGAGTGTATGGTGGTGCAGTGGCGAATCCGATCAATGTGTTGGCTAATATGATTGCTTCTTTGCAGGATGAAAATAAGCATATTACGATTCCTGGTTTTTATGATGATGTGGAAGTGCTGAGTGCGGAGGAGCGCGCGGCGATGAATGAGGCGCCACATAATGAGGAGCACTACAAGGAGGACTTGGCCATTGGAGCGACGCAGGGAGAAGTGGGCTTTACGACTTTGGAGCGCACGTCGATCCGGCCGACCTTGGATGTGAATGGTATTTGGGGGGGCTATATTGGTGAGGGGGCTAAGACGGTGCTGCCTTCTAAGGCTTTCGCCAAAATTAGTATGCGGCTGGTGCCAAATCAGGATTCGGAGACCATCACGAAGTTGTTTGAGGAACATTTTCAGCGGATTGCGCCGCCTTCGGTACAGGTGCAGGTGCGGCCGCATCATGGTGGAGAGCCGGTAGTGACCCCTACGGATACGCCGGAATATTTGGCGGCGGCTCGTGCGATGGAGGCTACTTTTGGGAAGACGCCGATTCCAAAGCGGGAAGGGGGAAGTATTCCGATTGTGGCCCTTTTTGAGGATGTGCTGGGGGTGAAGTCGGTGCTGATGGGTTTTGGCTTGGATTCGGATGCGATTCACTCGCCGAATGAGCATTTTGGGGTATTTAATTACTTTAAGGGGATTGAGACGATTCCTTATTTTTATAGGTTTTATGCGGAGCTGAAGTAGAGGGATTCTTGTTCGGATTGCAAATCTGAACGGTGCGGGGTGGCAAACTATACGTGGGTGTTCATTTTTTCCTCCGATAGCTATCGGAGATGAAAAAACGAACCAACTCCGATAGTTATCGGAGTGGCAAATTTAATGCTATCGCGCGAAGCTGGCACCCGCACCCACCAAATTTGCCGTGCAGCCCGCTTGGATTTTGCAGGATTAACTTTTTATTTAAAAAATTGGACAGTATGAAAAACAGTAAACATTTTTTATTGGGGCTGTGCTCTTGGGGCATGGTGTTTTTTGGTTTGGGGCAGATAGGTTCGCTTTATGGGCAGGGGGGATTGGCTGGACCGAGTGAGTCGGGATTGCAAATGCCGGCGGGCAAGGCAGGCGGTGAAGTGTCGGGATTACAAATCCCGACAGGCGAGTCGGGATTGCAAATCCCGACAGGCGAGTCGGGATTGCAAATCCCGATGAGCGGGCGCGAGCAGGTGGCGAAGGAGGCGGCGGCGATTGAGGCGCAGGTGATTGAGTGGCGAAGGGATTTTCATGAACATCCGGAGTTGAGTAATCGGGAGTTTGAGACGGCGAAGAAGGTGGCAAAACACCTGACGGGTTTGGGACTGGAGGTACAGACGGGGGTAGCGCATACGGGGGTTGTTGGTGTTTTGGATTCGGGAAAGCCGGGGCCGGTGGTGGCGCTGCGGGCGGATATGGATGCTCTGCCGGTGACGGAGCGGGTGGATGTGCCATTTGCGTCGAAGGTGCGGACGGAGTTTTTGGGGCAAGAAGTGGGGGTGATGCATGCTTGTGGGCATGATACGCATGTGGCGATGCTGATGGGGGCGGCTGAGATTTTGATGAAGATGAAGGATCAGTTGAGCGGAAAGGTGGTGTTTATCTTTCAGCCGGCTGAAGAGGGAGCGCCTCCGGGTGAAGAAGGAGGTGCAGAGTTGATGGTGAAGGAAGGGGTTCTGAAGGATCATAAGGTGGATGTCATTTTTGGATTGCATATTAATTCATTGACGGAAGTAGGGAAGGTAAAGTATAAGTCGGGAGGAACCATGGCGGCGGTGAATCGCTTGGTGATTAAGGTTAAGGGGAAGCAGACGCATGGTTCTACGCCTTGGACGGGAGTGGATCCAATTGCAGCTTCGGCGCAGATTATTCAGGGGTTGCAGCATATTATTAGTCGGCAAACGCCGCTGACGAAGGAGGCGGCGGTGATTAGTATTGGGAAAATTTCTGGTGGGGTGCGTAGTAATATTATCCCAGAAGAGGTGGAGATGATTGGTACCATTCGCACCTTGGATGTGAGGATGCAAAAGGAAATTCATAAGCGCATTCGGCGGACAGCTACCAAGATTGCGGAGAGCGTGGGCGCTACGGCGGAGGTGACTATTGAGAAAGGTTATCCGATTACGTATAACAATCCGGATTTGACGGATCAGATGTTGCCAACGGTGAAGGCTACTGCTGGGGAAGAGAATGTGATTTTGGCGCCTGCTCGTACAGGGGCCGAGGACTTTTCTTTCTTTGCGCAGGAGGTGCCTGGTTTGTTTTTGTTCTTGGGCGGTATGCCTAAGGGGAAAGATATGTTTGAGGCGGCGCCTCATCATACCCCAGATTTTTATATCGATGAAAGTGGGATGAAGTTGGGCGTGGAGTTGCTTTGCAATTTGACGATGGATTATATGAACAACTAACTCTCTACGAAGTACATGTCGATTTCGCCAATGTTTTTGGCGGGGATTTTCCCGCGATAGGTGCATTGGAATTGATCATGTACGAGTTGATAGGTAGCTTCCGAAATATTGATGCGGCCCGCTTCGCCACCCGATTCGATGCGGGCTGCAATATTTACGGTATCGCCCCAAATGTCGTAAGCGAACTTTTTCTCTCCTACTACGCCAGCTACTAATGGGCCGGTGTGGATTCCAATTCGGGCTTCAAAACAGGGCCGTTGCTGTGCTAAGCGTTCTTCTTTCCAGTTAGCTAGAAACACTTGCATTTCGAGGGCAGCTTGGATCATTCGATAGGGATGAGAAGCGTCGGTTTTGGGTAAGCCCCCGGCACACATGTAGGCGTCACCGATAGTTTTGATCTTTTCGAGTTGATATTTGGTAATGATGCGGTCAAAGGCTTTAAAGCAATAATCGAGGTCGGCTACGAGTTGGTCGGGCGGAAGAGTGCTAGCTATTTTGGAAAAGCCTTTGAAGTCGGAAAAGAGGACGCTGGCAGTGCTGTATTGTTGGGCAGCGGCTTTGCCTTTCTGTTTAAGTTCTTTGGCAATAGAAGAAGGGAGGATGTTGAGTAGTAATTTTTCGGATTGTTGCTGAGCGGCTTCGATCGCTTGCTTTTGGGCATTGAGTTGCTTATTGAAACGGCGGCTCTTGAAAAATAGATAAGCTAATAGGCAGAGTAAGAGTATACCGCTAATAGATACGGAAAGCAGAAATTTGGCTTGTCCATTTCGTTTTTCTATCAGTAGTTGCTGTTCTTGAAGTTTTAGTTCGTTTTCTTGGAGCTTCATTCCTTGCATCACTAGACTTAGCGAGTCCTGAAATCTAGCTTTATCGAGGGAATCTCGCTCCATAGTTAAGGCGTCTAACAGGATTTGTTTGCGGGCGAGTAGTAGCTCTGCTTTGGCTTGTTCGTTAGATAGTTTTTCGATCTGCTTGGTAGTTGAATCTAGCTCTTTTCGAAGCATCGGCTTTTCTGCACTCATACTATCCATAGCGGCAATCACCTTTTCGCGTTGCGCTTTCGCCCAGTCTCTCATACGTTTCATTCTGGGCGGAGCAGGGCGTCTATTTCGGGGGCGTTCTACTTGCGGTTCCTGTGGGGGTTGGCTTTGCGCCAAAATGGAAGTAGGTACTATTCCTAACACAAAAAGACTTAGGCAAAAGTGTAGTAGGAAAGGTCGCATAGATAATAGGTTTACGAGTATGGAAATGGTAGTTTTGTTGAGCATGCACAAAATACTCAAAACTGTAAAAACTGTAAAGACTGTAAGATGACTCGAATACTTGTTGTCGGCTTATTATTATTTGCTGGCTGTACGAATACCTCTTCGAAGATGGAAAAATCCACTACTGATGCGCTCAATATAAAGCGCGTTGTAGATTGGCAGGGGCACCGGGGGGCGCGCGGGCTGGTGCCAGAGAATACCGTGCCTAGCTTTTTGAAAGCCTTGGAATTTGAAGCCATCAAGACCTTAGAGCTAGATGTGGTGGTGTCGAAGGATAGTGTATTGATCGTTTCGCATGAGCCTTGGCTGTCGCACTATATTTGCAGTCATCCGGATGGACGGGCGATAGAGGAATCGGAAGAAGAGGTGCTGAATATTTACCAAATGACATACAAGCAAATCCAGCAATATGATTGTGGGAGCCGGGGGAATGAACGCTTTCCAGAGCAGGTGAAGCAAAAGATAGCTAAGCCCTCTTTGGCTGATGTAGTGCGTGCCGTGAGTGACTATTGTGCGACCAATAAGCGGGAACAACCCTTATATAATATTGAGATTAAAAGTCGGCCGGAGTGGGATAACTCGAAGACGCCGGAGCCGGAAGTTTTCGCTCAACTAGTGGTAGCCGAAGTGGAGCAACTCGGAATCGCAAAGCAGGCTTGTATTCAATCGTTTGATGTGCGGGCTTTGCAAGCCGTGCACGAGTTGGATACCACTATGGTAACAGCCTTGTTGGTGGAAAATACAGATGGCTTGGCTACAAATCTAGAGGCTTTGGGATTTGTACCTACTATTTACAGTCCGTACTACCGTTTGGTAAGTGCTAATTTGGTGAAAGAAGTGCATGCAAAGGGGATGCAGATCATTCCGTGGACGGTGAATGAGTGGGAGGCGATAGAGGGGTTGCTGAAACTGGGAGTGGATGGGATTATCACGGATTATCCCAATCGGATTGAGTAATTTTTATATATTTGCCCACCTTCCTAACCAAAGTGCTAATTTAGTTTTACTTTTAGCGTTCATATCGTTTATACTTCACAACAATCTTAGTAGCTTTTGAGCAGCTTAACGGATGTGTACATCTGTTGTGCCCAATAGAGTTGAAATATTCAAAGACTTAAATTATATAGTTTAAACAAAAAACGTCATGGCAAAGATTAATTTTGGCGGCATGGAGGAAAATGTGGTTACCCGCGAAGAATTTCCTCTAGACAAAGCATTAGCGACGCTACAGGAAGAGACCATTGCAGTAATTGGTTATGGAGTACAAGGCCCCGGCCAGGCCCTCAATTTAAAAGATAATGGCTTCAATGTGATTGTAGGGCAACGACAGCCTTCTAAATCATGGGACAAGGCCATTGCAGATGGTTGGGTTCCAGGAGAAACGCTCTTTTCTATCGAAGAAGCTGCCAGTAGAGGAACGATTATCCAGTATTTATTATCAGATGCCGCTCAGATTTCCCAGTGGGAAACCCTTAAAAAGCATTTGACGCCAGGTAAAGCCCTCTATTTTTCTCATGGCTTTGGCATCACCTACAAAGAGCGCACGGGTATTATTCCTCCTGCTGATGTGGATGTGATTTTGGTGGCCCCAAAAGGTTCTGGAACGAGCTTGAGACGCCTATTCTTAGCGGGGCGTGGCTTGAATTCTAGCTATGCTATTTTCCAAGATGCTACCGGAAAAGCGAAAGAACGCGTAGTGGCACTAGGTATCGGAGTAGGCTCTGGCTACCTCTTTGAGACGACTTTCAAGAAAGAAGTATATAGTGACTTGACTGGTGAACGCGGTTCTTTGATGGGAGCCATCCAAGGGCTTTTTGCTGCACAATACCAAGTATTACGCGAACGCGGCCACACCCCTTCTGAAGCCTTTAACGAGACCGTAGAAGAATTGACCCAAAGCCTTATGCCGCTCGTAGCCGAAAATGGTATGGACTGGATGTATGCCAACTGTTCGACCACCGCCCAACGCGGCGCTTTG
>JBCCRH010000329.1:0-7342 GCA_039208045.1 Bacteroidota bacterium
AGCCTTTGAGCGAGCTCTAAAAACAGAAAAATGTAGTGGGGATACCGAGGTGCAAGGACTCGTGCGTATTTTGGAGTATGATTTAACAACATCAGAGGTAGTGCAAAAAGAGTATGCCTACCCACTGCACCGATGGACCGATATTGGTGAAAATGAAAATGGCGTAACTGAAATCCTACATTGGAAAAATCAGCGGTTGCTCATCTTAGAACGTACCTATTCGTCTGAGCAGAATAAAAATTATATCCGTTTGTTTGGGGTAGATTTGGCGAAAGCCACCAATGTTATGAAAATGAGCCTTTGCGCCTTACCAGAAGAAGCAAAAGTGCTAGTCCCACAACTGCTATTTGACTTTGAAGTGCCCATTAAAGCAGGGCAATTAGCTAGGGTAGATAATGCAGAGGGCATGGTTTTTAGCCCAGATCGCAAGTATCTTTTCATTGTAACCGATAATAATTTCCGAGCTAGCCAGCAGACACAAATCTTGCGTTTGCGAGTGGAGTAGTACTTTTGTCTCTCATTTTTAAAATCATTAAAGAGCTTGGCACCCGCTTGGTAAGTCTATTGCAGCTTGCTGCAACCTTTTGAGCGTTATGGAGTTGAGATTGCTAAAAAGTATGACCTACCTCAAGCTCTACCTCTTTGCCGCTTTGGCCTTCTTTCCGCTAGATATGATTTGGTTAGGATGGATAGGACGTCCAATCTATAACCGCCAAATTGGGCACCTGATGGCGGAGCAAGTAGACTGGGCGGCGGCAGGTATCTTTTATTCTATATTCCTAGCCGGGCTGCTGTACTTCGTTGTGGTTCCTACTTTGAATGGTACGAGTGGAGAGGTGCTGCTCCGGGGAGCTCTTTTTGGAGTCATCACCTATGCGACTTATGAGTTTACCAACAAAGCAGTATTAGCTACCTGGCCCTGGCCGATTGTGATTGTAGATGTGCTGTGGGGGGCGGTCTTGTGCGCCATCACCGCATGGGTGAGCTGGCGCTTTGGCCGATAGGGAACATTTTTTATGCTTATCGGTTATAAAGTTGCCTTGGGGATGAAATATTCTCAAAAAAAACCGATATTTGCGGTCGCTATTGGAATAAGCGAGAATTTAGAATTGATTTTATTTAATTAAACCAACCATATATGCTAATTATTGATGTAAAAGATGGTGAAAACATCGACCGCGCACTAAAGCGCTACAAAAATAAATTTCGTAAAGTAAAGCTGATGAAAGAACTACGTCGTAGAAAGCACTTTACCAAGCCTTCTGTAAAGAGACGTAACGAAATCTTGAATGCAGTATACCGCGAAGAAAACTATGGGGATATGTAATTATCCCTATAGTTTTTTATGAGCAGCTTTCCTGCTTCCTACTCTTTCACACACCTCACATAGTTCCCCACTCGGGCGTCTTGCGGTATCAGTCGAAGTATCCCTCTGTAATCACTTTCAAATGTAAACGCTGCTTTCCTCTTCGAGGAAGCATCTAAGTCTGTGCTCCACCAAAAGCAGTATTCATCTCCTAAGACAGAGCCATAATCGTCAATTCGACCCGACATTTCGGCATTAAAGCCACTGCTCCCACCTTTTAGCAACTTTTTACCCGCTTCCATCTTTCCACCAAGCGTACTCACTAAGGTTTCCCAATCCGCTTTTGTAGGAATGCGATAACCTTCCGGACACAGCTGGCACGAAGTGATAGCGCCATAGCTATAAATAATGCCGGTGTAGGTATCCTTATTATTGTTGTAATAGGCATAACGGGGCGTGGCATCATAGAACTTTACACCAGGCCCGCGCTCCAGGCCATTGGTAAACTTCACTTTTACGCTATCTGCACAATCAAAAACAGTGGTGTGAAGATCTTCTGCCAGCCATACTTGCTCGCCAATCTGGACGGTAGGGTATTTATTTCCAGCAGCATCTTCTACAAAAGTAGTTTCGTTTGCCACTATTTCAGTAACTTTCTGCTGCTCTCCGTCTGAAGAATCATCGGTCTTATTCTCGGCGCAAGACTGCAAGAACAAGCTCAAAAAAACAAATACGAAGACGCTCCATGTGATTTTCTTTCTAAATTGCATGTTTATTTTTTTTGGTTAGACTTGTTCCGCCAGTCATGAATGAGCGAAAGCGCAGCAAATTTTATTCTGGGCAAGGCAAAAAACGTAGGCGATGCCTAAGCATCGGCGAGGCTTTTTAACGAAGTACAGGATAAAATTTTGCCGCTTGCAGCCATTTGATGGCTGGCGAAACAAGTCTATTAAAAAATCGAAGGATAGGTTACATGTTCGTTGGGCTAAAAATAAAAGCAAAAACTACTAATTTCTTCATCTTTTCGCTGTGCTTTCTATGTAATATAGGGGCTTCGGCACAATCTTCTAATGTTAAAGCAGAGACTGCAAATAGGCAACAACAGTTGCTTCAGGCCAACCATCTGCTTGATATCAATCAAAATGATGATGCCCTCACACAGCTCGAACCGCTTTTGGAGGCCGTACAGCGGCAGCAATTGCAGGAAACGCCATTTGGTTGGGAAATACAACTGGCTTTAGGTAGGGCTTACGCCCAAAAAAATCAAAAAGAGAAAGCTATTACCCTACTACTTGAGTTGAGTGAAAAAACGCTAGCAGCCAAAGAATGGGCTACTTATGCTTCCACTTGCTTGACTTTAGGAGCATTATACGGCGCTATTGCGCAAGCTGAAAAATACAGCAGCCAGATGGAGGCGGCAAGATCTATTATTTTTACCTATCAGCTAGAAGCGCTGTACCCCCTCTTTGCCCTCCGAATGATTAACTGGCACGAAAGCTATGGGTATCGCGATTCGGTAGCATACTATATCAAGGAGGCACTGCAATACGAATCGAAAGTAGATGCCGATAATCTTATGGCCCAGCTAACCTTCGCACAGAGTCTTGGCGATTATTACCAAGCTGATGACTTTGTTTTAGCTAAGACCTATTATGAAGAAGCGATTCGTCTTGGTAAGCAACTTCAAGATTATAGCAGGCTGAGCGAAATCTGGTTCGAGATGGGTATTATCTACTACAAAAAGAATTTCAATGAAACAGCTCTGCTGTACAATGACTCCACCATCTGGGCCGCCTACAAAGCCATTGAAGCAGGAAATACCGATATTTTTACCCTTCGGCATGCGTATTACTATCGGTCGCGGCTCTATCGCAACTTGGGCAAGCTTGATTCTGCGCTAAATTATGCCACCCGCTATTATACCCAAGAAATAGCGTTTATGAAAGAGCAGGAGCGGGAAAATATCATCGAAATAGACGAACGCTACCAGGACGAAAAGAAAACGATACAGCTTGCTCAACAAGCCGAAGTGCTACAGCAAGAGCGGAGTATTAGAGGGCTGTTGATTGGGTTGGCGTTACTGTTCGTTTTTTTTGGACTCATACTGGCCTACTATTACCTACAACTCCGCAAAGAAAAGCGTATCACCGAACAGCAAGCAGAACAACTCCGGGACTTAGATGCTGCGAAATCGCGCTTTTTTGCTAACGTCAGCCATGAACTACGCACCCCACTCACCTTACTGCTAGGTCCTGTTAATTCCCTGCTAAAGAAGAAAAAAGAGTTAACGCAGCAGCATATGCACTTGCTACAGCTAGCCCATCGAAGCGGTCATCAGCTTGGGCAGCTCATCGACGAAATCCTGGATTTGCAAAAGCTGGAAATGGGAAAACTTCAGCTGCAGCTAGAACCCACTGTCCTTACCGATTTTTTCCAGGTCTACCTGGCCCACTTTGATTCCTTATCGGCCTACAAATCGATTAGCTATACCCATCAAGTCACCATCCCTTCCAACGCTATTGCCTTATTTGACCGGGAAAAATGCCGGCAAATGCTCTATAACTTACTCTCCAACGCCTTCAAATACACGCCTCACCAAGGCCAGATAAAAGCCACCATTTCGCTCGATGGACAACAGCTAAGCATCACAGTCGCAGATACCGGCCCCGGCATTCACCCCGATGACTTACCCCATCTTTTTGACCGCTATTTCCAGACCAGCCGCGCCGACCAACCCGCTGAAGGAGGTACCGGTATTGGCCTAGCCCTCTGCCGCGAGTATACGCACTTATTGGGAGGAAACATTCAGGTGGATAGCAAAGTAGGGGAGGGGTCAACCTTCCATATCCATTTTCCTATTGAGCTGATCGAAGCTACTGAAGCCATCGTGGCAGCCCCCATTAAAGAAAACGCTTACATCCCTGGTTTTCAAGAAGAAAGGGTTCCCACAGCGGCAAAAGATATTGATAAACCTTCCCTCTTATTAGTAGAGGATAATGTCGATCTACAAACCTATATTCAGTTGATTTTATCCGATCAATACCACGTCACTCTCGCCCAAAATGGCGCCGAAGCGCTCGATATTTTAGCGCGAGTAACCTCCTTCGATCTCATCATCAGCGATCTTATGATGCCTATTATGGACGGCTATCAGCTGCTAGAGCGTCTCAAAGCCCAAGATAGCACTCGCCATCTTCCGGTTGTCATGTTGACCGCTAGGGCGGAAATACGCGACAAACTCAAAGCGCTTCGTCTCGGCGTTGACGACTATCTCCTCAAACCCTTTGATGAAGAAGAACTAAAAGTGCGCTTAGCTAATCTGCACCGCAATCACCTTAGCCGCCAAGCCGCTTTTGCGAGCACCGACCAAGCCCAAGTCGGCACCACGGCCCCCAGCATATCCGAAGCAGATCGCGACTGGCTTGCCTCCTTCGAAGCTCACGTTGATGAACAGCTTCATCGCGGCCTATTATCCGTCACCTATCTCGCTGACACCTTTGCCATGAGCGAGTCCACCCTACTCCGCCAAGTGAAACGCCTCACCGGCCTGACCCCCAGCCAGTATCTCCGCGAAGTACGCCTCCACCAAGCCCGCCAACTCCTAGAGCACAAAACCTACCGCTCCATTGCCGAAGTAGCCGACAAGGCAGGCTTTGCAGATACCCGCTCTTTTTCCCGCAGCTTCAAAAAACGATTCGGAAAATTACCTTCAGAAGTCTAACCAGTCACTAAGGCCACCAGCAGGGATCAATACTACCATCATAAGCGGCTCAACCTTGGAGGTTTTGCTAAGCCCTCACCTGCCAACCTCCAAGGTTTTGCGGCGAGGCGGTTCTGGCCCAGGAGCCAGTTGTAATCCTGTTTTTGACCAAAAAGCGAACAGCTACTTACCATGATGAGGTAGAGTAAAACTAGCTAGCGCTCAAATCACCGCCATTATCGCTACGCTTCCCTCAACTGCGGCTTAGGCTTTTTTGCAAACAACGTTTTAAAGCTCACCTTCTGCCCCGTAATCACATTTTCATTACCAAAGGTGAAAGAGGCAAAATATAAGGCCAATAAGGCATAGAGCAGCGCAAAACCAGTCACTAAGGCCACCAGCCCCACACTGAAGCTCCCCTGGAAGATCGCAGCCATCGCCAAGCAAATATTAAGCATTGGAATCAAGGCGGTGGATAGCGTAAGCTCTAAGCCGGGCATCTGCACCACGATAGCAGGGATCAACACTACCATCATAAGCGGCGAAACATAGGTTTGCGCTTCTTTGTAAGAATTGGCCAATAGGACTACCGACATGCTGAGCGCCGATAGGAAAACAGCAGTGAAAATAATCAGCAGAATCAGCCAGACCCAGCCAGAAGCGGAGATGGATAAAGAAATACCAGAGAGTGATTTCCCCATCACGCTTACTTGTATCCAAAAGGCTACGACTAAACTGAGTAAGTTCATCAAAGCGGAGGTAACGGCTACGGTGAATACCGCTAAAAACTTGCCTGCGATAATCTCTTTTACTTGTACTGGTGCTGTGAACAAAGTCTGCAAAGTGCGGCGTTCTTTTTCTCCAGCTGTAATATCAATCGCAATGTAAATGCTACCGGTGAAGATGAACAGTAGGAGCATAAGCGGTAAATAATTCCCTATTAATTTCCCCAGTCGTGCTGTTTTAGTCGATAAATCCACCTGTTCGATAGCGATGGGTTGTGCAAAAGCAGGTTCCAAATTGGCCCCAGCAAGGCGGTCTTGCAGTAGTTGGGCATTGAGCTGCTCCAGCTGCCCCAGGATGCGGTTTCTCCGATCCGCCAACAGGTCTTTGGTACTATTCGCAAATACCTGGATAGGGGCAGATTGTTGGCTGTCAATTAGCGTCGTATAGTCTGCTGGTATCTGGATACCAATGGTGTTTTTCATCGTATCCAGCATCGCTTTGTCAAATGCTTTGACCTCAAAATCGAGGGTAGCATCCTGTTGGAGTAAGCTGTAAATAGGCGTTTGTTCGCCCCCTGGATTGACGAGTACTTTCACGGTTTCGGTAGACAATTTGTCGTCCTGACTTTTACCTAAGGAACCGATCAGGAAGAAGAGTGCAGGATAGAGAAAAAAGGGCAAAAGAATAATCAAGAAGAGCGTGCGCTGGTCGCGCAAGACCTCGCGCAATTCTTTGAAATAAATCGTTTTTATGATGTTAAAATTCATCTGTTTTCGGCATTAATAGTGTGAGAATAGAGATTAAGCAACTAGTTGAAAGAAGGCATCGGCTAAGCGGCCTTGGCCAGTGGATTGCTGCACTTCTTCTACGCTTCCAATCTGCTGCATTTTCCCCTGATGGATGATCGCGATGCGATCGCAAAGGCGCTCCACTTCATCGAGGTGGTGGGTAGAAAAGATCACCGCTTTGCCTTCCTCCTTGGCCATCCGCTTAATAAACTGAAGGATAAATTCACTGGCCATAATGTCCAAGCCTGTTGTGGGTTCATCGAGTATCACTACCTTGGGGTCGTGTACGAGCGTACGCGCTATGGATACGCGCTGCTTTCGCCCGGTAGAGAGCTTTTCGCAATGCCGGTCGACAAATGGCGTAATGCCAAAGTCTTCAATTAACTGATTCACTTTTGTGGTAAGCGTCGCTTTGGGCACTTCGTAGAGCTGCCCAAAATAAGTGAGTACTTCCTTTGGATTAAGTCGGCGGTACAAGTCCATATCGCCCGTCAGGAAGCCCAGGTTGCGGCGTGCTTTCAATTTTTCGCGCTGCATCGAGTGGCCCCCGATGAAGGCTTCGCCCGCAGTAGGCTGCAAAAGGCCAGAGAGCATGCGCAGGGTCGTCGTTTTACCCGCACCATTAGGCCCTAATAGCCCAAATATCTCCCCCGCTTTTACATCAAACTGAATGCGGTCGACCGCCCGAAAATCGCCAAAGTCTTTACTTAATTGTCGTGCTTCAATTAAGGTATTCATCGTCATAAGCTGGTTTTGTTTTAACGTTTTCTAGTTTCTTTTAAGAATTAGTTAACATTTAAACCATTTTATTACGAAAATGGC
>JBCCRH010000330.1:0-7321 GCA_039208045.1 Bacteroidota bacterium
AAAAGTTAGCTTGCTTGACACTCACCCCCCAATAGTCGTTTTCTTATTTAGCGTAAGCGCCATAAATACCCCCGCCCATTGTTTTGAATTAAACATAGGACAACCGTGTTTTACGACAAATAAAAATAAGCGATTCCAACACCATCAAACCCACTATTCCCCAGATAGCGTAAGTAGCGGTTTTATTTTCCTTAAATAGTCGCTCTAGCGTCACCCAGAAAATGCAAGCGAGCGCCGCCATGCTTGGATAGGTGAAGTAGAGGTGCCGCCAGCCATCGTGCAAAATAGATTCTTTGTAGATGACATAAGCGACAGGGAAAAGGCTAGCAAAAAAGAGCAGTAGTACTGGCAAGCGATTGTACTGCTTCCAGAAGCGAGGCACTAATGCAAAGCTCCCCAAGAAACCTACCAAAACAAAGAGTGGAATCGTCTTGCCGATCCACAATAGCGGATAATACCAGATGGTATCGTCAGACATGATATTTTCACCCATAAACAGCAAGCGAATTTTCACGCCCAACTTGGAGAACTCCGTCAATGCCGCTAAAGGATGATTAATAGGATCAACTAAAGCGGCTGGCCAAGTAAGCACTGCCAGAATATAAGCTACTAGAATAGTCCCTAGCGTGTAAAACGCATATTTGCTTAAAGCTCCTACCTCTTTAGTAAGACCTTGTACCCCATAGCGCATCAAAAAATCAATACCTGCAAAAAGGCCCAAGTAGGCCATCAGCAGCAAGCCTCCCGCACGTGTTGCCAAAGCCAGAGCCATACCCAGCGTGAGCCCAATAAGCGTCGACCACTTTGGCTTAGGCATCGTTCGAAACAGCACCATCATATAGTAGAGCGCAATCGCAAAACCTGCTGCAAATGGAATATCTTTCGGATTCATCAAGGAGTGCCCCAGAAAGCGCGGCGATAAGAACATAAACACGAGCACTACAATCCCCGCTCGCCAGCCCGCTACTTCTCGTGCCATCAAGCCTGCAAATAACATCGCCAAAAAGCCAAAAATGGCAATAAATACATGGCGTACCTGATGGTATAAGGGTTGAAATTCATCTGTACCAATAGCTGCATTAATTAAGCCCGTGGTCAGGTCAAAGAAGCCCCCATAATAGTGCATATTGCCTTTCTCGATATTTAGGGCCGCTTGGTCTTCCCCAAAGGAGGTGTAGTAACTCACTAGCTTATTTGCGTAATCAACTTGATACTCATCATCGCCATTGATGCCTGTTCCTACTGCCAGAATGATAGTACTCAGCAAAATTCCTAGAGCTGCATATTGAAAAATACGTCGATATAGCCCATCTTGATCTGAGCTAGGTAGGGGTTTCCAGATAGGCTTTGGGGGAACACTCTTTTGGGCTACCTGCTTGATCGGTTCCTGTTTTTTAGGAGCGCCCCGCTTTTGCTTCGGGGAGGTTCGCTTCTTTTTTTTACTCATCGATACGCATTTGAAGGTGCAAGATATAAAATTTAGAGTCCGTAAAAAAAGTGAAATGGGAATGGTTCAAACCGAAGAAAAAACTAATTTTGCTCTCTAACAAAAAAATAATCAACACCATGTCTGTAGCGACAAAAAGTCTACTTTCGGATCGAGTACTGAACATGTCCGAATCTGCCACGATTAAAATGGCACAAATGGCGCGCGATTTGAAAGCGCAGGGCCACGATGTAATTAGTTTGAGCTTAGGGGAACCTGATTTTGATACACCAGATCATATTAAAGAGGCGGCAAAGAAGGCATTAGATGCTGGCTATACCAAGTACACCCCCGTGCCGGGTTTGGTCGAATTACGCAAGGCCATCCAAACAAAATTTAAGCGCGATAATGATTTAGACTTTGATTTGGATCAGATTGTGGTGTCTAATGGAGCGAAGCAATCTATTGCGAACCTTTGTTTGGCTCTGCTCAATGAAGGTGACGAAGTGGTGATCTTGGCCCCTTATTGGGTGTCTTACTCCGAGATTGTGAAAATTGCCGGTGGCATACCTAAGTTGGTCAAAGCAGGCATCGAAGATGACTATAAAGTAAGTGCAGCTATGGTGGAAGAGGCAATTACAGCACGTACCAAAGCGGTGCTATTCTCCTCCCCTTGTAACCCAACGGGCTCTGTGTACTCCAAGGAAGAACTCGAAGCAATTGCTCAGGTAGTAGCTCGCCATGAGCAAATCACACTGATTGCTGATGAAATTTATGAATACATCAATTTTGGGGAGCGCCATGCGAGCATTGGCAGCTTTGAGTTCGTGCGCAACCGCACCGCTACTGTAAATGGCTTTTCCAAGGGCTTTGCTATGACAGGCTGGCGCCTGGGGTATATTGGTGCCCCAAAATGGTTGGCAAAAGCTTGCGCTAAAATACAGGGCCAGTTCACCTCTGGTGCGACTGCCTTTGGGCAAAAAGCGGCGGCTTTTGCGCTAGAGGCGGATATGGCTCCCAGCCATGCGATGCGTGAAGCCTTTCTGGCGCGCAGGGATATGGTGATCGATTTGCTCAGCCAGATACCGGATGTAAAAGTGAATCGCCCAGAAGGTGCCTTCTATATTTTCCCTGATGTAAGTGCCTATTTTGGCCGTACGGATGGTACGACTACGGTCGAAAATGCTAATGATTTCGCGGAATACTTGTTGAATGAAGCCTATGTCGCGATTGTGAGTGGTAGTGCGTTTGGTGCAGACAACTGCTTCCGTTTGTCTTACGCGGCCTCTGAAGATGCGCTTCGCGAAGCCGTCAGCCGTATTGGCAAGGCATTGGCCCGCTTGAAGTAAGCGAGTATGTACCACCCAACTACGCTACTTGGCATTCCTTTTGACGCGAACTCCTCTTTTGTGTTGGGCGCGTCAAAGGGGCCTGCCGCTTTGCGCGCTGCCCTCCATAACGGCTCCGCCAACTTTACCAATCAAAACGGCCTCGACCTTTCCATTGTTAATTTTTGGTCAGATAGCGGCGACCTCCACTTCCCCAGCGACGACCCTGAGCAGGCTTTTCATACTATAAAAAACAGCGCTAGCCAACTCCTCGATAACGGCCAGCGCCTTATTTCTATTGGTGGCGATCACTCGATTACCTATCCGCTAGTGGCCGCTTACGCGAAAAAGTATCCTAATCTTCACTTGTTGCAAATTGATGCGCATAGTGACCTCTATGATGATTTTGAAGGCAATCCTTATTCTCATGCCTCCCCTTTTGCCCGAATTATGGAGCGCGGCTTAGCTCAATCGCTTACGCAAATAGGCGTCCGCACGCTCACTGCCCACCAACGGGCACAGGCTGATCGTTTTGGGGTACGGATTATTGAGATGAAGGATTTTGATGTGCAAGATACATTGGAGCTAGAAGGGCCATTATACATCTCCATTGACTTGGATGGTTTCGACCCAGCTTATGCACCCGGCGTCGCGCATTATGAGCCAGGCGGCTTGACCGTTCGCGAGGTACTCACTCTGCTAGACCGAATAAAAGTCCCGATAGTAGGAGCAGATATTATGGAGCTTAATCCAGCGCGCGATCACCAGGGTATGACGGCAATGCTTAGCGCAAAATTGGCCAAAGAATTGATAGAAATGGTAGGAAAGGCATAGCTTTTTTAAACTAAAAAATGTAACTTTAAGGATATGTCAACAAAACAATTACTCATGGGTGCCGCAGAGTTACGAACTCAAATTCATCATCAATTAGAAAAGGTGCAGGATGAGCGCTTTCTAAAAGTGATCCATTCTATGTTGGATACGTATATGGAAGGACAGGAGGAAGAGGAGATTGGAAGGATCATCGAAAGTATGCCTCCACCTCCAGGCTTAGAAATGCCGGAGACAAAAGAAGAGCTAATGGCAGAACTAGACGAAGCTAACGCTCAAATTGAACGTGGTGAATATATTACATTGGAAGATTTAGAAAAAGAAATGGAGCAATGGTAGGAAAACTCTTTAAAATTATCTTTTCCAAAAAAGCCAACCAACAATTAAGAGAAATATCTAATTATCACACCAGGGCGGATTCCCCAGCTACAGGTCAAAAAATACGTAGAGGCATAGTAGACCAAACTAAAACCCTAAGACGATTTCCAAATAGTAAACCTCTACTACCTGATTCAGAAGATTTAGAATATGAGGCACGCTACACCAAGGCGTGGTCTTACAAAATCATCTTCCGTGTATTCGACCCAACAAGAATCGTTCGCATATTAAGCATTCGCCACGATAAAGAAAATCCCAAAGAAATCGAAAAGGATCTCTAGATCAAATATGAGTTACATGCAATCGATCACGAATCCGTAACCTTCCTACACCTTCAACTTATGCCACTTACCTGACCGCAAATACCAAACCGTCACCGTAATAATAAATATCCAATAAATAATTTCTGCTCCCCAGGCCCAGGACAACCCCAAGTCCGAATAATTAACGACCGTATAGATATATACGAGATAGATGACCACGCTCACCATCTGAATTTTCAAACCAAAGTAAGTAGCCCCAGTACCAGCCAAGCCATTAAAATAAACCCCACCAACGGAGAAGACCGTTAATATGACCATTAACAGATACAGGATAACCTGAGAATCAGCAATCAGCGCTGCATCAGTACCGCCTAGGAGTGGGTACAAAATTTGCTGTGGATAGAGCACCACCGGAACAGTAATGAGCATCGTCGTAATCCAACAAATCTTAGCGGTTTTCCAGATGATAGGCAATACCACCTGCTTTTTTCCTTGACCAATAAAGTTGCTTACTAACGTATTGACCCCAGACGCAAAGCCCCAGCATGGAATAGATAACATCAGGTACACCATGCGCACTAAGTTAGAAATAGCTAGTTCGCGCTCCCCTAAGTTCTCTACGATTCCAAAAAATACAAACCAACTGCCCAAGCCTACAAAAGCCTGTGCAACAATAGGAAGGGCCAATTTGTATTGCTGGCGAATCAGATCAAAGTCGATGCTAGGGATTTGAAATAGGCGATAATCATTCGCTTTTTTGTCTAGCAAGACATAAACGACAAAGATGATGAAGGCGACCACTTCAGCAATCGTACTGGCCAAGCCCGCCCCGGCAATCCCCATTTCTGGCAATCCCCATCTACCAAAGATTAAGCCATAGTTGAGTGCAATATTTATAATAGCTAAAATACTAGTATCTACTATGATGAAGCTCGTACGCGCCACGCCAGTATACAGCGCCACAATGGCGACCCCCAAATAGCTAAAAAACACCCCCCAAGAGCGATAATCTAGGTATTCGAGACTCTTTTGGTGAATACTTTGCGACTCTACAAAAAAGGAGAAGAAGCTATCTGCACCATACTGCATAAAGAGAAATAAGACGAAAGCAAGCGCTAGCTCAAAGTAAAGCATCGCATAGAAGGTACGCCCCACTTCTTCCTCTTTCCCCTCCCCCATCCGGCGAGCAATCATAATCTGCCCACCGCGCGAAAAGCCATAGCCAATAGCGGCAATCACTAGGTAGAATACCCCTACAAAACCGATCGCTGCAAAATCAAGCTCACTTAAATGGTAAAGGAACACACTATCGCTTAAGGCAATAACGTTTTGAGCAGCACTACCCAACATAATAGGGGTAGATATAGCTAATATTTGCTTATATGTAGTTTGTAGCCGCACCGATCAAAAGTAATAGTTATATTTAGGACTTGACGATAACCAAGCAACTTTATTAATTTTTACATAAAATCCAACAACTTTATGAAAATCACACCCGTTTCTCTGTTTGTTATAACAATGTCTATGCTATTTTGGTCATGCCAAAATGAGACCAACCAAAAACAACCCAGCGATACCATGAGTGAGATGTATGAAAAAATGGACACTCCGGCACCTGTTGCCAAAAAAGTGGCCAAAACACTGAGTATTCACGGAGATGACCGTACCGACAATTACTATTGGCTGAACCAACGAGAAGATCAAGAAGTAATCGACCACCTGAACGCTGAGAATGCGTACAAAGAGAACCTAATGAGCCACCTGTCTGACTTTCAGACTTCGCTATTCGAAGAGATGAAAGGTCGTATCAAGCAAGACGATCAGTCGGTGCCTTATAAAAAGAATGGCTACTATTACATTACACAGTATAAAGAAGGTAATGAGTATCCAATTTACTCCCGAAAAAAGGAGACACTGGAAGCAGAAGAAGAGTTATTACTCGATGTAAATGTACTGGCTGAGCCCTATGAGTTCTACAATGCGGGTGGCCTGAGTGTAAGCCCTAGCAATAAAATTCTTGCTTACGCAGAAGATACCCTGAGCCGTAGAATCTATACCATCCGCTTCAAGGATTTGGAGACTGGAGAAATGATTGAAGACTATATCCCAAACACCACTGGCGGTACAGTATGGGCTAACGATAATCAAACCGTTTTCTACACGGTAAAAGATGATGCGCTGCGCCCCTACAAAATATTTCGCCATAAACTCGGTACTCCTGTAAGCGAAGATGTAGAAGTATTTCACGAAAGTGATGCCACCTTCAATGCCTACGCCTTCAAAACGAAGTCTGAAAAATATATCGTAATTGCTTCTTTCCAGACGCTCAGCTCTGAATACCGAGTGCTAAATGCCGACGATCCTGAAGGAGAATTCCGCATTATCCAGCCCAGAGAGCGTAACTTAGAATACAGTTTGACTCACTATGAAGACAAATTCTATATCCGTACCAATTTAGACGCACAGAATTTCCGTCTCATGATGACGGATGAGAATAATACTACAAAAGATAATTGGGAAGAAGTCATAGCTCATAGAGACGATGTGCTACTAGAAAGTATGGATATTTTCAAGGATCATTTAGTGCTGTCCGAGCGTAAGGCAGGCATCACGCGCCTGCGCGTGCGCCCTTGGGAAGGTGAAGAGCACTACATCGACTTCGGCGAAGATGCTTACTTAGCCTACACCAGTGCGAATCCAGAGTTTGATACCAAGCTACTCCGCCTCGGCTATACCTCGATGACTACCCCCAACTCTACCTTCGACTACGACATGGAAACCAAGGCGTTTACTTTGCTCAAAGAGCAGGAAGTAGTTGGTGATTTCAACAAAGAAGACTATCAGTCGGAGCGCTTTTTTGTGGAAGTGCGCGATGGGGAGAAGGTACCTGTATCTATGGTCTACAAAAAAGGCTTCAAGAAGGACGGTACACAACCCGTATTACTCTACGGCTATGGCTCCTACGGTGCTACCATGGACCCTTATTTTAGCAGTGTTCGCCTGAGCTTGCTAGACCGTGGTTTTGCCTTCGCCATAGCACACATCCGTGGTGGGGAGGAAATGGGCCGTCGTTGGTACGAAGATGGCAAACTCTT
>JBCCRH010000331.1:0-7310 GCA_039208045.1 Bacteroidota bacterium
ATCAATCAGGCTGGGTGCCACACTACACCGAGTCAGGGGTAGATCACGAGTACAACCAATTAGGCCTATCCGCATGACCCAATTTATACTAATGGACATCGAAGGGACGACCACTTCCATTGCTTTTGTACACGAAGTGCTCTTCCCTTATGCCAGCCAGCACTTGGAAGCTTTTGTAAAAGAACATCAGACTGACAAGAAGGTACAGGCAGAACTAGATGCCGTAAAAGCAACTGTTCTCTCCGAGCGAGGCGTCGAAATCGATAATGCGATGGCTATCCAAAAATTGTTGGACTGGATCGCAGCTGATCGCAAGCACACCGCCCTCAAAACACTACAGGGCTATCTCTGGCGCTTTGGCTACGAGAGTGGCGAATACCAAGGGCATATCTATCCCGATGTAGTCCCCGCTATGCTCCGCTGGAAAGCTGCTGGGGTGAAAATGGGTATCTATTCCTCTGGCTCTGTAGAAGCACAGCAGCTTTTATTTGGTCATTCGGAAGCGGGCGATTTGCGGCCTTATCTATCTGCCTATTTTGACACCAAAATCGGCCACAAAAGAGAAGTGGAGAGCTATCAAACTATTCAGCGACAGCTGAATATTCCAGCTTCGAGTATACTATTCCTTTCGGATATAGAAGCAGAGCTAGATGCTGCTAGAACTGCTGGTTTCCAGACTATTCAATTGGTACGCCCTGGCACCGCCGCAAGCACTAAGCACCCAACCGTCACCTCTTTTGCAGAACTACCACGCTAAATACCTATGACCGCACTTATCACCGGCGCTACAAAAGGCATCGGACTAGCCTGCTGCCACGCTTTTGCTCCACATTGCAAAAAGCTAATCATCATCGCGCGCACTCGCTCCGATTTGTCTGCCCTCAAGACGGAGCTTGCGCTAGAATACCCTGCACTAGACATCATCGCTTGCGAAGTGGATTTAAGTATTACAGAAGAGCGCCAGCACTTTCTTCGAGTCATCCTCCGTAAAATTGACCAATTGGATGTACTCATCAATAATGTTGGGCGCTTTGATATGGGCGGCTTCTTGGAAGAGCCAGAAGGAAGACTCCAAGCCGTACTAGACCTCAACCTACTAGCAGCTTACGATTGCTGCCGAGCTTTTGTCCCTCTTATGAAAGCCCAAAAGCAAGGACATATTTTTAACGTCTGCTCTATCGCTAGTTTCAAGGTCATGGGAGAATGTGCTAGCTATATTATTAGCAAGCACGCCCTACTCGGCTTAAGCAAAGTATTGCGCCAAGCGCTACTTGATGAAGGCGTGCGCGTGACTACCGTAATGCCAGGCGCTACTTGGTCGGACTCTTGGGCGGGTGCCCCCTTTCCCGAAGATCGACTAATGCCTGCGGAGGCTATTGCCAAGACCATCCTGCATTGCTGGCAGTTACCTGCAAATGTGGTGGTGGAGGATGTAGTGATTCGTCCGCAAGAAGGCGATTTGTAGTAGAAATTCTTTCCTACCTTTGTCTCGCATTACAAATAGTTAAGCCACTCAACATGGAAGACTTTCTACCTTATAAAGGAGTACGCTTCGCCAAAGCTGATATGCTTCAGCGAAGCCGCGAACTCCACCAATTTTTGGATAAACGCCGCACCGTGCGGGCCTTTTCCGATAAGCCTGTTGCTCGCGAAATTATTGAGAATATCATTATGACGGCTTCCAGCGCTCCATCAGGGGCGCACAAGCAGCCTTGGACCTTTTGCGTAATCGAAGATCCTGCGATAAAAAAGCAAATCCGCGAAGCGGCAGAAAAGGAAGAATTTGAAAACTACAACGGCCGGATGTCCGAAGAGTGGCTAGATGATTTGAAGCAATTTGGAACCAATTGGCAAAAGCCCTTTTTGGAAATTGCGCCTTATCTGATTGTGGTCTTCAAAAAAGCGTACGACTTGGAAGAAGACGGAAGTAGAAGCAAGAACTACTACGTCAATGAATCGGTGGGTATTGCTTCCGGCTTTCTATTGGCGGCCATCCATAATGCGGGCTTAGCGAGCCTCACCCACACGCCCAGCCCCATGAACTTTCTACAAAAAATCTTGAATCGCCCAGAGAACGAGCGCGCTTTTTTGCTGGTCCCCGTAGGCTATCCAGCGGATGATGCAGTCGTACCCACTTTGGAGCGCAAACCAAAAGAAGACGTCATAGTGTTCTATTAATCTTGTACCTAACTAACGCCACCTCATCATATGTGTACCGTAACTTTCGTGCCCCAAGGCGCTGATGATTTTATTTTGACTTCCAATAGAGATGAGCAAGCTTCTCGCTCGCCTAAAGGGCTTTCTACCGAAACACGCCATGGCCAACAGCTGCTTTTCCCGCGCGATACTGAAGCAGGAGGGACCTGGATTGTGACTGCCGATACGAATCGTTTGGTCTGCATACTCAATGGCGCTTTCGAACTGCACCACCGTACGCCTCCTTACCGAAAAAGCAGAGGCCTGATGGCACTGGACTACTTTGATTATCCCAATTTTGAGCCTTTCTATCAAAATTATAAATTTGATGGAATGGAGCCCTTTACTATGGTAGTGTACGATCAAGGTGCACTGTACGACTTTAGATGGGATGGCCAAAAAAGCCACCTAAAAGCACTGGATACGCAAGAAAAACACATCTGGTCTTCTGCCACCTTGTACGATGCGCCAACTAAAGCCAAGCGAGAAAAATGGTTTGCCGAATGGCAAGAAGAAAATGATAGCTATGACCTTGACGCTATTCTCCACTTTCACCGTTTTGCGGGAGATGGGGATCCTTGGAATGATGTGATTATGAACCGGGCTGGATTGGTGCAGACCGTTAGTATCACCAACGTCATTAAAAAAGGTGCGACGATCGAATTGCTCTATCACGATTTGCTACGGGAACAACGTAAGCAAGCTGAGCTCTCGTTGAATCCCCAAAAAGTAGGTTCGCAGTAAGATGGCCGTATCTAAGTGGCAGCGCTTTTGGATTAAGCTTCGAAATTGGGAGTACTGGCCCTCACAGGCCTTTTACTATCCGCTGATTCCACACTTTCTTTGGCAAGCACTACGTGCGGGCCACCCCGCTTTTTTCACCGCTACCAATCCCGCAATCTTTACCGGTGGATTTGGATTTGAATCCAAATACGATACCATGGTGCAAATACCGGCGCAATACCGACCTAAAACCGTTCTACTCCCCCCTTCCATCTCTATCCAGGAGGCGCTCTCTATCATCGAAGCTGCTGCTATTGAATTCCCACTCATCCTAAAACCCGACCTAGGCTTTCGCGGTTTTTTGGTACAAAAAGTCGCTTCGCCCGAAGTCTTGGCTACTATTCTGGAACAGCTGGATATTGCCTTTCTCGCACAGGAGCTAGTGCTTGCTAAGGAGGAGTTTGGCGTGTTTTACCACCGTTTTCCCGGTCAGGCTAGTGGCCGTATTACTTCGCTTACGCTAAAAACCTTCTTAGAAGTGGTGGGCGATGGCCAAGCTACCGTTCAACAACTCATGGAGGCAGATCAGCGAGCGCTCCTGCAACTCGACCGCATCCAAGAGCAGGCCCCAGACCTTTTGACGAAAGTCCCCCAAAAGGGAGCGCGCATACCCCTCGGCATGATTGGCAACCACTCGAAAGGCACCCGATTTATCAATGGCAACCACCTCATCGACCAAGAATTGACCCGAACCTTCGACCGCATTTGCGACCAAATGCCCGGTATCTGCTACGGCCGCTTTGACATCAAATGCGACAGCTTCGAACAGCTCAAACAGGGCACTGGCATCAAAATCTTAGAGATCAACGGCACCTGCTCTGAACCCACGCACATCTACGACCAAACCAAGGGCACCTACTGGTCGGCCCTCCGCGATTTTGCTGCCCATTGGACACTGGTGCGCAAAATTGCGGTAGCTAACCATCGCCTGGGAGCCCCCTACCTACCTGCTACACGCATGATACGAACTATACGCGAAGGGTTTGCTTACTTTCGTAAAATAGCGGAACTGCAAAAGTAGCATCTCGTTACTTCCAAAAATGTTGAGCGTCTCATAAACCAATTATTCCTATTTTATCTTTACAAGATAAATTACAAAAAGTATCAACTAAAAACGTGACAAAATGAAAAAGAACCTCCTAACAATTACATTACTTTTGTTACTTCCTGCATTTTGCTTACAAGCGCAGACCATGACGATGGAAGAGCTGAAAGCGAAAAAAGCAGACTTAGAAGCACAGCAAGCTGCAAAACAAGCGGAAGCAGATTCCTTCAATGCTGAAATTGGCGATCTGGCTAAGCAAATCCAGATTATGAAGGGATGGGAAGTAGGCGTCAGTGGCTTGGTAGGCCTGAGCCTGGGTAGCTCTAACAACTGGCAGGCCAGTGCCAATCCCAATAGCTCTTCTTCTGTGCTCAATATTGGTATCAATGGCTTTGCCAACCTGATTAAAGAAAAGCATTTTTGGCGCAATACGTTGACCTCTAACCTAGCTTGGCAAGGGCTAGATATTAACACCAACGACGATCAGGAAGGCTCTGACTTTTTAGAAGATAGAACTGTAGATCTATTGATTTTCTCTTCGCTCTATGGCTACCGCCTCAACTCAGATATTGCCATTTCTGCTTTGGCAGATTTGAATACTTCCGTATTCGACTTTTTAAGTCCTGGTACACTAGACATTGGTGTAGGTGTCACTTGGACACCAGCCAAGGTGCCTAACTTAGTTGTAGTGGTACACCCACTGACGTACAACTTCGCTTTTTCTGGTGTAGGTGATGTGGATAGTCAATCTGCTTTGGGGGCCAAGCTAAAAGCAACCTATACTTATACATTCCCAGGCAATATCGTTTGGTCGTCTAACTTGAGTGCTTTTCTACCTTACAGCGATGAGAAATTCCCAGTAGAATACTTAGATGATGATGGTGTTACAACTATAATGGCCGAAGAAGGCCTACTCAACTACACCTGGATCAACTCCTTCAATATTGCTGATATTTGGAAGGGTATCGGCGTGGGATTCACAGTTGGCTTAAGAGAAGCTAAGTTCGAGCACCCTGATCTACAGACGTATACCGCCTTTGGTATTACTTATGGATTTTAGGTCTAGTATAAATCCACTTGTTGAATATTCTGGAAAGCCCTACTGCGAAACGCAGCAGGGCTTTCCCTCTTTTACTGCTTGGAAGAAGATAAGAACCGCTCTCGCACATACTCCGCCACCGGCTGTCCCTCAAAATATACCTGCTCCACCCTTACCTTTCCATCCAGGACTTTTAACCTTGCGAAAGCAGTCACTTCAGTGGTGCCCATCTCACGCCTAGTGCGTTGCAGCTCTCGAAACGCTTCTTCGGCCAAAGGAGCAATCTCCTCATTGAGATAAAAGCGCTTCATATCTTGGGGCAGCTGTAACCATACCCGATCATAATTTAGTCCACCATATGAAGGCACCCGGATGTATGGTGCTTCAGGAGGGGAAGGGTAAGCTTTATCAAAAGCACAATAGCCCAGGCTATCACTTTTTAAGGTTACATACAGGGGTATCCCATACGCAACAGTATCTACACCTAATGAGGCTGTGGCGTCATAACTAAGTATAATATACCTTCCACGAAAGGCATCATAGGGATCAATAGGCTGTAGGGACATATCGCAGGTGTAGCCTTCTGCTAATACTATTTCGTTGGAACGAATGAGCTGCGCTGGAAACCATAAATAAATGCCCATTACGATGATAAAAAAGATGATTCGTAGATGATTCATATGGTCATTAATCATTTAAGGTAAGATCGGGAGTATGTACAGCATTTTCAATTTTCACCGCTCCTTTGAGTATAATTTGTCCTTGCACACCACCCATTTCTTCCACAACAATCCCATCCCACTCCTCACCGCAGGTATTCATTAAAGTGGCTTCCTGCAACAATAGCGTACCGCCAGGCTTCACGATAATGCGTCCTCCTTTGGGAATAGAAGTGCTGCAATACATACTCAGATAGCCCCCGTTCTCAATAATCAGATGCCCTTCCAAATCTTTCCGGCAGTCCCAACTTACCGTGTCGCGAATCACAATGGAGGCTTCTTCATTAAGGGTACACCACCGAGGCTCTAAAAAATTTCGCAAAAGGTTTCCTGGCCGCGATAGGCGCATATGGATTTTACCAATTTGACAGGGCGTCCATGCTTTTTGTGCATTGGAATAATCCATTACATTGTTGCTGGTGCGCGTGGCACAACCTGGAATCGATTGGGAATAGCAATCGTTTTTATGGCGTGGAGTATCATCGCAGCCATCGGAGCGCCAAGCATGGGCCAGCCCCAAAATATGACCAATTTCGTGGTTGAGCGTTGGGGCGTAATCCCAGTACGTACCCCCATTGGCTACTATTCCAGCTATCTTGACGGTATTGCGTAGTGCCACCCCAACATTTCCTGCCAAGTACTTCTTAGAAGCAACACTATCAGGATGATGAGGCATTAAGAATACATTCAGCACGGTGTCTAATTGCACGCCGTATTCATTGATGAGGTCGCGCTTAAAGAGATTCCTGGTTTTTCCTTTATGCACATAGTAGGTCTTCTCATCATCATAGTGAAAATAAATACCATCATCGGTGGGGTCGTCGGGACGGGGGGTGAGCACAATTCGGAACTGGGTAGGCAGAGCCGGAATATCATTGCCAACCGGCAGCCACATTTTTTTATTCTTACGCAAATGGTAGTTGCTAGCCTTTACCATGCCTTTTACAAAGTCAACCGCTTTCTTACCATCGAGATTGGCCTTGCGATCGGTCGTATTCATCCAGTGAAAATTGACTCGAATATACTTGATGGGCGTGTGCTCCACATAATTGGTATCTGGTGCAAAAGCAGTAGGATCTTTACAGAAAAGATTTTTTTGGTTAGGATAATCGTATTCAGCAGGTAATACTTGTACATCTTCTGCTTGCGCAAAATGCTGACTGGGTATGGGCGCTGCAGTGGGCTGAAGGGAGGAATCAGCTGAGTTAGATAATTTGGGGCTACATGCCCAAATGGATAGGAGAACTAGCAAGGAAAAAGCAGTTAGTAAACGCATAGAATAATACAGTTTTTATAAGTAAGACGCACTACCACTATAATATACACAAGAATCTGTTGATTTAATATGCCTTTAACGAATTCGATCAGAGCTTTTGAAAAGGAGTCTCAACGATCTATCTTTGGGCTATCAGAACTATGAAAATCAATACTTCATGAAACACATAGCTATCCTTCCTATTTTATTGTTTGTATTTGCAGCCTGTACTTCATCCGCACAAGAAAAGAGAACTTCGGATCAAGCATTTAC
>JBCCRH010000332.1:0-7285 GCA_039208045.1 Bacteroidota bacterium
CAGGCACGCAGTATGTGATACCTGGAGGCTTTATCAATGATAACTTAATTATTAGTTTTGAGCCTACCGAATTGGTCATCGAAAAGGCAGAGTTGACGGTCACGCCAGACGATATCGTGATAGAATATGGCGAAACGCCGAATTTTACAGGTACCGTGAGTGGCTTGCAATACGACGATACGGAAGAGGATATTTTCGAAGAAGAGATTGCCTACCTCGTAGACTGTGAGCGTTGTAGTGTAGCTGCAAGCCCGCACATTATTACTGCTAACGCTACTGTGGTGTCTAACAACTATACTGTCAATTTTGGAATGGGCGAGTTAACAGTTACTCCATTTGAACTTACAGTAACCGTTGATGATGGTGAAATACAATACGGCAGTGAAGATCCCCTCGACTTCACCGTATCATATCATCCAGAACCGGATCATTTCCCATTTGGGGAAACCCCACAGGAAATTTTTGGCACCTTCGAATTTTCTCCACAGGACGCCTGTGAGGATGTCAATGAGATTACGATTATCAATCCACCGGCTGCGCCAAACTATCAAGTCACCTACGAAGCAGGGGAGTTGACGATTCTCCCAGCTGAATTTGTACTGGAAGTCATGGATGTATTCATTGAGGCAACGGATCCATTACCGACGAATATAGCTACTACGACTACGGGCTTAGTTTGTGGTGATGCACCTCCTGCACCAAGCGATATCGACTTTGTATTTGTTGATCCTGGGGTGTCGGTGCTGACGTCAAATCCGGGGCCAGGAGTGTACGAAATCTATCCATTTTTACCTGCAATCCCAGAAGGGCTAGAGAACTACACCTATACGGTTGTGGGAGGATTATTGATTGTCAATTCAGCTATAGATTGTGACGGAGAGGACTTTATTGAGGTATTTATTGAATGTGTTGACCCCGTAAGTATTGGTGATTTTCCTGAAGTAAATAGACGAGTAACATTGGGTTATTTTAATCCTGCTGAAGGGGATATTTCGGTACCCCTTGGCCCAGATAACCAATTTACAGGCACTGCTACTGTAGTTGGAGAGCCTGAGACTTTATTTGCGCCAGGCCTTAATTTCTTTGATGTACTCATTGGACCAGGTACTTTTAGATGGGAAGTCGTCACACCTATTTGTGAAATCGAAGATATTACACTAGATGCCTCCTCTGGAGAGCCTTGTGAAGAGGGACTGGATGGTGACCCAGAAGATGAGGTACAACTTACCTCCGGTACTGATGAGTCTACTACTGTTCAGATTTATCCGAACCCGACTCGTGATGCTTTATGGCTACAGACCGCTGACCTGGAAGGGGCTATTCGCATAGAAATATTCAACAATATGGGACAGCGCCTGTTATTGCAGGAGCATGACGTTTATGCTAATGAGCGGATTCCGCTAGAGGTGAGCCACTTAACTTCTGGTGTGCTTTGGGTAAGAGTGGAGCATGGAAAAGAAGTGAAAACCTTGCGAGTGGTGAAAGAGTAGTCAGTATTTCTACTTGCCTTTATCGTGAGAATAATCCCGAATGCTAAACTTTGTCCAGTATTCGGGATTTTTCTTGGCCCCTAGTTTTCCTAGCTTATGAATGTTAGCAAACAAACTAATGCTTATTTTTACTTAGTTTAAGTAAATACACTATTTTCGCGATACATAACCAACCGGGTCATAATAAAGAGCCTATACATCCTATTGCAAGAGCATGTCTTCCTGCTAATTTCTAGCGCACAAAATTAATGCAACTTAGTTGCGTTAATTTTATATTGTGTATATTTGCAGCCGAATTGCATTAGATGCACAGTTCACTGATAAGGTGTACCACGAAAAATTCAGGAGGAATAGACATTCAAATTAATTAGTACATACCGTACGAATGAACCTCCAAATCTTTTGTAATGATTACTAGCATTTTCGTGGAACGAAAGAACTGCATGGCAAATAGATGCAATATAAAACTGAGTAAGAGAATGGTCACCACCCGACTTCAACAGTTGCTATTTATAGTTGGCTTATTTGCAATGTGTACTTCCTTGCAAGCTCAAAATGATAATGATTGCAACTATGAGCTGAAAGGAATCATCTTAGATGCAGACACTAAGGAAGCCTTGCCTTATGTTTCTGTAGTGGTTAAGGGAACCCAGAAATTCGCTCTAACAGATGAAGAAGGAGCCTTCCTGATCGAAGAGGTGTGTGACCCAAATAGTACACTGGTCATATCTTGCTTAGGTTATTGCGATACGACCTGTCAAAACTATTATGAATCCAGCGATAAGCCTTATATCTATCTTCATAAAGAAGTGAACGCATTGGAGGCAGTCACGATCACGGCAGGGCGGCAAAAGGCAGAAGGTACCGTATCTATTGCACAGCAGATTGTCTCTAAAGATATGTTATCTGCTGACCCTACCAATAGTTTAGCATCAGCTATATCAGCAATAAATGGAGTGACCTTCACCTCCACTGGAAATAATGTACAGCTACCTGTCATCCACGGGCTGTACGGAAATAGAGTGCTGGTGCTCAATAATGGAATTAAACACGGCTTTCAGAATTGGGGTACTGATCATGCACCTGAGATCGATATTTCGACCGCCAATAGTGTGACGGTATTGAAGGGAGCTGCTGGCGTTCGATATGGCCCTGAAGCCATTGGAGGGGCTATTATTGTAGAGGCTGACCCGCTTTATTTGCGAAAGCCATTCAAATCAAAAGTAGGTACTGGCTATCAAACTAACGGAAGAGGTTACTTTTTGAATGCTGAAATAGGGGAAGGACTGGACAATTGGAGCTATCACCTTGGAGCCAACTATACCCGAATAGGCGATAGACATGCACCAGACTATTCGCTCACTAACACAGGCAAGCAGGAGATAGCCGCTAATGGTGGGTTGCGTTATAAGGTGAAAGATTTTGACTTCAAAGTCTACTATAGCTATCTGAGTCAAAATTTAGGACTTTTACGGTCTTCAGTGGTAGAAAGTGGTACAGCTATGATCCGAGCTTTCAATTCGGATGAGCCTAATATTATAAATGATTTTTCATATAATATTAATGAGCCCAATCAGTTAGTTCAACATCATTTGGCTAAAGTGGAGACTAGCTGGATGTATGCGGACGATGCCAAGCTGACCTTCAGAATAGGAAGCCAACTCAACCAACGGGAAGAGTACGACGTACGAAGAAATGCTGATCTACCTATTATTGACCTCGATCTTATTACAAATGATTTTCAATTGGATTGGGAGCATCCAGAGTGGATGGGGATAGATGGTATAATTGGCCTGCAATTTTTTACCCAAAACAATGATAACAATCCTGGGACTAACACCACTCCTTTTATCCCTAATTATAATACCACTCGCTTTAGCGCATTTATCGTTGAAAACCTTCGCAGTGACCGAAACACTCTTGAACTAGGTATTCGCCTAGATCATGAATACAATAACGTCCGAGGTAGAGATGACAGGCAGAATATTTTTAGAGATGAGTATAATTTTACCAATGTAACGGCATCACTAGGGTATATTCTGGATATTTCGGGGGATAACAGCCATACCTTTAGAACAAATCTGGCTACTGCTTGGCGTACGCCCAATATGGCTGAATTATACAGCTTTGGGCAACATGGCTTTAAGACCTCTTTTGGTTTATTGCGTTATTATGAGGATGAGAGTGAGACTGGTATCATACGAACAGATCGAGTGACGCCATTAGAGGAGAGCGATGTTACTCCCGAAAGAGGATATAAGTGGATTAATGAATGGCGTAGCCAGCTGGGGGCTAGTACATTCACCGTAACTGCCTATGCCAACTACATTCAAGACTTTATATTCGATCGGCCGTTGGCCGTTATCGGTACCATTAGAGGGCCTATGCCAGTATTCATCTACGATCAAGCGGATGCGCTATTTTTGGGAACAGATATATCTTGGCAAAAGCGGTGGAGCAGCACTCTAAATGGAACGCTGGGCATTAGCTATCTGTGGTCACAAAATTTGAAGAAGGACGAACCACTGATTAATCAACCTCCTATTGCTATAAATTATGAGTTAGCCTGGGATGTACCCGCATTTTGGCCAGGTACTTCCTCTAAGCTTTCGATACGACCCAGCTATACCTTCGAACAATTCCAAGCACCAAGAACCATTCAACCAGAAGACCTGATTGAAGGAGTAGTACCTATCACACTAGAATCAGAAATCTTTGACTTTAAGGATGCCCCAGAAGGCTATTTCCTGCTTGATCTTGCTTGGCAGCTTCAGCTAGGAAGCGTTAACGCTGGTCTAGCCGTTCAGAATGTATTCAATACTCGTTATCGGAATTACCTCAATGAAATGAGGTATTTCGCTGATGAGCCTGGAATAAATTTTCTCTTTACCATTAATTATTCATTTAATTCTAAATCAAACTAAAAATGACAACAATGGACTTTTTCAAGAAGTACAGTCTCTACATGTTACTCGCGGTAGGTGTTCTATTCACAGGCTGTGATGATGATGATGCTCCTGATCCCGAAAACTTGCCAGAGGTAATCACGGATGTTACGCTTATTTTTACGAACACTGCCAATTCATCAGATGTAGTGACAGCTAGTGCGCAAGATCCAGATGGACAGGGGGTGCAAGAGCTCCAAATCTTAGGTGGCATTACACTAAGTGCAAACACCACCTACACCTTGACTTACGAAATCTTCAACAATCTTGAGACTCCTGGTGAAGACATCGGAAAAGAGATTCTAGATGAAGATGATGAGCACCAGGTGTTCTTCAGCTTTACCAGCGATGCTTTTTCTAGCCCAACTGGAAATGGAAACATTGATAATGCTGCTGATCCTATCAACTATGAGGATGATGACGACAACCAAAATCCTGTAGGATTGGTTACCACTTGGACAACTGGCGCTGCATTAGCATCAGGTACTTTTACAGCTAGACTACAGCACCAGCCAGATGTTAAAACATCTACTTCCACTGCAACAGATGGAGATACTGATTTTGACTTGACATTTGACTTAGTTATCCAGTAAGCAATTATAGGATAAGCTAATACTATAAAGCCCTTCCTTTTGCAAAAGGGGAAGGGCTTTTTCATGGGCTTTCTTAAAATACTACAATTGTAGTAGAAAAACTTGCATCTACTACAATTGTAGTATATATTTGTGTCAGGTTATGATCATTTCCTCAAGTACACCTGACATGAAGCATTCGAAAATCAATCAACCCTCTGAATCGGAGCTGGAAATTCTACAAATTTTGTGGGAACACGAACCAGCTACGGTACGCCAAGTTTTTGAGCATATTAGCGCCAAGCGAGAAGTGTCGTATACGACGATACTGACCTTTTTGCAACGCATGACGGCTAAAAATATGGTGACTCGAACTAAAGAGGGGAAGACGCACTATTATACATCGGTACCTAAAGAATCGGAAGTACAAGAGTCCTTATCAAAGCGACTGTTGAATACGGTTTATAAAGGCTCGGGCCTGAAAATGGCCCTGCACGCACTCGGACAAAGCAAGGTAGCGCCGGAAGAACTCGAAGCACTGCAACAATGGCTAGCATCCCAAAAACAAGAAGGCGATGAATAGTATCCATTGGTTTCAGATTATTCCTGCTGGGCAAGCCATTGGTTTGACATTGCTGCATAGCCTTTGGCAGATTGCATTAGTCGGTCTACTACTTCGCCTGCTACTTTTGGCCATTCCCTCTAAGCATTCCAATACCCGCTATTTCCTCTATTTGGGAGGTCTGGTAGCCATCCTTTTCTGGTCTGGCATTACCTTTTCGACCCATTTGGAGATGGCAAATCACCCGACTGTTAGTAGGGATGTGGAGGAGGAAGTGGCCACTTTCGTGGAAATGCCTGCTACTGAAGCATCAGCTGAAACTGCACCAGCGATACAATGGCAAGTGGCAGAAGAAGTGCTACCGCATCAGACTATTGCTGATCGGGTAGACGCTGTCTTGGAACAGCTACAACCTTGGATGCCGATACTAGCCTTTAGCTGGTATTTGGGCGTGCTTTGGTTCACTTTTCTGATGATGCGTGGATTCTGGGAGTTGCGGGTATTGCACCGGCGCTACACCCTCGTACCCGATGCCTTCTGGACTACTAAGTTTGAGCAGCTACGGGCGCAAATGGGCATTTACCGAAAGGTACGTTTCCTACTTTCCGAGCGCGTAAAAGAACCGATTACCTTTTATTTTTTTCGACCTGTGGTGCTGGCTCCTGTGCAGTTATTCACTGGGCTATCTACTGAACAGATAGAGGTACTGTTGCTACACGAGCTAGCACATATTCGGCGTCATGATTTTTTAGTGAATGTTTTTCAAGGCGTGTTAGAAGTTTTGTTTTTCTATCACCCGGTGGTCTGGTGGCTATCCAAGCAGCTACGTGTAGAGCGGGAGCATTGCTGTGATGATCTAGTGATGAGCATCCAACAGCAGCCTATGCTTTATGCGGAAGCGCTTACGCAATTACAATTTATTAATCACCCATCAAAAACAAAATTAGCCATGTCCGCAACCGGAAACAACAACGTATTTAGTACTCGTATTTATCGCTTATTCGGGAAATACGATAAGCGTAGCTCGCTTGCTAAAATTAGTTTAATTAGCGCGCTATTATTGCTCCTGTTGGGCAGTCAGGCATTCATGCTGAAGCAAAATGAAGACCGCCTGGCAGAAGGAATTACGCTACTGGATGCCAACGAACAAGTGCTTACTCTAAGCCCAAGTATCCCTGCTTTTTTACTACCTAAAAATGTAACTATTACGCCTGTAACAGAAGAAGATGCAACAGCAGCAGTAGCGGAACAACTTGCTCCGGAGACGGTCTCTCAAGAGCAAGTGGCCGAAGAGGAGCAAACTGTTGAAGCAGCAATAGCAGAGCCTGTAAGTGCTGTGCATCATGCAGCGCATAGCGAGACTACACTAGTACAGAAAGAACAAGCTACTACCCCCGTTCGCGATGGTAACCAACTGCACTTGCTCTATGAAGCCATTGAGCATGATAATTTAGAAGTAGTAAGATTACTGTTGGATCAGGGAGTGCCTGTGAATGGCGAGGACGAGAAGAACGGAAAAAAATGTCGGTGTAGAAAGCCTCTAGTGCGAGCAGTACATTATCAGCGAGTAGCAATTGCTGAACTGCTTATCGAGCGTGGGGCAGACGTGAATGCTGCGGGTAGTCAAAGCTACACGGCTTTAATTGAGGCTGCCGATCATGGCCTACTTGACTTAGTAAAACTGCTCATTAGTAAAAAAGCAGCTATCAATGCGAC
>JBCCRH010000333.1:0-7283 GCA_039208045.1 Bacteroidota bacterium
GTCGCATATTCCACCTCCCTAAAGATGCGGATCGCTTCCACCGCATAAGGATACACTTTCACTGCATAACGCTTATACTTACGGTACAGCTTGTAATCTTCTGGGTTTTCAAATTCTCTTGGGATAGAAACAGAGAACGTATTGAGTGAGGCCACGATGAGGGTATCTCCGCAATCGTCAATCATGTAGGGGAGGCGTTGCCCATCGATGGTCACGTAGCCTTCTTGTGCTTGGAGCAGAAGGGTGCTGCATGCCAGGAGGGTTAGGGCTAGTATATATTTCATATTTATCAATTTCATGCTTTTCAATTTACTACAAATCTTAGTGCTATTTTGTTAAAAGTCAAGCTATTCAATATTTAGCAACAGCTAAAAAAAGGAGTGTAAAGCTTGATTAGTGCCTTATACTCCTTTTTAGGACGGAAAGCGAAGCTTATAAGTTATTGTCCTTGCTCGTATTTTGTCTTAAATTTTTCATAAAGTTCGCGCTGTTTGTTGGTCAGATCAACGGTACGTCCCTGTATGAACGCGTGCTCCACTACGCTTGTTCGCATATCCAGGGCGTCGCCGCTGGTGACGATGAGGGTGGCATCTTTGCCCTTTTCGATAGAGCCAACTCGGTCTGCTATGCCGAGAATCTTGGCGGTATTGAGGGTGATGGCGGCCACTGCTTTTTCGTAATCTAAGCCAAAGCCTACGGCGTGGCCTGCTTGGAAAGCTAGGTTACGCAGCTGCCAGTAGCCATCCATACCGATGCAGTAGGATACACCTGCTTCTTCCAGGAGCGCTGGGGTACGGAAGGGCTGATCGATCGCATCATCTACCTGGCGGGGCAAGCTGTGGGTTTCGCTGAGCATGACTGGAACGTTATTGGTTTTGAGCAAGTCCGTTACCATCCAGGCATCTCTGCCGCCTACGATTACTACATTAAGGCGGTATTTTTTGCCCATCTGCACCGCTTGAGTAATCGTTTTGGCGGAAGCCGTATGCACAAAAAGCGTTTTGGAACCATCAAATAGCCCTAGCATAGCTGAAAATTTCAGGTTCTTTGGTCGGGGCGACTCCAATTCGGTATAGGCCTGAGCCTCATCAAAGAACTGGTATAAGCCCTGCACTTGGTCGTTGTAGTCTTTATTTTCCGTAAAGGAGCGGTTGCGCCAGCTGTAGCGATACTCGCTTGGCCAGTTGAGGTGGATGCCATCATCCGTTTTGAAGGCCGCATCTTCCCAGTTCCAAGCGTCTAGTTGCACAATGGTAGAAGAACCAGATACGCGCCCGCCCTCTGGGGTAACTTGCGCCAACAAAACGCCTTGTGCGCGTACAGTAGGAATAACCTCAGAATCCGTATTGTAGGCAATAATGGAACGTACATTAGGGTTGATTGCCCCCACTTCGCGCGCATCGCGTGTAGCGCGTACGGCTCCAATTTCTACTAAGCCCAGCTGTGTATTTGGTGCAATAAATCCTGGATAGACATGCTTTCCACTAGCATCAATTACTTGGTAGCTGCTCCGGTCAATCGTAGGCAAACTACTGGCCGTGCCTACAGCGGTGATTTTGCCATTTTCAAATATTACCATGCCTTGCTCTACTACTTCTCCATTTCCTACGTGTACCGTGCCGCCCGAAATGAGCATGGGGCTGCTCTGCGCAGGAGAGGCTGCCGGCACCTGCGCCCAAAGCATCGCACAGGCAAATAGGCTTACTAGTAATGAGTATATTTTGGTTAATTGCTTCATTGTTCTAATTTTTTTGGTTTAGTTCACTCACCTCATCGTGCAGGCTATCGCAATGGTAGTGCTCGTACTGCCTGCGGCCCTTGGGGCGCTGCGTTTTACCTCCATTCTTTTTGTCCGTTAGCATCTTCTGGATTAGCCGATTGCGCTCTTGTTGTAGCACTTCGCGCATTTTTTGATCCTCACCACGGTCAAATAGGAGCATGCCGTCCACAAAGGTTTTTTCTGCTTTCGCATAAACAGATAGGGGGTGGTCATTCCAGAGCACTAGGTCAGCGTCTTTGCCTACTTTGATGCTTCCCATACGGTCATCCAAATGCAAGAGCTTAGCTGGGTTTAGGGTGACAAATTTTAGCGCATCTTCTTCAGAAACGCCTCCAAATCGCACCGCTTTTGCTGCTTCTTGATTGAGGCGGCGCGCCATTTCGGAGTCATCCGAATTGTAGGCTACCAATACGCCTTGCTCGTGCATCAGTGCTCCGTTGTAGGGGATGGCTTCGTATACCTCAAACTTGTAGGCCCACCAGTCGGCAAAGCTAGAACCTCCTGCCCCGTGCTTCGCCATTTTATCTGCTACTTTATAGCCCTCTAAAATGTGGGTAAACGTATTGATAGTAAAATCAAACTGCTCCGCTACTTTCATCAGCATATTAATTTCTCCTTGCTGGTAGGAATGGCAGGTGATAAAGCGCTTTCTCTCTATGATTTCTAGGAGTGTTTCCAAATCCAAATCTCTCCGATAAGACTCGCCCGACGCTTTTTTCTCTCCGTATTCTTTTGCGCGCTGGAAATAGTCGATGAAGACCTGTTCTACCCCCATCCGGGTTTGTGGAAAGCGGATTCGGTTGTCATCGCCCCAGTTAGATTGCTTGACATTTTCACCCAAAGCGAACTTAATAAAGCCATCTGCCCCTTTAATTTTCATTTCTTCGGGGGCAAAGCCCCAGCGCATTTTGATAATGCCCGACTGCCCCCCAATGGGGTTGGCCGAGCCATGCAAGAGCTGTGCAGCAGTAACACCACCCGATAGTTGGCGGTAGATATTGACATCTTCTGAATTGACGACATCGCCAATGCGTACTTCTGCCGAACTCACTTGCGTTCCTTCATTTACCCCTCTCGAAATAGCGATATGGCTGTGCTCATCGATAATACCAGGGGTGAGGTGCATGCCTGTTCCATCTATTTCTTGTGCCCCTCGCGCGCGCAGACCTTTCCCCACTTCTGCAATTTTCCCGTCGCGTACTAAGACATCGGCACCTTCCATTTTACCAGCTTTCTCGTTTGTCCATACCGTGGCATTCTTGATCAGATAGGTCTTTACGGTGGGGCGCTCTGTCCAGCCATAGGCTGTAAAGGGGTAAGTAACTTGCGATTCCTCCGCTTCCGTTGTTGCTTCCTCTTTCTTTCCTTTCCCTTTCTTTTTGTTTCCACCTTTTTTATCCAACTCACTCACATACTTCGCAGACCAGTCTATCCATTTTCCTGCTGCATCCTTGCCATTTCCAGACCAAGTCTTACCGTCCATCGCTCCCGAAAGTCGCACTTTACCACCTCCTCTTTCAGGTTCCATACTCAGGGTGATAGTACCGTTAGCGTAGGTGTGCTTAATTGCAATGTCAGTTGTATCATTGAGTTTGACGGAGAGTTTAGGCTTGTCTACATTTCCTTTTATTTGAAGGTCATAGCTTTGGCCGCCTACTTTTAATTCGTATTGCCCCAAGGTCCAAGGGGATGCTACATCCTTTAGCACAAAGGGTTGCCCTTTCACCCAGTTCTGGTATATGGTGACCCCTTCGGCAAAGATCGATTTGTCGGTAACGATGAAGCTGGCCATTTTACCTTTTTCTAGACTACCTAGCTGATCTGCTATGCCAAATAGCTTGGCAGGAGTGCTGGTTAGCGCTTTCAGAGCTGCGCCTTCACTCAGCCCCTCTTCTATTGCTTTACGCACATTGCCCAGAAAGTCTCTTTTGTTTTTTAAGCCTTGAGTAGTAATTGCAAATTCGATCCCTGTCGCTTCTAGTCGGCCCAAATTAGAAGCTGCTAATTCCCAGTGCTTCATCTGCGCTAAATTGACCAAAGAAGCGTTATAGGGGTCTTCAACATCATAGGCAGCTGGGTAGTTGACAGGCACAATTAGTGGAGCACCAGTCGCTTTGATTTCGTTGATCCGCTGATAAGCGTCGCCACTCGTTTTTAGGATGTAGATTTTCCCAAACTCTGCCCCTAATGTAGCTGCTCGCAAAGCTTCTAGGCGATCCCCTATCTCAAACACCTGTGGCAGGTCTTGAGCGGCATTCCATGCTTCTAGTGAGAGGTTCTGCTCCTCCTCCTGATCGACATACCATTGTGCATCATAGTAAGTCTGGCGGAGCAAAGCAATGGAACCCATCAGCGAACTGGGATAATTCTGTGTAGAAGTACCCTTATTAAAAGAAAGGTGGTGTGCTGCTTGCTGCTTGACTAACAACTCGTGCGGGCGTGCTTCACCAAAATGTACCACCACGGAAGTACCTCGTGAGATGCCATCCATACGATGCGTAACGGTAGCGCCAAAGCCCATGTCACGCATATTTTTGGCTATTTTAGAGTCTGCTTTAAAATGTTCATGGGCACCGAATTCTGGCTGTAGAGCTTGGTTCCAGCTATATGCCCCTTCCTTATTACTCAACATCTGCGGCCCACGCCGTGACCGACGCTCCCGCTTTACCTCGGGCATTCCATAATTAGAATAGGCTTCGATAAAACTGGGATAAACGTGCTTCCCTGCTAAATCGATAGTGACCGCTCCATCAGGGACGCTCACGGAAGTTCCTACCGCCTCTATCTTTCCTCTTCTGATGAGTAAGGTTGCTTTTTCTAAAACTTGCTGATCTGAGACATGGATGGTGGCATTAGTGAAGGCGTAGAGCCCTTCCCGATGATCTGCCACACCATTTCGAGGGAAGGTTGTCTGCCCATAGCTAGCTTGGCCAATAAAAAATAGGCCAAGCAGGGCAATGACTAGTTTTTTCATACGATCTGTTTTGATATTTAAGTAGAGTACCAAAACATACTATTCTTTATTAAAACTAGAGGAATCGGGGCGAGGATATGGACAAGATTACTGCAAAATAGCCTCGCGAGCAGCACGCATGGGAATGCCAATACACTTTTTCTCCATGTAGGCTAACATGCGCTCAATGACTTCTTTAGAAGTATCATCGAGCAGCTCTAAATCTTTGCGAAATACTTCGTTGATAGCTTTTGTTTTTACTGCTTTGATCTCTTCTGGCACCCGACGCATTGCTATTTCCATCTGTCGCTGACGGACAATGGTAGGAAATTCGCTGAGGTGGGATTTTAGTAGTTCCTTTGCCTTGGTCAATTCTTGCTCTCTAAACGCAAGATTCTCTTTAGCTAACTGGCGTAAGCCATCAATCTCAATGTAGTTGAAGGAGAACTCGTGAATAGCTTCTTCTGACACATTATTTGGAATAGCCAAATCAATTACTACTTTCTCGGAAGTCTCTCCTTGCAGTAACTGCTCATATACTGCTTTGGTAATGATAGGCTCAGTGGCTCCTGTACAAACAATTAGGCAGTCAAAACCTTCGCGATAGTTGGCCAAATCAGTTAGAGGAAAAGCACGGCCATCCATCAATTTAGCTAGCTGCTCCGCTTTACCTAGACTACGGTTAAACACTGTGATATTCTCAAAGTGATGCTTCACCAAAAATTTTCCGACTAAGGTATTAGTTTGACCAGCGCCAATTACCAAAATACGTGCCTGCTTGGAAACATTAGAACGAAGTAGCTGCTGTACAGCTAGGGAGGCAATAGATACCGGTTTATCACCAATTCGTGTCTTGGAGTATACTGCTTTCGCAGAAACAACGGCGTGCTGAAAAAGTAGGCGCAGGTTATCGCCAATTAAGTTCCAGCTATTGGCTTGTTCGTAAGCTTCACGCAACTGCCCAAGGATTTGCCGCTCACCAATCACCAAAGAATCGATGGAAGCAGCTACATCTAGAAAATGATCTACTGCATTGAGTCCCTCTAAGATGAGCACATAATCTTCTATGGAATCGAGTACGTCTATGCTTAGACTTGGATTGGCGCTTTGAAAAAAGTGAGAAGCAAAGAAAGAATCAATGGAACGTTCTGTTTTGAAAAGGTATAATACACGATTACAAGTGGGAACATAAAGTAGTTCATCTATTCCAAACTGCTGGCGCATTGCTTGTAGCCGTTCCTCAAGGTGGGCTGCATTTTCGGCTTTGATTACGAATTCTCCGATACGCTTTAAGCTCGTCGTCTTGTGGGTCACTGTAAGCACCTTGTACTGTTCTAATATACCTTTCATTACAATGTATTGATCCTTATACTCACAAAAATAATTTTCAAGCCCTGCTAGTATGTCACGAAACTGTCAACATAGGTTAAACAAAATGATTTCAGCCATCTTCAGACATTTTATTGACACAGTCTATTTAACTTTCTGTACTTTCAGAAATTTTTAAAAGTTTAGTAAAACTTAGCTGATTTTAAGCCTGCAAAACATAACACTTCCCGAATAAAAAACTGATTTACAGCCACAAACGCACAATATTATTTTATCACCTTTTGTTCAGCTGCATTAACAAAGATAGTATTACCAATATTTTCATAACCCTTAAACACTTCTGTTCCGTTGTGTTTTACCACCTCATCTCTAAAGCCAACAATCGTTAGGTCAGCGTCTTTTGACTTTTCTTTGATAATGTGCCGAGGATCCGCCGCTTGCTTGCGTGGAATGACCTCAATGTTGTTGGGAGAAATCGGCAATTGCCCATCTTCAATAAGCTCAAACAAACGCTTTAGTTCATCACTACATGTCTCTTCTGGAAAAATGGCGAATATTTTAATCTGTCCTTTGCTCCAGTCTTTGTGACCTAAGATGATATAGGCCAGTAAGATCATCAAATTGGCATTCTCATAATCATTAGAAGTAATCCAAATATGAATCTCATACTTAAGTCCATACGAGCGTTCTGAACTCCCTATTACTAGAACATCAAAATCAACAGATTTGATCAATTTAAAGTTGTCGACAATGTCACTCAGGTTCTGTGGATTTTGTTTGGAGAATTCCAGTAACAATAGGTTGTTATCGGTACCAGATATTCCGGGTAACTGAATAACCTGTGCAATGGCAGAAGTGTAGGACGGACTAATCAACGTATCGATATAAATATTACTCTTACTGGTTTCTGCCATCTTGATGAGCCGGTCTTTAGCGAAGTTCGCTTCCTTATGAGTTGCTTTTGATAAATAGCCATTGATTTTATGGATATAGGTACCAAATCCATATTTCTGCGAAATCCACCGCAGCAGATCAAAAGCTGCCAATCGATCAAAAGAATGCTCTGAAATACAAACAACGGAAGGTCGCCAGCTCGCCGTTTGTTCCTTTTCTGCTTTTTGTAAAAAGACCTGTAGCTGCCGACTAAACTGAAAGATAACCCCCTGAAAGATGACCGCTAAATTCTTCTTTTCTGGATTATAGCGACTGGTCACCAAATAA
>JBCCRH010000334.1:0-7230 GCA_039208045.1 Bacteroidota bacterium
CTTGGGCTTTTACTTTTGGTCCAATAACCAGTTTATGGTGCAGCGGGTGCTGGGCGCGCGCGATCTAAATCACGGTCGTTGGGGTGCCCTATTTGCAGGACTGCTCAAGTTACCTGTCATTTTCATCATGGTAGTACCTGGTGTATTGGCGCTCTTGGTGTTCTCTGAACTTGATATTTCTGGTTTAAACTACCTCACTGCGGATGGAACGGTTTGTGAAAACCTGTCGGAGTGTGCTAATTTGACCTACCCCGTTTTATTGATGCAACTCCTCCCTGCTGGGGTCTTAGGACTAGTGGTAGCTGGCTTATTGGCTGCTATGATGTCCTCTGTTTCTGCTACCTTCAATTCTGCCTCTACGCTTATTACGATGGATTATGTTCGTAACATCAATCCAAATCTTACGAGCAAGCAGCTCGTACGGGCAGGACAAATTGCAACGCTAGTACTAGTGGTCTTAGCAGCAGCTTGGGTGCCTTATATTGAAAAAGTATCAGACTCCTTGTGGCAGTACTTGCAATTGGTGATTAGCTATACCGCACCACCTGCGGTGGCAACCTTCCTGTTGGGTCTGTTTTGGAGACGAGCTAGTGCGACGGGTTCTATTGTCAGCTTATTGGTGGGTTTCGTTTTTGCTATTGTGATGTTGAGTCTACAAATCTATGTAAGTAGCTTAGGAGAAGGGCAAGAACCTGCTGGATGGATCACAGCGCTTACTGAAATTCACTTTTTGTTGATGGCGTTTTACCTCTGGTTATTATGTATGGTTGTGCATATTGGCGTAAGCCTAGTCACGCCACCGCCTACGCAAGAACAGATAGATGAATTGACTTGGAAGCCAGCCCTTTTCCATGAAGAAACACAGGAATTGAAGAGCTTGCCTTGGTATCAAAACTATAGAATATTAGCTGTGATATTACTTGTTATTACCATTGTATTAGTGGGCTATTTTTGGTAATGAGTCGCGGATAGCAAATCTGCTAGGCGCGCACTATGCGTAGCCTACGGATTTGCAATCTGCAAGAAATTTCGCTTTCTTTATCCTTCATCAAAAAGCAGCACAGTTTGATCGCAGCAACAGGAATAAAAAAAGCATATGGTACTCTTGAAGTTCTCAAGGGAGTCGATATCAATATTGGGAGGAGTGAAGTAGTTTCTATAGTGGGAAAATCAGGAGCGGGGAAAAGTACGCTACTGCACATCCTAGGTACCCTCGATCGGCCTAGTACTGGCTCTGTCAGCATTAATGATACGGATGTGTTTAAGCTATCGGCCAAAAAACTAGCTGCTTTTCGCAATCAACATATCGGATTTGTTTTCCAATTCCACCATTTGCTGCCAGAATTTACAGCCCTTGAAAATGTATGCATTCCGGCATTCATCCAGAAGACTAGCGAAAGTAAAGCGCAGGCAAAAGCGAAGGAGCTGCTCGACTACTTGGGCCTTAGCGAGCGTTTATCTCATAAACCTACCCAACTCTCCGGAGGCGAGCAGCAGCGAGTAGCAGTAGCGCGCTCGCTCATTAATAGTCCCGGAGTCGTATTTGCTGACGAGCCATCTGGCAATCTTGATAGCAGTTCTTCACAAGAGCTGCACCAGCTCATTTTTCAATTGCGAAAGGATTTCAACCAGACTTTTGTTATTGTGACCCATAACATGGAATTAGCCAAAATGAGTGATCGAATTCTAGAGATGCAAGACGGCCGCTTGATTCATCAGCAGCAGAACTAGCTATGTCAACAAAACCTAAACTACCTACCCCTAAAGGCCGCCGAACCCCTGGAGAAGTGCTGAGCAGTACCTACCGCGCTACCATAAAGTGGTTTCAAATCCTTTTTGACCTCGAAAAAGGAGTAGACCGCGAAGGAACCATTATTGCCATTAAGAATAATAAGCGAATGGAGGGCTCCAACGCCTGGCTGTTGATGTGCTCCATTATGATTGCTTCTTTAGGCCTTGACCTCAATTCTCCTGCCGTTATTATTGGTGCGATGTTGATCTCCCCCCTAATGTCGCCCATTTTGGGAGTAGGATTATCGGTCGCTATTAATGATAGAGATGCGCTCTATATTTCCATACAACATTTTGGTATTGCTATACTCATCGCACTCGTGACCAGTACTTTGTACTTCCTTATAACGCCATTAGGGCAATTGACCGATGAAATAAAAGCCAGAACCGCACCTACAGTACTCGATTGTTTTGTCGCTATTTTTGGTGGCTTAGCTGGTATTATCTCTGCCACTCGTAAAGATAAATCCAATGCCATACCGGGCGTAGCCATCGCCACGGCCTTGATGCCCCCACTCTGTGTAACGGGTTACGGTATTGCCAAATGGAATATGCCCATTTTGCTCAATTCCTTTTATCTATTTTTTCTCAACTCTTTTTTTATCGCACTAACCACCTACATCATCATTCGAGTACTACGATTCCCCCTAAAGGCATATGTCAATGAAGTAGAACAAGCACGAACACGCTGGGTGATCACTTTTTTTAGCATGATTATCATTATCCCTAGTGCGATCATCTTGTACAACCTATACCTCGAACAGCAGGATAAAATCAAAGCAGAGGCCTTTATTAACCAGTACTTTAACGAGAATGATGAGATCAATACCAAAGTGATCGATTACACGCTGCTAAGGGAGGATACCACTAAGAAAATCGTTCTTCAACTACTGGGTGAAACGATTCCGAACGATTCTCTCCCGCTTTATTATGAAGGTCTAAAACAGTATGGATTTGATGACAACGTGCAACTAAGCTTGATTCAGGATAGTGATTTGGGCCTTGACCAAATCGAAAATATGCGGCTCGAACTCACGGGCCTCAACCAAATAGCCAATCAGCTAGAAACCGTCAACAAAGCCAAGACGGAAACGGAGTTGCTACTGGAGAATGCCCAAGCAACGCTCGATAGCATCCTGCAAGACACGATCGCATTTATGCAAATACAGGCGGAAGTCAAATCGGCTTTTCCTCCTGTGGAGCAGTTTGGCTATGCCAAATTGGATATTTCCGACTATAACACGCCCCGAAAAAAGATTCCCACCTTTCTGATTGACTGGAAGAATGGAATGGGAAGAACTACCAAGCGCAGAGAACAGAAAAAGCTCTACGACTACCTAAAGGTTCGAACCAGCCTCGATACGCTGCAAATTATAGAGTATTAGCAGAACTTAGTTTTGTTTTTAAACTAAGTTGCCTTGATTAGTGTTCTCCCCTAAAAAATGCTATGCAAGCACTCATCCTAGTAGACCTACAAAATGACTTTCTCCCCGGCGGCGCCTTGGAGGTACAGGAAGGCGATCAAGTTATTCCTATCGCCAATCAACTTATCGAAAAGTTTGATCTGGTTGTTGCTACCCAAGATTGGCATCCTGCCAACCACGGCAGCTTTGCAGCCAACCATCCTTGGCGCAAGCCTGGCCAAGTAATTGAGCTGGATGGCTTACCGCAGGTGTTGTGGCCCATCCACTGCGTGCAAGATAGCTTTGGTGCCAATTTTGCTAAGCAGCTACAGCAGGAACAAATCACGGTGATTTTCCAAAAAGGAACCGACCCCAACATCGATAGCTACAGTGGTTTCTTTGATAATGGCAAGCGAAAAGCTACCGGCATGGGCGATTACTTGAAAGAAAAGGGAGTAACAGAGGTGTATGTGATGGGCCTAGCTACCGATTATTGTGTAAAGTTCACTGCACTGGATGCGGTAGATTTAGGTTTTAAGGTTTCCCTCTTGGAAGACGGTTGTAGAGGAGTAAACCTGAAGGAAGGTGATGTAGAAAAAGCCTTGACAGAAATGCGGGAAAAAGGGGTAAGACTTATGCAATCAGCAGAAATCATGTAATTTTGGGCTGAACCAATAAAAACCTTATTGTAATGGTACAAGACACAGTAAGATCTTCAGCAGCGCTCATGCAGCTGGAACATCAGTATGGCGCCCACAATTATCACCCCATCCCTGTTGTGCTCTCTCGTGGAGAAGGCGTTCACCTGTGGGATGTAGAAGGCAAGCAGTATTACGATTTCCTCTCTGCCTATTCTGCGGTCAACCAAGGCCACTGCCACCCTCGTATTATCAATGCCTTGAAAAGGCAAGCGGATCAGCTTACGCTAACTTCACGCGCATTCCACAATGATGTATTGGGCCCCTATGAGCAATATATGACCGAGTATTTCGGCTACGATAAGATACTACCTATGAATACGGGTGTAGAAGGTGGTGAAACTGCCGTAAAGCTGTGTCGCAAATGGGCTTATGAGGTGAAGGGAGTACCGGTGAATGAGGCTAAAATTATCTTTGTAACAGGCAACTTCTGGGGACGTACGCTGGCGGCTATCTCTTCTTCTACAGACCCCAGTAGTACCAAAGGCTTTGGCCCGTATATGCCTGGCTACACTTTAATTCCATATAATGACTTAAATGCATTAGAAGAAGCCCTACAAGACCCTACCGTAGCTGGATTTATGGTAGAGCCCATCCAAGGGGAAGCAGGGGTAGTGGTACCTGACGAAGGCTACCTGAAAGGAGCTTATGATCTCTGCCAAAAGCACAATGTACTCTTCATTGCTGATGAAGTACAAACCGGTATCGCCAGGACGGGTGAGCTTATTTGCTGCGATCACCATGGCTTCCGCCCTGACATTTTGGTGTTGGGTAAAGCACTCTCTGGCGGAGTATTCCCAGTATCAGCTGCTTTGGCGAACGACGAAATTATGCTTACGATTAAGCCAGGAGAGCATGGCTCTACCTTCGGGGGCAATCCGCTTGCCTGTGCCGTCGCCATGGAAGCGCTAGAGGTAGTCCGCGACGAGCGCTTAGCTGAAAATGCTGCTTATTTGGGTGCGATTTTCCGCCAGCGCATGCAGGAAAATTTAGTAGAAAAAACCGATCTAGTTACCCTTGTTCGCGGTATGGGCTTATTGAATGCCATCGTAATTGATGATACAGAAGATAGCAAAACAGCTTGGAATATTTGCTTGAAGCTTGCCGAGAATCGCTTGCTGGCTAAACCAACTCATGGCAATATCATTCGTTTTGCTCCGCCACTGGTTATGACGGAAGACCAACTAAATGAATGCTGTAGCATCATAGAACAGACTATTCTAAATTTCGTGTAACAAGGCTACGTGGATTACAAACCTGCCCGATGCAGGCGGGTTTGCAATCCGCTGTAGGGTATTAACCCTAACAATTCATGCCCACTTGACCATTTTCTCGCTATATTATTTTCTCTCTTTCAATTTTCTAGCGTATTTTACACGGGAGAAACTAGCATAATTCCTTTGTTTATAATCAGCGATGCGTTTTAAGAATACATATTTCATATTTGTATTGATCATTATCTTGGCTACTATTGCTACACAGGTAGTTGTACAGTATTCTATAAACCAACAAAAAGAAGACGCAGCCATCATCAATGTGTCAGGCCGACAGCGGATGTTGAGCCAGAATATTAGCAAAACTGCACTGAAGATAAAAGGAAAGGAATATGATTTAGAGCAATGCCAGCAGCAGCTAGATGACCTGTACAATGAATGGTCTAAGGCGCATACTTATTTATCTTCTGAATATCCTAGCAAATCTCGCACGTTTAATACCCCAGCAATAGATACTCTCTATGCTAAGCTCGAAAGCCCCTTTCAGAAAATGAGTCTTAGCACACAACGTATCATGCAATTGGATTCCATAGCGCTCATGAAACCCAATATTGATACGCTACTAGCATACGAAGATGACTATTTGTCGACGATGGATCAAATCGTGCAAGAATATGAAAATGAAGCCGAACGGAAAGTTACTCAACTTCGAAAGATAGAATACATGATTGGTGCCTTTACCATCATCGTGGTATTGCTAGAATTACTTTTCTTAATTCGGCCACTCATCAATTATCTGAGCAAAGAAAACCAGAGGCTGGAAGAAAACGTACAAGGAAGAACACAAGAACTGAATGAATCGAATAAGCTGTTGCAAGAAAGTAATAAGGCCCTCCAAAGAGCAAACACTGCCGTTAATGAAATCAATACGGAGCTTAAGCAGTTCGCCTACGTTGCTTCACATGATTTGAAACAGCCGGTACGTAATATTATCGGCTTCTCAGAAATGATTCAACGAAAGGTCAATAAGAATGGTAATGGCAATACAGAAATCAATTCATATATAAAATATATCATTAAAGGAGCAAATCGGATGGATTCGCTGGTAAATGCCATTACAGACTATACGCGCGTAAATCCCAAAAAAGAAGTAAAAGTACCAGTATATACCGTAGAAATTGTAGAAGAGGTAAAGGAAATTCTAGTGGAGCAAATTGTGAAAACAAACGCTCAAATCCACTACAGCAACCTTCCTGAAGTAAAAGCGGTGAAAGCAACTCTAATGGTCGTTTTCAAGAATCTTATTGAAAATGCCATTAAATACAATCAAAGTACTCCTCCAATAGTAGAAATCACCCATGAAGATCTACCCTATTTACACAAGTTTTATATAAAAGATAATGGCATTGGAGTAGAACAAAAATACCAAGACCTCATCTTCGAGCTCTTCCGCCGCATCGATCCTGAGATACCAGGAGGCACAGGCCTTGGCCTTTCCATCTCTAAAAAAATCGTGAACGGTATGGGCGGGAGCATCGGGCTTGCATCTACCGATCAACAACAAGGCTCTACCTTCTACTTTACCATACCAAAGTAAGTACTACCTCAACTCCACCTCCATCCAAACAGGCTGATGGTCAGAGTAATTAAATTCCTGATTGATTCCTTTGATATTCTTGACAAATACATTGGGCGAAATCAGGTAAAAATCAATCAGGGTGATAAACGTCTCCCCTTTTATGTAGGGCGTAGCATTTTTGCGATTAGTGGCTGTAGTAGGATCGTAGACCCATTGCCAGTCTACTGGTAGGAAATCCATTGGGATATTGATTTGGCCAAATCCCTGCGCACCCCCTGGCATAAAAGAATCAAATGGAAAATTAGGTGGACACATATTCCAATCTCCCCCAACGATGACGTAGTTCCCTTTTTCGTATTCTTCCAACACTAGATTCTTCAGATACTCCATCTGCTGTGCCTTGAGCACGCCACCATCATAGGCCGAATTATGAACGTTCAAAAGCGTTAGCTTCCGGTCATCTTTTACTGCATACTGCTGATACAGGATACAGCGATCCAGTTGAAAAATACGAGTAGGCCAGGCGTATTCACCAGGCAATTGCA
>JBCCRH010000335.1:0-7204 GCA_039208045.1 Bacteroidota bacterium
CCTCATCTGACTTCAGCCCACCCCCAAAATCAATGTGCAGCCCCGTCCCCAAAGCAATACGCTCTAACACTTTATGGTTAATAATTCGGCTTGCCTTAGCTCCATCCAAGTCCACCAAATGCAAGCGCCGTACCCCGGCCTCTTCAAAAGCCTTGGCTACTTCCAGTGGGTCTTCGTTGTACACCTTTTTCTGGGCATAGTCGCCCTGCGTAAGCCGCACGCATTTGCCGTCGATAATGTCTATTGCTGGTATGATGTTCATAATTTAATAGTTTAGGGGTTTGGGGGTTGAGGGTTTGGGGGTTTTGGATTACGGGTTACGGGTTTTGGATTTTGGATTTTGGGTTTAGGAGCCAGGCCTGTGCCAGCTGGATTTGTAATCCGGCGATGAAGCTCATCAACCGTGCCAGCTAGATTTGCAACCTCGCGATGAAGCTCAGCGACGAGGGCAATCCGGCGAAAACCTACTACCTACAATAAAAACTTCTTCAAAATCTGCTCGCCCACATCTCCCGATTTTTCTGGGTGGAACTGGGTGGCCCAAAAGTTATCTTTTCGCAAAGCGGCACTAAAGGGCTGCACATAATCCGTCGTCGCGATGGTGTGAGGCCCTAGCTCTGCATAGTAGCTGTGTACAAAGTAGCAGTAGGCTTGCTCCAGACTTTCGTCAAAAAGGCCTGCGTCTAAGTTATAAATTTGGTTCCAGCCCATATGCGGTACTTTTTCCCCATTCTCCGGCCGAAAGCGTACCACCCTCTGCGGAATAATACCTAGGCAAGGGGTATCATTTTCTTCTGAATAGTCACAAAGCAGCTGCATACCCAGGCAAATACCCAGCACAGGCTGCTGCAAGCTCCGAATGAGCTCATCCAGCCCTTGCTCGCGCAGGTAGTGCATCGTCGTGTTTGCCTCACCCACCCCTGGAAAAATCACCTTGTCCGCCGCGCGAATCGCCGCATGGTCGTTCGTCAAAGTGCCTTGTATGCCGAGCCGCTCCAGCGCAAAAAGCACCGAACGTACATTGCCCGCATTGTAGTCTATTATTGCTGTCATGTTTTTTAGTTTGGGAGTTTGGGAGTTTGGGAGTTGAGGAGTTGAGGAGTTTGGAAGTTAGATTGTCAACGCCTGCACTCCTAAACCCCAAAACCCTTAAACTCCCAAACCAATCAAAGCACCCCCTTCGTAGAAGGCAGCTGCATGTGCTGAGGATCGCGGCGCTTGGCCATTTTTATTGCTTTCGCAAAGGCTTTGAAAATTGCTTCTATTTTATGGTGCTCGTTGGTGCCCTCGGCTTTGATATTGAGGTTGCAGCGGGCAGCATCGCTGAAAGATTTGAAGAAATGGGAAAACATCTCTGTGGGCATTTCGCCGATCTTCTCGCGCTTAAAATCTGCTTCCCAGACGAGCCAGTTGCGACCACCGAAGTCAATGGCGACTTGGGCGAGGCAGTCATCCATGGGGAGGCAATAGCCGTAGCGTTCGATGCCCAGCTTGGAGCCTAGGGCTTGGTAAAAGGCATCGCCTAAGGCAATGGCGGTATCTTCGATGGTGTGGTGTTCATCGATGTGCAGATCGCCTTTTACGGAGACGGTGAGGTCGCAGCCGGAGTGGCGGACAAGCTGGTCGAGCATGTGGTCGAAAAAGCCGAGGCCCGTTTGGTTGGCTGCTTTGCCGGTACCATCTAGGTTGAGCTCGATCTTGATGTCGGTCTCTTTGGTGGTGCGTTGGACTTGGGCAGTGCGTTGGGCCAGCTTGAGGTGGCGGTAGATGGCTTCCCAGTCGAGGGTGGTTAGTGCAATGGTGTTGCTTAGAGCTTCGGCTTTATTGTCCAGTTCTTCTGCACCTAGGTCGGGGTCGGTGTTGAGCCAGATGCCTTGAGCGCCTAGGTTTTTGGCTAGCTGCATGTCCGTAAGGCGGTCGCCTACTACAAAAGAATTCGCTAGATCATAGCTGCCATCCATATATTGGGTGAGCAGGCCCGTTTGGGGTTTGCGCGTGGGAGCGTTGTCCTTGGGAAAGGTGCGGTCGATAAGCACTTTTTGGAAGTGGATGCCTTCGCCTTCAAATGCTTGAAGTACGTGATTGTGGGCGGGCCAGAAGGTTTCCTCTGGAAAAACGGGGGTACCCATGCCATCCTGATTGGTGATCATCACCAGCTCGAAGTCCAGCTCTTGTACGATACGTGCTAAGTATTGGAACACCTTGGGGTAAAATACGACCTTTTCCAGGGCGTCCACCTGATAATCTTCAGGCTCACGAATAAGCGTACCATCTCGATCGAGCAGTAGGAGTTTTTTCATGCTATACCGTTTTAGGTTGAAAAGCCATAAGGGCTTTGATTAAGCGATTGTTCTCGGCAGGAATACCGACCGTTATGCGTAAGCAGCCTTCACAAAGTAACACCTTGGAGCGATTTCGAACAATGATTTGCTGCTCGATGAGGTATTGATATACTGCGATCGGGTCAGTCATTTTTACCAATAAAAAGTTAGCTTCCGATGGATAGATATGCTCTACAAATTCCAGCCCCATCAAGTATTGCTGCAAGAGCACTCGCTGCCCTAAAAGCTGCTGCACCCACGCTTTGCGCTGCTCCACTTGATCCAATGCCTCTAGCGCTGCATTTTGCGTAAGCTGATTGATATTATAGGGCGGCTTTACCTTATTGAATAACCCAATAATGGATGGATGTGCAAAGGCCATGCCCAAGCGGATACCGGCTAAGCCCCAGGCTTTCGAGAACGTCTGCATCACTACCAAGCGGGGGTATTGCGCCAAAACTTGCGTCCAACTTGCTTTTGACGAAAAGTCGATATAGGCCTCGTCGATGACGACTATGCCTGGAAATGCCTGCAAGAGTTGTTCGACTTTGCTTGTCGTGAAGGTGTTCCCGGTTGGATTATTGGGGCTGCATAGGAACAGTAGCTTGGTGTTTAGGGTCGCTTTCGCTAAAATAGCGGGCACATCTGGTTGAAACCCTTTGAGCAGTGGTACTTCTACGACTCCCACATCAGCGATATCCGCCGATACTTTGTACATGCCATAGGTAGGAGGTAGAATCATAATCTGATCTTGGCGGGGCTCGCAGAAAATGCGGATAAGCAGGTCGATAGCCTCATCACTACCGTTGCCCAAGAAAATTTGCGCTGGCTCTACCCCCTTAAGCGCTGCTAGCTGCTCCTTCAATTTCCATTGTAATGGATCAGGATAGCGATTAAAGCCGGTATCGTAGGGATTCTCGTTAGCATCTAAGTATACTTCAGCTACGCCTTTGTACTCGCTTCGAGCTGAAGCGTAAGGCTTTAGCTGTAGGATGTTGGATCGAACTAGATTTTGTACTTCCATCGCATCATAATTTTTGTAGCCGCAGGCTAACGGCATTTTTGTGCGCCATCAATTGCTCAGCTTCTGCCATGCGCTCCACTACAGGCCCTAGCTGCTGCAAGCCCTCCTTAGTGAGCTCTTGGAAGGTAACTTTTTTCACGAAAGTGTCTAATGAAACCCCACTATAAGCCTTCGCAAAACCATTAGTAGGAAGGGTATGATTAGTGCCAGAGGCGTAATCTCCGACTGATTCTGGCGTGTAATGCCCCAAAAAGACGGAACCTGCATTGATGATCCCTTCTGCAAAAGCACGAGCATTATCCATCGAGAGAATCAGGTGTTCTGGCGCGTACGTGTTGATCAAACGCAAAGCAGTAGACTCCTCCTTTACCACCACTGCTACGCTATTCTCCAAGGCAGCTATTGCTATTTCCCGACGAGGTAAATCCATCAGCTGACGCTCTACTTCCGCCTGCACGGCCTGCACGGTCGTTTCCGCGAAAGCGACCAAAACCACCTGGCTATCCACGCCATGCTCCGCTTGGGATAGCAAGTCAGCCGCCACAAAAGCAGAGTCGGCAGAAGTATCCGCCAAGACTAGCACTTCTGATGGCCCAGCAGGCATATCAATGGCAATACCTGCTCGATTTACCAGCTGCTTCGCAGCCGTTACATACTGATTGCCTGGGCCAAATATTTTGTAGGTTGCAGGGATACTCTCTGTTCCATAGGCCATCCCTGCCACTGCTTGTACCCCTCCGGCTTTAAAAATCTTAGTGACGCCGACCAACTGAGCCGTATACAAAATGGCGGGATGAATCGTACCATCAGCCTGGGGTGGCGAGCACAGTACAATCTCTTTGCAACCCGCTATTTTGGCGGGAACGCCCAACATAAGTACGGTGGAAAACAAAGGCGCAGTGCCTCCGGGAATATATAGACCTACCTTTTCAATGGGCAGACTTTTGCGCCAGCAACGCACGCCTTGCATGGTCTCCACTTCAGGTTCTTGGTGCGCTTGTTGGCGATGAAACTGCTCGATGTTGGCTTTAGCCTGTTGGATGGCTTGCTTTAAATCTTCGGGCAGCTGAGCAGCGGCGGCTTGAATTTCTGAAGCTGTTACTGCTAGTTGGTTCAACTCCACTTTGTCAAAGCGTGCGGTATACTCGATGACTGCTTGGTCGCCGCGTGCTTGCACCTCCTCCAGAATGGCTTGTACAGTGCTTTCTAGCGCGCTGGTGTCGAGCGTTGGGCGTTTTAGGATAGCCTCCCAATCAGAAGGATTTGGTTCAATATATATCTTCATAATCTATAGAATCATTTTTGTGATGGGCACTACTAAGATGCCTTCGGCACCGAATGTTTTGAGTTGATCAATGATCTCCCAGAATCGGTCTTCCGCAATTACCGTGTGGATGCTACTCCACCCTTCCATGGCGAGCGGCATCACCGTGGGGCTTTTCATGCCGGGTAGTACTTTGGTGATATTTTCAATCTGATGATTGGGGGCATTCATGAGCAGGTAGCTGTTGTTTCGGGCAGCCAAAACCGACTTAATGCGCATCAGGAGTTTATCCAAAATAGCCTGTTGCTCCGCAGGAAGGCTTTCGCTAGCAAATATGCAAGCCTCTGACTTTAGGATAATATCTTTTTCTTCTAAGCCATTTTTGAACAGCGTACTTCCCGAACTCACCAAATCGCAAATGGCGTCGGCTAAGCCAATATTCGGTGCAATTTCTACGGAGCCCGATATTTCGTGAATCTCGGCTTGAATTTGGTGCTTATCAAGGAATGCCTGAAGGGAATTGCGGTAAGAAGTGGCAATGCGCTTTCCTTGGAGATAATGCAGGCTAGGGTATTCGGTGCCTTTTGGGACAGCTATGGAGAGGCGACATTTAGAAAAACCTAGCGGTAATACTTTCTGCATGCGCTTTTGCTTTTCTACGGCTGTGTTTTCTCCAATAATACCAATATGTGCAACGCCATCTTGGATGTACTGTGGAATATCCGAATTGCGCAAGTAGAGCACTTCTATCGGAAAATTGCGGGCTGGCGCTTTGAGCTGATCCTTCCCATTGTCGATACGGATACCACATTCTTTGAGCAACTGTAACGAATCTTCTAAGAGGCGGCCCGACTTTTGAATAGCTACTTTCAGCATGAATATTGGGTTATGGTTGATGGTACACTTCGGCTTCGCTCAGTGTACCACAAAAAAAGAGGCTTACCAGCAACTGGTAAACCTCTTTTTTTCGTCAATGTTTTCGACTATACAAGCATCGTTGCTTACCCGTTGTGGATATTAGTTATTGCAAGATGGTGGTGATGTACAGTAAAAGTCATTCTTATATTTTTGTGGTGCGGGCAGGAATCGAACCAGCGACACCAGGATTTTCAGTCCTGTGCTCTACCAACTGAGCTACCGCACCTTCGGTATAATCCGAATTGCTTGTGTTTTCAAGCGGTTGCAAAAATAGACCTATTTTTTATTTCGCACAATTCTCAATCAAAAAAAAATCAAAAAAATCTTAATCGGGCATGTTCCATTCTAAAGGGAATTCGTTTCTTTAATGAAATACTATCTAACTATGCCTGCTCAACTATTATCGCTTCCTTTTGTCGTCAGCGCCCTCGTTTGCTTGTACTTCGCATGGGAAGTCGATGAAGGCTATGCGATATATATGGTTCCCTTTGTGGTATTGCTAGCTATCATTTACGTATTTAGCCCACAGATCAATTGGTGGTGGTACACTCGCAATACGCCTAAGCTAGACCCGCGCTTGACAATCTTGCTACAGCAACGTATGCCCTTTTATCAGCAGTTAACTTTAGAAGCGAAAAAACAGTTCCGCGATCGTATCTTTTTGTATATGCACGCCAACGAGTTTACGCCCCAAGGCACAGACAGCGTACCTGAGGATATTAAACTAGTCATCGCTGCCAGCGCAGTACAATTAACTTTTGGGCAAGAAGACTTCTTGCTGGCCCCTTTTGAAAAGATCATCATTTATCCTAAGCCCTTCCCCTCTCCACAGTATCCTCGCCATTTCCACGCTTCTGAAATTTATGAAGAAGATGGGGTGATTCTTTTTTCGGCGGAGCAGTTAATGTTGGGCTTTATGCAGCCTAATCAGTACTACAACATCGCGCTCCACGAATACGCTAAGGTATTTAGAGTCAACTATCCTGAAAAGGATTATCCGAAACTACCAGAAGATATTTGGGAAAAGCTAGAACAGATCAGTCATTTTAGCCGAAAGGCTGTAACCGAATGGATCAACTTGGAAGTGCTACCGCCTTATCCGGTGAGTGTGAGTCATTTCTTTATATTTCCACAGGCGTTTCAGGCGCATTTGCCGGAAGTGTACGAGCGGTATGTGAAGGTATTTGGGCAGGATCCGCTTCGAGCGGCTTAGCTTCGACTTTGGAGGTTTTCAACAAGCACCTACCTGCTTAAACCTCCAAAGTTTTGCTTAGAAGCTACTGCACTAGAATTTTCCGCGAAAATACTTGCCCTTTTTGACGAATCGTCAATAAGTATGCTCCCTTGGATACATCGCGCAAATCGATTTGCTTATTATAAATCCCTTCAAAATTGCGCATCTGCTCTTTATATATTTGCTGACCATTCAGATCCGTCACTCGAATATCTAGCTCTCCTGGCACAGCCTCAAACTGTAGCATCAGTAAGCCGTCTGTTGGATTGGGGAAAGCATCGAAAGCAGGGAGATCCAGTTTCCTGGCATTAGGGTCAAAAGCAGGAAATGCCTCCTCTTCAATTATCTCTATGTCAGTCTCTCCTTCGGTAAGTTCTTCTTCGGTCAGCTCTTCTTCGTCATCTGTGCGTGTAATGATGATAATCTCCGTCTCCGTCATAGAA
>JBCCRH010000336.1:0-7174 GCA_039208045.1 Bacteroidota bacterium
ATTTTGGTTATTATGTTAATCTATTTAATGTAATAAGTATTATAATTAAATGCCCTTTTTGTATTTTTTAAAGAATTAATTTTTGATTTTGTTTTTTTTTTTTTTTGGGCGATTTAATACCGACTCTACCCTACCGACCCTGGACTTTTATGAGGCTATTCAGCTATTAGAAAAGAGATATGTTGTGGATTGTATTGTCCATATTCCAAAAGGAATTTTCTTTAATACCATCCATTTATATCCTCGTATTCAGCATTTTCCTTTTGATCAAGGTGGCACCGATTATCCTGAAACACTTTCTTTTATTTACCATCAACCAAGTCGTAAGTTTTATCCCTTCCAGTTCGGAATTGACACAGAAGGCATGACTACTCCAGATATAGAAAAACACATTAAAAAGAAAATTCTTCCTTTACGAAGAGAGCGATTGAAGGAATATAGAACAAACAGACCCTTCCATATTATTTCTCTTGGTGGATGGTGTGGCCCTGCTGCTGCAACGGATGGTATCCTAAGGATTAGACATGAAGCCCTTCCCTTCGATTATATCAATAGCACTATGTCGTCTGTTTTGGAAATAGCCAAAGGCAATTTGGAGGCATTTTATAGTCTGGTAGGAACATCTATACTTACACCGCATTGCGATTGGAGTTTGCCAGAGCACCGTCCTACCATGGATAGGCGGCTTAGGCGTTTTATCGAAAGGTTAGAAGACCCAAAGCCTATCCTCTTTTTTAGAGGGGTTATACATGTTGATTATAAAGTGGAGTTTCAGGAGATAGATGAGTTTATCCTTTTGCTAGCGCAAAAGTACGGGCGAACGAATGACCGATATGTGCTCGTTTTGCATGACCAGGGATTAGGGACGGTGAAGCTAAAGATGCTTCGAAAAAATATTATGCTGTGGGCCGCTGAAGGGACTGTCTCCTGGCGAGCTCCAGATGGCGATAATATAAATCGTAATTATTCTAAAATAGTAGAATATTGTATGCACGAATCTAGCTGGGAGATCGATGAGCAACAGCTAAAACAGGAGCACACCATAAAACAGCATCAGAGCTGGAAGAAGGAGAACAAGCAGCTTTTTCCGTCAATCCAAGTACCATAGTCCATACTCTTTGTACCGATTCCGTTTGGCATTAAGATCAGCTGTCCAACTCACATGTACTACATAGGCATCGTCCGGTATGGCCTTAAAGTCCTTAAATCTTGGCGTAAGCAAATGGCCATTCACAAATTGTAATTCGTTGAGTACTCTATTGCGCAGTCCTTGCGCTTCAAAGTGATTCATAATCTGGTTTACCAATCCTTGTTGCCCTCGGTAGACCCAAATTTTATCGTAGTTGTCAAAAATCACTTTCCACACCTGTCTTGCTAGAGTCGTATTTCGGATATACACAAATCCGGTATTGTAGTGCAGTGGACGATCTCTGAAATTGGGCCCATCATACATAAATAGAAAGTCATAGCTTCCCAAATCAGCTATACGCTTTAAATACGAGGTCGGGTTTCTTAACCAAACCATATCGATATCCATAAATAATACATCATACCCTAACTCTAATACATCCTGTACAATTGCATTCTTCATGAACATAAAATTCCGAAACCCTCCATGCCCAAAGCCACTGGAGGTAGACGGCATTCTACCATAAGCTCCTCTGTTGTAATAGTATTTGACTCCTACTTTAGCACAGGCTTCGCAAGCGGCCTCATCCATCGGAAAGAACAGCACCTGCTCCTTAACAGCAATGTGGTGTTTTTCACAGGCAGCTAGGAAGTTCAGGAAAAGCTCAACGAAAGGTTTGTTAAACGTACTAACTACCACTACGCCTTCCTTCAAGGACTTCAGGAGTTGACCAATTGTAGCTAGGCGTTCTTTCCGATGTTGATTAAAGGCGTCGTAGAAAGGAGCTACTGCTTGTTTCGTTTCAACTTCTAGTTCTTCTCGATCTTTGTAAAAAGATCGGAAAGTAGGCTTGATATGTGGAATCTTACGCTCTCTGCTTAGCGTTCGATGCTCTACAGCGGAAGATGGAGGAACCAGTGGGGTATAACCCAAATCATAAGCCAGCGCCTCTATAGATTGATCACAAACTAAGTATTGCTTATTCACGATAAAGGCTACATGCAATAGTTGCTTTTCGTCCAAATCAGCCGACTGTTGCACCACTTGCCCATCTTGCACGTATAGTTGATGAGCCATCGCAATATGCTGCTTAGCTTCTAAGTCTGCCTTGATCTTAGATAAATTGCACGGGTAGTGTTCTTCCTGCCCTGATGGCAGGCGTATAAGAATGCTTACTTCCTCTTTTGCTTTGGTGATCGTTGCGAAAGCAGCATCATAGGCAGCTCGATGTGGTGGATGAGCATTTCCAACATTATGAATAATAACTGGCCGATTCCCTGTATTAGGATTATAGATGTGCTCATTTGACTGAGCCACCTGCTTCAGGGTATTCCAATCATGCGTGGTGACCCAAAAAATGGCGCATTGCAGATCAAGTTGTACAATTTGGGGCTGGTGTAGGTATAAGGTGGCCCAAATACCGATCAGTCCCTGGTCATTGGCATTTGGGAATTTTTCGTTTAGCTCAATTATTTCGGTGAACATGGCCAATAAATCCCCTGCATAGCCCATAAAAGTTCCTGCATTAATATATCGATAGGCTGAAGGTAGTCGGTCGTATTGAGCTTTAAATGAAGGATATTGGTATGTAAAATCTTTCTCCGCAGAAATGAGAATGCGTGTATTAAAGGCATAGAATTGCTCTAATAAAGCTGCTGTACTATCATTGAACAATGTATCGGCACCATCCATACAAACAATAATCGTATCAACAGGAATAGTCTGTAGATATTCATGCAAAATCCAAATACGTTCCTTGTGCTCCGTATGCTTGCGCCCAATACCCAATAGTTCTATCTCTACCCCAAAAACAGCAGCGGATGCTATTAGGTTAGCACACATCTCCTCCATAGCGGTGCGAGATTCATTAATGGCCCAGACTAGAATTTTTAGCTGTTTATGCACGTTATTCATTCAATGACAATATCATTTAGCCCGTTTTGTAGGTCATTGGCACGGTATATGGTTTCCCAACTGTTTTGGCGATCCAATTTCTGAATTTCAATATGATCGGTGAAATGAGTCGCTCCCTGCTTCAATATGATCCGATTAATGGATGTGGCAACATCGGTAGCAATGCCAATCCAAAAGCAATTTTCGTGGTCAGCCCTCCCTCCCCAATGTCGGTTATGCTCATTAAAGGCGTTACGGGGAGCGTATTCTTTGGTTTTATCCGATAGCGCATAGCCAGAAGAAATAGGAGCTCCTTCTACTTCATTTGAGTTAAACATAAACTTCAAGCGCTTGACATCCCAAGCAAATTTTTTGGAGGTTTTTCGAGTCAATACCCGCCACTTCGTACCTTGGTGCGCTCCATCCGAGTGATAAAGAACAAACTGCCCTTCTCGCTTCGCTTCCAGCGTCGTGACGGTAGTCGTGCGCCATTGGCCCTCCTCATCTTCTAATTGCAAAGAGACCACCTTGGCAATATGCGCTTCCCCATGCTGTGTGATTTGTATTTTATTTGGAATAGCTGGCTTATCCAGCTCAAAGCCAATAAAGAAGTGCGGTACGGTATGCGCTTCATTCATAGGCGTTCCTTCCCAGTAGGTAGCATCTGGCTGTAGAATAGTTGATAGTGTAGACTGGCCGTTCTCATTTCCAGCATCAAACCACTTCGTAATTTCCACACCATCGGGAAGCGTCACCTTTAAATGCTCCACCTCCCACCGATCTAGGCCACTTGTTGTTTTCCACACTAGCAGTCGCCATTTCTTTGAGGGTGCAATTTCCAGCAAAGGCCGTATAGGTACATTAGCTGCTTGATGTATCCAGTCGGCATAAGCTCTAGCAACTGTTCCTTTCGGAAAATGGTCAAAAAGATAGGGCTGCTGCGACAGTGCCTTTACAGGATTCATCTCCACCCAATCTAACTTATCAAAATGATAGTGCTTAACCACTTGTTCTAGTCCCGCCATATGCATCACAGTGGCGGTATCATCCATCACACCCCCTGCAAAAAGAAATTTTAGCTCTGGATGAAGCACGGTCTCTTTTTCTAATAGCCACAAATTCCACAAATAAGCCCACATCCCCGCCGTCCACACTTGAATGTACTCCTTGGGCTCTTTTTCGAGCTGCAACGAGCGCATATAGCGCTCAAATAGCTGGCTAATAGCAATAGAGTCTTTGTACACCTTATCCCAATACGCTTCCGCAACTCCTTGCAAGAGATACTGGGCTCCTCCCCCCTTCTGCGTTTTTACCACTTCAACATCAATACCCACAATAGCACACATTCGATGAATCAGATCGTCTTCCGGCAAGTCCGGGCGTTCTTTTCGAATATTTTCACAACACTTATGCAGGTAGTCATACCCTATGTAGCCATCCGTGTCACTCAGAAAACAAGCATCGGGTTGAGCTTGGAACATTTTCTGAAAGTTGGGTTTTCTCAAAAAGGCAATATCGCAATCGTGGTAGAAAATAAAATCTGCTTTCCACTCGGGCGTGTCTTTAAATGCTTTACTAATTAGATGGGGCTGAATAGAGGGGGCATACGCTCTGCCTTCACTATTTCGATTATCGTAATACATTCGAATATCTGCTGCCGGAAATTGTACACACAGCTGGCGAAGCTCTGGGCTAGCATATCCTCTGGGCTTAGTAGAAAAAAGTGCAATACAATCCCTCATGGAAATTCCCATAGCTTTAAAATTACTGAGGTATACCTGCGTCTGCCATACATAGTATGGCTTATCCGGATGGGCAGAAAGGAAGCGCACGCGCCTGGTAGGCGTCTCCTTCTTTGGGTGCTGCTGCGCTGCAGCAACTACTTGGACGTTCTCAGCAGCTGGTTTTTTAAATAGTGGTACCTCATTGATGCCCGGCCGCAAATTATTTACCTCCCGAATGGTTTTCCAGTCTTCTCCATCCAGCTGAATTTGAATATCTACTTTGTCTACCCAATGGCCACGACCCTGCTTGAGAAAAATACGCTCTACCGGACTCGGGCTATCCAGCTCTAATCCAATCCAAAAATTGTGCGCTTCATCCGATCGTCCCCCCCAATGCGAGTTACTATTATCAGTAAAGGCATTTTGTACTGCATAGATGGAATGATCTCCCTGGAAAGCAGAGCCGGAGGCAATAGGGTTGCCTTGTAGCTGCTCGTTGTCAGTGAGAAACTTTAGTTGCTTAACGTCCCACGCAAATCTTGAAGAAGTAGTAGTTGCGAATAATCGCCAAGCCTTAGCCTGTTTGAATTCTTCAGGAATGGCTGGTACCCTGCTGCTGGGGTTTCTGAAGGTAATCCCTAAATAATACTCCAACTCTTCCAAGGAGCGGATGTAAAACTGCTGGTACAACGCATCATTGACGATCTCAATAGAGTTATCCTCAATTTCATTTTCGTTGTATTCTTTATATCGTTGTCCCGTTTTATCGTCTTTAAAGTCATAATTGTGCCAAACCGTTGCTTCTGAAGTGATGCGTAAATCGTACGCTTTTAGAAAGCTCAGGAAAGTTAGCAAATCCTCTTCCCCATTAAAGCGAATATTATCGGGAAGCACTACCTCTTTTACCCATTCTCCTTTGGTGAATAGGAAGCCTGCTGCGCACCACTTATTTGCCAACACTTGACCTTTCTTCAAAGGAGCAGCATTTTCTATTTTTAAGCGATTATCCCTGGGATCATCTGTGAGAAATCTTCTGATCCTGAGTGGACTATTTCGGTTCAGCTTAAGATAATCCTCTTCTTGATCCGAAATTTTATAGGCATTGGGGTAAGTGGTAAGAATGGCCTTAGCTACATCCAAACTTTCATGCTGATTGATCAACAGATTGTCCCAGTTCTGCTTAAACCTAGAGTGGGCATCTATTTGTAAAAAGTAATCTTCCTCTTGGTATAGCTTTCGCTTAATTTCATTTCGTGCCCACACCACTCCTTTAGACTCCTCTTTAGGGGTGAATACGATGCGAAGATTGGGAATATGCTGGGCAAGAAGATGCTCGTGAGCAGTAGTGGTATCTTGTAAGTGTACGCCTAGATAGACTCTTTCAGGATGGGCAGCTTTACTCAGTAGATTCCGTAGCGTGGGCAACAGTTGTTGGTCAGCATAGGAAGCAATAGAAACAAAAATGCTAGGCAGCTCAAAATTCCAAATGCTCTTGTATTCTCTACACCAGCTTGAAGTGTATTTGCGTTCTTCTAAAAAGGAGCATTGCTCTTCTTCGTTAAAAGGTTCTCCATTAATGTAATACTGCTTATCCTCGATATCGTCCATGTAGCCGCGCATGCGGAATATATAGGAAGAAAGTGTAGACAGCTTCATCCCCGCAAATTTGATCCCCCTGGTGCAAATAAACTGCTCAATAATAGGAATCCAATTAACATCAAACGACTCTAGCTCCAACTGAGTAGCGATATCATCATAGAAAATGACTTCGTATACTTCTTTCAGTGGATCAAAGAAGGTTTTGTCGGGGTGGTCAGTAGCGATATAAAGGCGAGCACCTTCCGGAACCACGCCTAATAGATGGCGCAAAATCTCGGTACAAGCGATAAACAAATCTTTGTACTGAAAATCATTGCGACGCACATGCATAGCATAATACGTCTGATCACCGATGTAATTGACAAATCGCCAGGCCAAATCAAAGAGATCAGTTCTGTACACTACATATTTGGCAATCAGCTGCTTGAGTGCAGTTTGGCGGGAGGTGTAAAAGATTTGTTCAAAGCTGCCAAGTAGGTTCTTGTTTAGATAGACTATTTCCTCTCCTTCAAAAATATCTTCAATATGCAATACAGGACGCTCCTTAGAGAAAGCTTCAGGAACAGGAACTTGCTCAAAATTGATTACCGTACCAATCGTGTCAAAGTCCACTACCCTACTCATTGCTTTTACTGCCTCTTCTATGGGTTCAATATTTTTTAAGGCACAAAATTCTGATAGTGAAAGTAGTTTAATCCCTGGCTCTGACAGATCAAAAAAGGTAGAAAAGTCAGACTTTCCCTTCAATAAATACATATGGTAGGCACTCGGCAAAATGAGGGTTCTATTAGTCAGATAAGCCATACAGAATCCCATTTCTAGGGACATG
>JBCCRH010000337.1:0-7155 GCA_039208045.1 Bacteroidota bacterium
AGCAGTATGATACCGAATAGATTCCAAAGAATCGCCTCCGGCCTTCGGACGCGCCCGCGAAAGAAAAAGACATAACCAGCCATAATGGCGGTGATACCAACGATAATATCATAATTCAGCCATTCAAAGGTCATTTGAATGGGGATAAAGCCCCCCAAAAAGCCCAGCCAGAGCAGTAGCTCCATGAGTATTCGAAACGATTGCACCAAGATGAGCCAGCGTTCGGGTATTGCTCGCAAGAGGAGTGAAAAAGAGCGATTATTGAGTAAGAAAAAGATGAGTAGCAGGGGCGGTGCAAACACAAAAGGCATGCGCTTCAGGGTATTGGCGGAAGCCGTAAAAAAGCCATTAAAAGCGAGCAAGGCTAAGATAGCCAACCACAGCAATACACTCATTGCCGTAAGGCGAATGAGCTGATCGCGCCTAGGGGCTGGAATTTGCAACTGGAAAAAGGCATGGCGCAGCCCAAAAAGAAGGGTGCTCACTAGCCCAAACGTCAATAAGATAATGCCAATTTGGCAAATCAAATAAATAGAATCGCTCATGCATCAGAGTTCGGCTAACATTTCAGATTTCGCTAGCTCAAGATACATTTTTGTTGGAGGATGCCAAAAAAGAAGTTTTACCCACCCTCGCTTTTAGTTGCTCGCCACCACCGTCAGCGTATCCGTTCCTACGCCCGTAAAAATGCCCAGTCCCCCAACGATGTTTGAAAAAGGCGTCGTAATATTTTGATTATCAGCGCTAGCGCTAGTTTGTGTCAGGCTGACATACTCAGGCGTAACGTGGTAGAGCACCACCTGATGCTTACCTGCGTAGCTAAAGTCTCTGGCGGTTAGCTCATAAGTATTGGTCTGTTGTGGCGCTACCGATATTTGAGGGCGCTCCTGTCCACTACCTCCACCTAAGAATTCGAGCAATTCGGGGTTCTCCTCGATAGGTTGAAGACCTATTTGGTAGAAGCTTCCTGCATTTTCAGCTTCCCAGGTCAGCGTGATAGGATCGGGGAAGGAGGGTGGAAAGGTATTGGTTTCAAAAATGATAGTACTCCGCGACGCCTCAAAATTAGTTGGGGGCTGAGGCACATCAGTGGTGGCGCTAATCGTTTGGCCATTAAATTCAAAGCTGAGCTGGTATTGCTTATCCGCTTGTACGATGCTGGTAGTATCACTTTCGTAAATGCCAGGGGCCGTCTCTTGCAACGGGATGAGGGTATTATCGACGCTCACCATCGGGGCCAAGCCACTTACTAAAAAGGACTCCCCCGATGCATCCACTGAACCAGAGCTGAGCGGTATTTGCTTACTAATCTGCACACTAATAGGCTGCCCCACAGCTAGGTAAGCCTCTACTACTGGTAGCGCACTCGCCTCAGCATCGCCACTCAAGGATTCTTTTTCGCAGCTAACCACGAGGGCAAGGCTACTGAAAACGATAAGTTTTAAAAAGGAAATATATGGATGTTTCATATTTCTATGTTTAAGGTTTAGAAATTACCGAAGGCGCAAGGAAAGGGTAACATTTGGCGTAAGCCCCAAATACTTGACATCGGTTTCGATTACTTCGTTTTCGATGATTTCGAAGGTGCGGTACCACACATTTTCTCGGTTGTATACATTAAAAATGCTGAAGCCGAGCGAGCCTTTATTGCTGCTAAAGGTGTAGGTGGCAGCTACGTCCAAGCGGTGATAGTCGGGCAGGCGCAGGCTATTTTTGGAGCTTACGCTCAAATAGTCTGCGGTAGTGCCGTCCAGGAGTTCTAGTTGATAGCCTCCTTCAGGAGCCGTGTAGGGTCTGCCAGAAGCAAAAATCCAAGTAGCAGAAAATTCCCACTGTCGCCATTTGTAGAGGTTGACTAGCTTAAACTCATGGGTGACATCATTGGCAGCATAGAAATCGTTCTCTCCAAAGACCTCAAAGTTGTTGCGTACCTCTCCGATGGTATACCCAATCCAGCCATTCCACCGGCCGTACTTTTTCTGTATTAAAAAGTCGATCCCCTGTGCGATGCCCGAGCCAGCGAAGAAGGATTCTTCGTAGTTGACTTGGCCAATACTTGGCGTAAAACGCAAGGAGTATTCTGATAAGCCATCTAGTTGTTTGTAGTAAGCTTCCACATCAAAAATCCAATTGTGCGTTTCGTAGCTGGCGCCCAATACATACTGATCGTTCCGCGAGACGGGCAAGCGATCGTCATCAGCCAGTGCCCAAAAGTCTCGACTGCCCTGCAACACATCTTCGCGGATGACGCGCTTCGCAAACTGATAGTAGCGACCAATGGAAGCTTTTAGCTTTAGCTCTTCCGTAAAGTTGAAGGCCACATTGAAGCGCGGCTCCCAGTACCATTGCTGCGTCTCCTCAAAATAGCTGGCCCGCACGCCACCAGTCGCCTGTAGTCGATTGTCCATCAGGCTGAATTGATCTTGTAGATACCCGCCAATCGTCGCCCCAGCCGTTTGCCGATCAATAATGGAGCTGGTATCATTCTCCGCATAGGTATAGGCAATATCATTGAAGGTGTAAAAGGCGCCAAACTCTATCTGGTTATTTTGATGGAGTTGCCACTCAAAATCAGTTTTAAAGGTATAGTCGACTAAGTCGCTATTTTCGAGCGTGCCGCGTCTGATTTCTTGCGTTTCACCATTGCCATTGGTAAAAGAGCCATCAACGGAGCGATCTCTATTCGAAAAGTAGTTCGAAAAACTCACTAATGAATTCGAATAGAATTGATCACTCCAGCGATGACTCCACTTCAAACTCGCGCCTGTATTGCCCCAATCGGTCAAATCCGTAATCTCAATACCTAAATCTAAGTCTTGTATAAAACTTGGTAGTTCTGGGCGGATAGAATTATCCAAATAGTCTTGGCCGTTGTAGAAGCTTAATGCAAATACATTGCGATCATTGGGTCGGTAGGTCGTCTTAAAATTGAGGTCGTAGAAGTAGGACGAAATATCGGAGCCAAAGCGATCGGCCAGCGGGTTGTCGTTTTCGCCAGCACCGCTGAAGCGATCAAATATTTCTTCATAAATCGGGCTTTCCCAACTCCGCCGCGCCGCCGCAATGGTCGTCCATTTTTCGGTAATAGGAACTTCCATATAAATATTTGCGCTAAGCAAGCTAATATCTCCACCCATATTAAACACCTTATTGTTCCCTTCCTTGCCTGTAATTTCCACTACTGAAGAAAGTCGCCCCCCATATTTGGCATCAAAAGCTCCCTTGTAGAGCTGTACATCTTTTATGGAGTTGGCATTAAAAGCCGAATAAAACCCAAAGAGGTGATCGACATTGTATACCGTAAAACCATCGTAGAACGTGAGCGCTTGGTCGGGTGTGCCGCCGCGCACGTATAGGCCGGAGGTATGCTCATTGGCGGCGCTAATGCCAGGCATCAGCTGGAAGGAGCGGAAGATGTCGCGCTCGCCCAAAGAGGGGAGCGCGGCCAGCTTTGCTGGCGTAATTTTCAGCATTGAAATGCCTTCACTTACTTGGAGCAGCTCATTGCGCTCTCCAGTAATCACAATTTCGTCTAAGCTGGCAGAAGCCGGATACAAGCCAATTTTGAGGCCACTCAACTCCAACTCTGGCGTTAGTTGGATGGTCTGCGTTTGATAGCCCAGGTAACTGAAGGTGAGCTGGCTGGTATCAGTAGGGACGTTTAAAAGGGTAAAATACCCATCTACATTAGAAGTGGTTCCAATGGTGGTTCCTTCCACATAAGCGTTGACAAAGGGCAAAGACTCCCCATTGGTTTCATCCATAATACGCCCACTGATTTTTACGTTTTCTCGCTGATGCGCTCCGGTGTAGGCCTTCTTGGGCTTTAGCGTTTCCTCCTGAATGTAGGTATCTTCGTGTACGATTCGGATGCTGCCGTCTTTCCGCTGATAGTATTTCAAATCATGCTTTTGCAAAAGCTCATTCAAGACTTTATGGAGCGGTTTGTTGAAGGGCCGCACCACTACGTGCTTATCTTGTACCAAAGCAGCGTCGTAGTCAAACGTGAGCTCATACTGATCGGCGAAACTGGCCAGCACGTCCGTCAGGTCGCCTGTAATGAGGCGATTGAGCTTAATGGCAGTGAGGTCTTGCCCCTGGAGTTGTAACACTACAAAGAGTGCGCCTAAGAGCGTAAGTTTTTTCATTAGTGTACTAGTTTTTTTGTGAAGGTTATACAAAAGGAGGAGCACGTTGGTAGGGTATCGGTAAATGATGGGATTGTCTCGGAGTATAGCCCGAATGACTAGCTATTTTCTTTTGACCTTTGTCTTAGACTTGTTTCGCCGGCCACTAAATGGCTGCAAGCGGCAAAGTTTCATCCTGCACTGCGTTAAAAAGCCTCGCCGATGCTATGGCATCGCCTACGTTTTTTGCCTTGTTCAGAATAAAATTTGCTACGCTTTCGCTCATTCGCGACCGGCGGAACAAGTCTATGGATATTAGATTGCTTGCTTATCTTAACTGAAATCAACCACAAGAATTGATGAGCACTTTGATTAGCGAAAAGAAACAGACCATCAAACTACTGATTCATGCAAGCGTGTGGCTCTCGTTATTGGTATTACCGATTTTGCTGCATTACTATCATCCGGTATTTCGAGATAAGTCCGATAGTGTCTTCTTTTTGATACCTATGGCGGGAGTGCTGCTTTTGATGGTCGTTTTTTATACCAATTACCATCTGCTTTTGCCAAAAATATGGTTGCGACATGGCGGGCTTGCTTACCTTTTGATTAGTGTGCTATTGTTGGCAGCTATTATCTTTATTCATACCAAGGGTAGGGCGATTTTTTTCCAAGATAATTTCCCTCTTCCAGAAGGAGTACTTCCTATTCAGGTTAGAAGGGGGGGCTTGCTGATCTTGATCCTGTTGAATCTGCTGACCTGGGTGGTGAGCAGTGGCTTATGGCTATTGCAGCAATGGAAAAAATCGGAAGAGCAGCTACAAGAAAGTGAGTACAAACGAACTAAAGTAGAGTTAGACTACCTCAAAAAACAGATTCATCCCCACTTTTTATTTAACACCTTAAATAGTATTTATGCGTTGACGCTCTTGGATAATAAGTTGGCGAGCACAGCCATCCTCAAGCTCTCGAACTTGATGAATTTCTTACTAATTGATGCCAGTCACGACCTCATCGATTTGGACAAAGAGCTTTCCTATTTAGAAGCATACATTGACTTAAACCGATTGCGGCTCACCGAGAATAGTCCTCTACACCTCAAGACTATCGAAGCACCTGCTTCACACCAGATTGCTCCGCTCCTCATGTTGTCGTTTATTGAGAATGCCTTCAAATATGGCATCAGCAATATTCACCATTCTCCTATATGGATTGAGTTCGATCTACAAGAAGATACTCTATTCTTTTATTGTAAGAATAAACTATTCAACAAAGAAATAGCGCAGCAACACGGAATTGGCATCGAAAATACTCGGCGACGCTTACAACTTGCCTATCCGAATGCCCATCATTTAACTATCAAAAATGACGGTATCTTTTTTACGGTACAGCTACAGATCGACCTCCAAAAGGTAGCTATTGCTAAGTCTGATAAAGAAATGACGTATGAATTGTTTGATGTTAGATGATGAACCGCTTGCGCTAAAAATATTGGAAAATTACGCTGCACAGCTTCCTAGTCTGCATCCACGAGGCTTTTTCACCAACCCCCAGCTTGCCCTGCAAGTGCTGCACCAAGAGCAAATTGATCTGCTATTCTTGGACATTCATATGCCTGATGTCAACGGGCTGAAGTTTTTTCAAAATCTCAAGCAAAAACCGCTGGTTATCTTTTCTACGGCCTTTCGGGATTATGCGGTAGAAAGTTTTGAGCTCAGCGCGATCGACTATATTGTAAAGCCCTACGAGTTTGACCGCTTTCAAAAAGCAGTAGCAAAAGCAAACGAATACTATTTATTCAAGAAAAATAAGCAGACCAAGCATCATTTATTTGTCTATTCTTCCTATCGCTTGGTGAAGATTCTTATCGATGATATTTATCTGATTGAAACGCAAGATGACTACCTAAAAATTCATTTGCAATCAAAGAAAAAAGGCATCTATACTTTAATGACCATGAAGGAGATAACGAGCCTGCTGCCTGCACAGCTGTTCTTGCGTGTTCATCGATCTTATATGGTTAGCATTGCACATATTCAGAGTATTCGAGGCCGAAAAATGGTCGTTCATCACCAAGAAATCCCAATTGGCCCCACTTACCTGAAGCAAGTTAGGGAACGAATTATGAAATAATTTTCGTATTATCGTACTGGCAACCCCGCTTTCACACTCCACAACTTAGAACCATACCATATAGCTACTACTTGCTCTCGTGAGTAGGTCAGTAGTGGTGTGCCAAAGGCCTAACTATTTGTCCCCCCCTTATTTAATGGCGCCTACGCTTTCCATTGGTCTGATGTGGGCGCTTTTTTTATTATTTTGCGTCGTAATTTAAAATGGAGCTTATGCGAATTCTATCTACTCTTTTGTTGCTTTTTGGAATACTGAGTCTGCATGCACAAGACGAACATACCTACTGGGCAGTTGGTGATACCAGTGATGCGAGCACTGCTCATGAGTACGGGGTGGTTTTAGCAGGCGGAAATACCGATCACGATAATGCGATGCGCTGGATGCTAGAGCGTGCGAATGGAGGCGATGTCGTCATACTCCGCGCTAGTGGATCGGATGGATATAACGACTACTTTTTCTCCGAACTAGGTATTGATGTACACTCCGTGGAGACGATTCGCTTTGATGGGCTGGGTGCTGCTAGCGATCCCTTTGTTATTGAGCGTATCCGCCAGGCGGAAGTCTTGTTTTTTGCAGGGGGCGATCAGTTTGACTACTATCAATATTGGAAAGATAATGCCATCGAAGAAGCTATAAATTATTTAATTAATGATAAGCAAGCCACGGTTGGAGGTACCAGCGCGGGCATGGCTATTCTGGGTGGGGCGTACTATGCACCTTCCGATTTAGGGGTATTGTCGAGCGAAGCTTTAAGCGATCCCTTTGATCCGTACATGGATGTGATAGGTGCAGATGATTTTATCAATATTCCACTGCTAGAGCGGGTTATTACGGATACGCACTATAGCGATCGGGAGCGCCAGGGGCGTCACTTTGCCTTTTTGGCTCGGCTAGC
>JBCCRH010000338.1:0-7152 GCA_039208045.1 Bacteroidota bacterium
CAAGTACTTGCCTGGCCTTTCCCGTAAGGTAACCCCTATCGGGCTCCCCGATGCGCAGATCAACGCGATACGCTCCGAATGTGAGCGCCTGTTCGAGGAACTTGACTTCCAAGTATACGCCCGCATTGATGGGTTTATGACAGCAGAAGAGCAGATTTTTTTGAATGATCCGAATACTACATCGGGCATGCTGCCCTCTTCGTTTTTCTTCCATCAAGCGGCAGAAATTGGGTTGAATCCTTCTCAATTCTTGACCTATATTATCCGTATCTCTTTGCAGGAGCGCCTGGCGAATACGGCAGACGAAGAACAGGTGCAAGCGCTCCTGAACCGCTTAGATAAAGCGATTGCTTCTGCTCAGGTTGCTACAGGCAAAAAGGCGATTGGAGTCATCTTAGGAGGCTATTCGTACGAGCGCCATATCTCGGTAGAAAGCGGCCGCAATGTGTATGAAAAGCTGTCTAGCTCTGAGCATTACACCCCTATCCCCATCTTTTTATCGGGTGATGCTGCTAGCTACAGCTTATACCAGCTGCCAATCAACCTATTGTTGAAGGATAATGCAGATGATATCCGAGATAAGATTTTAGAAAATGCTGCTGAACATGCGGTAGTCGCGGCTATCAAAGAAGCTTGCCAAGCGATCACAACGAAGTACGGCGCTGCCAACGTTATTTTCCAACCCACTCCACTCGAATGGGATACCCTACAGGAAATGGTAGATGGCGTATTTATCGCCCTACATGGCAGGCCAGGTGAGGATGGGCAGCTTCAGATGGAGTTGGAAGCGCGCGGTATTCCGTATAATGGATCGAGTATTCAGTCGTCTAGTACGACTATTGATAAATATAAAACACTGCAATTACTACGCCAGCATGGCTTTAGTGTAGCCGATCAATTGCTACTTAAGAAGCGAACCTATTTAGCTGATGCAGATGCTTTTTTTGAACAAGTAGAGGCCAACTATCGCTATCCCTTTGTTGCAAAACCGGTAGATGATGGGTGTAGCTCGGCAGTGAAAGTGCTGCGGAATGGAGCGGAATTGGAAGCTTATGCAAGCTTGATTTTTCGGGATGCGGCGACCGATGAAGAGGAACTACGCCATACATTGGGTCTGAGTCCCAAAGAAGAATTTCCACAGAAGACAGAAATCCTTTTCGAGAATCTAATTGGGAAAGACGGTGCAGAACATTTTTTGGAGGTTACCGGTGGATTACTCACACATTTTGATCCGAATGGCGTGGTGCGCTATGAAGTTTTTGAACCTTCCGAAACGCTGACAGCAGGTGAAGTGCTTAGCTTAGAGGAAAAATTCTTAGCGGGAGAAGGGCAAAATATCACCCCTGCACGCTTCTCCAAAGATGCAGCGGGAGCTCGCCTTATTGCTGGGAAGGTGCGGGGAGTATTAGAAAAAGCAGCACGTATATTGGGCGTGGAAGGCTATGCCCGCATCGACTCTTTTGTGCGGATACATCCGAATAATCAGGCGGAGACCATCATTATTGAGGTCAATTCGTTACCTGGCATGACGCCTGCCACTTGTATTTTTCATCAGGCAGCCATCAACAAATACAAGCCGAATGAATTTATTGAGCAAATCCTAGGCTTTGGCTTCCGCCGCCAACAATTTGCAGCAGCAAAAGCAGCCCAAGTCGCAGCAGCACCGCCCGTAGAGGCCACGCCAGCAGTGCCCGATGTAATCCCTCCCTACGTACCACCAACGACCGATGAGCTACTCGAAAAACCAACACCAGAAGTGGAGGCAGTACCAATAGCAGCGCCAGCACCAACACCTACTTTGCCCACTGTCGAAACAGCGGCTAGTACTTCCACCCCTCGTGTAAGCATCTTCAAATATTTAGGCGAAAGCCTACAAGGTGGCTTCGGTACGATCTTCAGAAATATTGGTAAGTTCTTAAGCTCTGGATTATTCTTGCGCAATTTTCTAGTGATGCTCGTTTTTCTGGGTGCCGTTTACTTCCTCACAAAGCAGTGGCTGGGTGTCTACACCCATCATGGAGAATCCATAGAAGTGGAAAATTATGAGGGGCTCCCGTTGGAGACAGCAGTTCGTAAAGCAGCGCAGCGCAGTTTTTCGATTGTCATCAATGACTCTATCTATCTAGTGGACCGACGTCCAAATATCGTGCTGGAACAAGACCCTCCGGCAGGTTCTCGTGTAAAGGAAAATCGCCGCATCTACCTAACGGTTACTAAGGGAACGCCACCAGAAGTACGCTTGCCCAATCTGGTAGAAAGTGGCTACGACTATTTTCAATACGCTAAAAAGCTGGAGGCGCTGGATATGAAACCGCGCATCAAAGAGCGAGAGTTTAATCGAAAACTCTCTGAAAACCAGATACTCCACTTCTTTTTGGGCGACCAAAAAATTACCGATCAGGACTTGCGTGATGGCATCAAAGTGCCTAAAGGAAGCGTGCTAGAATTTGTGGTCACCCGCCGTTTTACCAATCAGGTGCCCATGCCGAATCTAGTGTGCCAAAAGTATGAAGCTGCTTCTTTTCTCATCACGAGCAACAACCTAGTGATCGGTGAAATTCTAGGGAAGGTAAGCGATCAATCGAATGCGTATGTGTGGAAACAGGAGCCAGCCTACCAAGGTGGGCAGATGGTGCCAACTGGGCAACAAGTGCGCCTACACCTACAGCAAGCCAGACCGAGCGGCTGCAAAACGCAAGTCAGCCCAAGTGATTTGGACGACAATTCTTCAGATCAATAAAGTCAAGAAAACCAACCATAGCAACAAATATGGGTGTTCCTCGTTTGAAGGAAAAAAGGGGATATAATACCAGCGACCATGAAATTTTACTACACCTTATTTTTAGTCTTACTATCTACTTTGTTTGTGCAAGCACAAATGGAAGTACCGATTCAGAGCAATCCAGTCATTCAACAGCACTTTGCTGAATTAGACCGCCAATATCCAAAGAATCTACAGTACAATCGGATCGTTCCTATCGGACAGGAGAAGAATGGCGACTGCAATTTGGAGCGCCTAGGGGTCACCTATCTGGAAGCAGGCCAATTGGCTTTATTGGATATTGAGATTGATACCTTTGGCTTAGGTAACGAGGGCACTTATGAGTGTTTGAATTGTGCAGATTTGCAATTCGGAACAGGTACCGTTACAGGGGATACGCTCGTCTATGCTTCTAACTTAGGCGTGAATAGCGGCCAGGAGTTCGTCACAGTAGAATATTGTTTGCCTGGCGGCGAATGCCCCAATAGCCAGACTTTTGAAGTAATTGTAAAACGACAGGGAACCAACTTTTTTCCGCCTATTGTAAATGTGGAAGCCGGAGATCGCATCAGCGTGAGTGCCAATTTGGATCAGTTTGAAGGCCCTATTGCCTGCAATCGCTTTACCGAATGCCCCGATAATTATCCAGGCCGCGAACAACTCGCCTATTTTTCTACCTATAATCGTCCCGATAATGAAGTCATCTATGATGCCGCTCGCTATTCGGGCATCGATTCAGTATGCGTGGTGCTTTGCGATACCTTTGTGATTTGTGATACCTTTCATTTTTCGTTTCGGGTGCGGCAGGATACGCTGGATGAGCTTCCCATCCTCGATGATTTTTCTTTGGGTGGCCCCTACCCGATCGATGGATTTTGGTTGGATCGCGAAGTTTTCATTAATGATCAGTTCGGTATAGCCGCTCCTTCTATTGGCGTAGCCACTTTTGATGGCATCGACTACCGAGGCAATGCCTATCCCGATGACCAAGAAACCTCAGATCGCCTGACATCCACTTATATCAATCTGAGCAACCAACCTGGGGATTTATACCTTTACTTTTGGTATCAACGCAAAGGGAATGGTGATCGCCCAGAGCCAGCAGATTCGCTTTCTCTTCAGTTTAAGCGCAGCTCAGGTACTTGGGAGACGATGCAGGTCTTTGAAGGCTCCCCCTTTACGCAGCCCAATAGCTTCATTGACACCTTTAAAAGAGTTGAACAAATTATTTCTGACGAATTTAAGCACGAAGGCTTCCAGTTTCGCTTTCAGGCATATAGCGACAATAAAGGTATTCAGGATACCTGGAATATAGACTATGTGCATATTGAAGTAATACGGAGGCCTTTTTTCCCAGATATATCGTTTAGTACGCCCCCTTTACCAATCATTGCCCCTTATTCAAGCATGCCTTGGAATCATTTCGATACTTCGCTCCTCAATACTACACTCGAAATTCAATTGTTCAATCAATTTTCCAGCCCTTTAAATCTTAATCAGCAAGGCGCTACGATACTAGATATAGAAGAAATCACTTCCCCTACCCCTCTTTTTGAGGCGGAACAGAACCTTCTCAATGGAACGCTCGTAAATATCGATAACCTAGTTCCTGTAAAGTATTTTATCGATTTTGAGAATGATAATAGTTTCTCAGATAATCGGGAAAGCTTTTTTGATATTATTTCGAGCAACGTCTTTGATGATTTGGCTAGACCTAGCTTCCGAACAAGCTATAATATTGATACCGATCAAATTAGCGGTTATATAAATGTTCTGACCAATGATTTTACTGAATATACTACTGTTTTCGACAACTACTTCGCCTACGACCTAGGCATCGCCGAGTCCGGTATCAGCTTGCAGGAAAACTGGGAGCTAGCCGTAAAATATACTACTAGCGTTCCTGACTCCCTCCAAGCGCTCCAATTCCACTTCCCCATCACCACGACCAATATTGAAGACCAGCAGATTCACTTAAAAGTCTGGATTGGTGAACTGGATGATACACCGGAGTACGAGCAACTCTTCCTCACGCCCAGCTATACCAGCTCCTTCTACGATACGCTGCAGGGCTTTACCACTTATCCACTGGTGGATGAGAATGGCAATGTTGCCCCCATTGAGTTGCCAGCAGGCGACTTTTATGTGGGCTGGGAGCAGGTCACGGCTTGTTCGGGGACGAATTGTGTAGCGGTGGGCTTAGATAAAAATCGCCCTCAAGGTGCTGATTTTATCTTCCGCAATTTAGGCTCAGGCTGGGGGCCTTACCCTGAATTTTTAACGCGTGGGGCGCTAATGATTCGCCCTGTAGTGGGCAATGAGCGACAGGGATTTACCAATGTGAGCGAGCTTGATCAAGCAGATTCACCCATTAAGGTGTACCCGAATCCAGTGCGCGATCAGTTGTTTATTGAGCTAGAGGATGGGGCGCTGTTTGGGGATTTTGAGTATGAAATGTATGACGGGCTGGGCCAGCGCCTGCTATCGGGGCAGCTGGAGCGCCAGATTGATGTATCAAAGATGCCCGCAGGGATGTACGTGCTAAAAATCGTAGATTGGTCGTCCAACCAAATGTATAGCCAACGAGTTATTATCTTGGAATAGAGAATAGAACTAACAAAAAATCATATCATGGATATTAGTGTTCAAGAGTTAAAAACAAAACTGGAAAACAAAGAAGATTTTGTGCTTATCGATGTGCGAGAGCCACACGAGCATGAAGAATTTAATGTCGGCGGCAGCTTGTACCCCGTTGGCGACTTACCAAACAAGGTCGATCAGCTAAGCGATCAAAAAGAGGCGGAAGTCGTGGTCTACTGCCGTTCTGGTGGGCGCAGCGGCATGGCGCAGACTATTTTACAGGGCGCGGGCTTCAAGAATGTGCGCAACCTGACGGGGGGCATGCTGGCGTGGGTGGATACGTTTGGGACGACGAAGCCGGGGTAAACTAAGCTAGTCTCGCGGATTGCAAATCCACTAAGCACGGGCCTAGTTTTAAAAGCTTAGCCCGCGCCCAGCGGATTTGCAATCCGCGAGGCATAAATTAATTCCCTTTTTTCTTCTGTACAATCGCCTCTATCCCCTCATCTGCCAACTCCTTCTTCAGGCTTCTAGCATCTCCCAAGTCATCAAAGCGATCAACGAGCGCCACCGCATAGGCACCACCATTAAAAGGCTCCACGCGGGCATTTTCGTACCCCTTCTTTTTTAGGCGGCGCACCTGCGCCTTAGCACTTTCCATATAGCGAAACGAACCAGCAATGACTAGGTAATCACCGCTCACAACACTTACGTCGGTTGCCACCACACGCTCCTCTTCTGGCTCTTCGGCATCATCCATATCTAATTCGTCAGCAGGAATATTTTGCTCCAAATCAACACCGCTATCATCTAATGGCTCATCTGAAATTTCATCTTCGTTGTACGTAACTACCTCTTCATCATCCAGGTCTGCATCATCGGTGATGATTTCTCCTTCGTCATCAAATTCGTAGCTTTCTGGCTCATAATTGTCGCCTTCGTCCGCAGCAGGGGTGGTCACGGCCGTAGTGGGGGTTGGGGAAGTTGGCTTATCCATTAAACCGATAGTTCTCCAAATCAAAAAGCCCAAAGCCGCTACACAAACAATTACAATACCGATCGTCAAATAGTCTAGTCTAGACATATAAAATGTTTTTTGTGTGTATACGATTACTAACGTACTAACTTCAAATGTAATTATCTTTTATCAAAATCCCTATTCATTAAACAAGAGGAGCTTTTCCACGCTCTGCCCTTCTGCTGCTTGCGCAAAAAGGTAATAGCTACCTGCTGGCCAATCCATCGTGCCAATTTGTAGCGGTGCTTGTGGGGTGGGCTGTCGCCAAATGAGCTGCCCTAGTGCGTTGAAAATGCGTATTTCCTGCATCTGTACCTGATGTGCCTCCCAATCGATCAACAAGCGATTTCTAAATGGATTGGGGCCTACCTCTACTGTGATAGGTGATTTAGCGGGCGCCTCTGTATTCACCACAAAAAAATTAGTGATTCCCCAGAACACACCGCTAGGCTCAAACGATTCGGGCGAGTCGCAGCAAACAATATCGCCAGCAAAACCCAGCTGGCCATTGCTCAAAAATAAGGCCTTGGGCGTTTCAAAAGCAGGAAGTGGTAATACACTAGCCGATAGGTACTCTCCACTCTCCGACAGCTCCACCAACGTAATATCCGTGTCCTCATTGTCTCCAGTAGACGTAGTGGCAATACCAATTGCCTCCGGCAATGGCCAAAGTATACCTTCTCCATCTAAGTCTAGTATAGTAGACCAACGTTCTATACCTAGTGTGCTATCAAACAAGACCACCCGCATATCTCGCTCTAAGGTCGCTTGCTTAAAGAGCAGCGCAATATCC
>JBCCRH010000339.1:0-7117 GCA_039208045.1 Bacteroidota bacterium
CATCTTTGGCGTTTCTACCTGTTCGTCTTCTGGGCCTTTACGTTGCTTCATAAAAAATACAGTTGGTGGAATGGAGAAGATGCCAAGCAGGATGGCAAGTCCTACTTTGGTATGTAAAATCCAATTATTGGTGTAGAATTCAGCGGGCTTGCCTACGGCAAACCACAAGGTGAAGCCTGCGGCTACGGCGAGGATAGCGCTCAATCCATAGATACCGTCGATACGAGCTAGGCGGGCGATTTCTGAGCGAGTCATATTAGGTTTGGTTAATAAGTATTCAGCTACTACGGTGGCCGCGATGGTGAAGATGGAAATAAAGTGGAGGTAGCGAGTGAGTATTTCGAGGGTCATGCCGTTGTTTTAGGCATAAACTGGGGAAAAGGGGCTTTTGTTTAGGAGCTGGGGCGCATAAGCGCTGCGGAAGGGGGCGACGGTAAGGAGCCGACTCCAAATCATCCATTGCCGTTCACTGAGCGGAGCCGAAGTGAACGGCAATGGATGATTTGGAGGCTGAGCGAATAGCGAACCCTGTAGCATAGCGACCCGGAGCGCTATCTGCTGTACACTTTGGCTTCGCTCAGCGTACAGCGGATAGTGCTCCGGGATATGCCCAACTGATACAAAGCATATGTTCAACATTTACAATCGATATCACAGTGCTGTAGGTGGAATTAATTTTTCGCAGGCTTTGACGTACTCGGAATTTAGGGGGAAGTCGAGAGGGATTGGCTTGAAATATGTGCAGGAAGGGCAGGAAAATTATGTGGTGCAGGAGCATCGCTTGTCTGTGCGGAAGGGGCAATGGATGCTGGTGCGTGATGAGGGGAATTTTGAGGTGTATAGCGAGAAAAAAGTGAAGGTGGTGAATGGCATCTGTGTGGATTTTGATACGGATTTGTTGCTGCAAGCGCATAGTGGATTTGAGCATTGCGATTTGCTGTTTAATACGCCGTTCTACTGTGGGCCTTCTAGCTTAGGGCCTTCTATATTTCGGTTTTTTGACCCTTTTTCGAGTATGGGGCAATCGAATGAGCAAAATGAATTGGCAATGCGGCGTGTGTTGGATGGTATTGTTGCATTTGCCGGTTATATTCATGAGATAGAAGGCCCCTTATCGGTTGCTGTGAAGCATTTGGAAGTGCAGCGGCAACTGCTGGCCAGGCTGTTGTATACTAAGGATTACATCCACCAATATTATCATACGAAGCTTCCTTTGGGGGAGTTGGCGCGCGTGGCGGGCTTGTCTAAGTATCACTTCCACCGTTTATTTCAGCTTTGTTTTCGGTGTTCTCCGAAGGATTTGCAGATTCAATTGAGGATGGATAGGGCAAAGGAGCTGCTAGCGCAAGGTGATCTTCCAATCTATTCGATTGCTTATCAATTAGGATATACCGATACGGCTGCTTTTTCGAATCAGTTTAAGCGCTATCATCAGCAGACGCCTTTTCAATATCGGGGAAGCTTGTGAATAGCAAGATTTTACAATGTGGACTACCGTTGGCCATCTAGATTTGGGTGAACAAACACCTGATCTAATGAAAAATCGACTCGTTTTTACACTCCTCTTTGCCATAGTTTCTATAGCTATAATGCGGGCACAACTACCTTATACCGAATCCTTTGAAACAGGAAGTGGATATACGGCTGATGTGGATGTTATTGATAATTTTGATGATTACTTTGCCCGGATGGACACGGATTGTACTGGCCCTCCCGATCCTTGTGCTGTTAACTTCTTTATGGGCTATACAGGCTTTAATGGCAGTTTTTATTGGGCAGGAGAAGATCATGATGATCCTGATGTTGGAGGGGTTGCTACCCTTTGTATTACCCTGGATGCCATTGACATTTCGAGCAATACGAGTGGGCGGATTAATATCTCTATGTTGGCTGCTGCCAATGGTCAGAATAACCCCTTCGAGTTGGCTAATGATGGCATATTCGTGACGTACGCTGTGGATGGCGGAGCGTTTCAGCCGGTGCATACTTGGGCGTATTATTCTCCGGATGGGGGAACTACAGAGCGACTGGCGTATGATGAAGATAACGATGGGGCGGTTAATGGAGCGGAGTCAGATATACTGACGGGTACCTTTGAGGCAAAAGACCGCGATGTAGATGCGGTGGGGACTAGTTTGGTTATCAGGATTTGTGCGCACTCGGAAGCTTCGAGTGAAGAGTGGGCGGTAGATCATATTGTAGTGACTAGTGCAGCACCGCTTCCGGTAGAGCTTACCACTTTTTCTGCTGAGGCTGTAGAGAAAGGGGTTTGGCTGGATTGGCAGACGGCTTCTGAGGTGAATAATATGGGATTTGATGTTCAACGCTCTGTGGATGGGAAATCGTGGGAGACTATTCATTTTGTGGAAGGGCATGGTGATGCTAGACAGGCTAATACTTACCGGTATTTTGATCCTATGTTTACTGGTGGGGCATTGTATTATCGGCTTAAGCAGCTTGATCTAGATGGAAGTTATGCCTTTTCTAAGGTGGTGACGGTGCAAAGGGATTTTGAGCAGATACGTATTTTTCCTAATCCTGCCACTGATTATCTGTTTGTTGGTGCTGAGGTAGAGGAGCGTAGATTTTATATTTATAATCAACTGGGGGAGCTAGTTCGTACGCCTCCTTTTGTAGATTCTAGAATTGATATTTCTAATTTGAGTCCAGGTATGTATTTTTTAAAACTGGAAGTGCAGGGCCAGCCGATGATTACGAAAATAATAAAACTGTAGGATGAAAAGTACGCTGCAACTTGGAATGATTGGGTTGATACTACTTACTTGCTGCTATGTTGTGCAAGCGCAAGAACTGGCTCGTAAGGGCACTCTGGGGATACAAATGCAAGATAATACTAAGGGGAAAGGACTGGAGGTACTACGTGTATTTGATAACACTACTGCTTCGGCACTGCAACTTATAGCTGGGGATATTTTGCTTACCGCAAATGGCGTGGCATTCAATGAGGTGGAGGAGTTGGTGCAAGCAGTGGGGAATTGGAAGGCTGGGGATGCACTGGAGGTAGTCATTCGCAGGGATGGGCAACGGCAAGTGTTGGTAAGGGAAGTAGTTGGCAAGCCATTGGAGCAGTCGGAATATGGGGAGCTGATTTACGGGGCGGTGGCGTATGGAGGGGGGCTGCTGCGCACGATATTGGAGTTGCCAAAGGGAGTGGAGCGCCCGCCGGTTTTGCTATTCATGCAGGGAGTGGGATGTGCTTCCATTGATTACCCGTATCATCCAGAGGCGACGGTGAAATTGTTGATTGAGGAGCTGGTAAAACATGGGGTGGCGGTGTTTAGGGTGGAGAAGCCGGGGATGGGCGATAGTTATGGGGAGGTGGGATGTCGGGAGATGGATTATCCGTATGAAGTGGGGGCTTTCGAGGCGGCTTTGAAGCAGCTGAAAGCGATGGATGGATTTGACAGTAGCAATATTTTCCTGTTTGGCGAATCGCTGAGTTCAATCACAGCACCATTGTTGGCCAATAAGCATCGGGTGGCGGGGATTGTAGCGTGGGGTGGGCTGTCCAAGTCATGGTTTGAGTATAGCTTACGCTTAATGAAGGATCAGAAGATACGCATTGGGAAGGATGTGGCTTCTACGGAGGAGCGTTTTCGGGAGTATGTGCCTTTATTTTATGATTTTTTTATTCTTCAAAAGACGAAGGAAGAGCTAGAAAGCACGAAGGCTTATAAGGACTTTCTGGGGAGTTTCCTGAAGGGGGATCAATGGCGCGGCTTGCATCACTATCGCTTTTTTCAGACGCTTAATGAAGTAGATGTCTTGACGGCCTACTCGAAGGTGGATTGTCCGGTGCTGGCGCTAGCTGGGGACTGCGATGTGCATACGATTGATACTTCTTGGACGAATGATATTGCGTATGCGGTGAACGAGCATGGGAATGGGCAAGCGGAGGTGGTGATTTTCCCTCAGACGACACATCATTATTTTAAGGTGGATTCGATGGAGGAGTATGTGCGTAGGTACTTGAAGGGCGAGATTCGTTCTAGGGAGATGGCGGAAAATTTTAATGCAGAGATTGGGCGGGTGGTGGCGGATTGGGTGAAAGCTAAATAAAGGGGCGTCCACGGAGTCCTTAAGCACTCCGAGGACGCTCTTTTACTAGCTCCTTCCACTCAGCACTGCTGCGCTTAGCGCTAGCACTGCTAACAGACCAAAGGCTATTTGCAGGCTAAACAACTCTCCAATCACTCCAATGAGGGTAGGAGCAAATAGAAAACCTACAATGCCGACTGAAGCAATCGTTGCAATACCATTGTTGGGATCTACTTTGGCTGCCATGCTGAATACGATGGGAACCACCACAGAGAAGCCCAGTCCAGTAAGCATAAAACCGACGAGGGCCATACCTGGACTTGGCGCAAAAACGACCATGCTCAGACCTAATGCACCGAGGATGCTTCCCCACTTTAGCAGGCTCGTACCTGATACCATTAAGCGAATACGATCTCCACTGAAGCGGCCGATGGCCATCATCAAGGAGAAGGCAGCAAAGCCCCAGCTTGCAATCAAGAGCGAGCTATCTAAGTGCTTACGCAAGTAAATAGCGCCCCAGTCTGCAATAGCTCCCTCACCGATCATGACAAAACAACCGATTAGGGCTAATATGACCAATGATCTACCTGGTAGACTCCATTTTGAAGGGGTAATTGGAGTATCTGGCAATCCGAACAATGATTGCTTAAAAATGAACAGCGAGCCGCCCATTAGCATAGCAATAGCTGGGATATGCCAGTACAATGGAATCCCCCAATTAGCAATAAAACCTGCGCTGGCAGCACCAATCATCGCCCCAAGGCTAAACATACCATGGCAGGACGACATAATCACTTTCCCACTCCTTTCCTCAATAGTCGAGGCAGCAGCATTCATAGAAACATTCATCCAGCCATCGGCAAAACCAAAAATGGCCAGCGCAACGGCAAATACCCAAAAATTCCACGCTAGCGGGGGCAGAATAACTGTAAAACAAAGTAATAAGCCACTGTAGAAGTTCGCCTTTGAAGTCGTAACTACTGCATTGATGCGACTTGCTAGCTGAGTGCCTAGCAGTGCCCCAAGAGGCATGCCTAGCAACGCCAGCCCAAGCGTTCCTTCTGACAACTGTAGCTTTGCCTGTATCTCTGGTAGTCGGGCTAGCCAACTTCCCAAAAGGATACTCATCGTGAAAAACAACCATGCTACACTAGCGATCGGCCATCGCCAAGAGCTTTGAGTAGTAATTTTTTCTGATGTTAATGCAACCATAATTTTCTATTAAAAAAGGTAATCCATGTGCGTGCACACGAATTACCCTCAATGATTCAAAGTTAAATGGTAATGTATGAAACTAAATCTATTACAAAAATAGGGGCGTTTCGTTTAAAAAACTACTAGAAGATTGTCTTAATTTAGTGCTAAATTAACATGATGCAACTTTATGGCGGCGTTTCATGTTAATTTGGTGTAAATAATCCTGAAATTTTAAATAGATGAAACCAGTACTCGAAAGAATAGAACCTAGCTTTGAAAGCTCTTTTACAGTTCGGCGATTTACAGAAGCCGACCACTGTGGTAAGCCCAATTGGCATTTCCACCCAGAGTACGAGATTGTTTTTATATCTAATGGTCGTGGCAAGCGCCATATAGGAGATCATATTTCTTATTTTGACGATGGCGACTTGATTTTTTTAGGGCCTGACTTACCCCATTTTGGGTTTACGCAGGAGCTATTCGAAGAGCATGTGGAGATGGTGGTGCAGATGAAGCCTGATTTCTTAGGAGAACAGTTTTTGGCTCGACCAGAACTAAAGTTGGTTAAGCAGCTTTTTGAACGTTCCAAGCAAGGCCTTACTTTTGATGGCGAAACGAAGCACAAAGTAGGGAAAATGCTTACGCAGTTGCCGGAGCTAGATAACTTTGGGAAACTCATTCGGCTGCTAGAAGTACTACAGCTGATGGCTACTTCCGTAGATGTCAATGAATTGAATGCCACAGGGATGGCGGTATCTGTTAATGGGCAAGATCATGATCGGATGGAGGCGATTTTTACGTTTGTGGAGCAAAACTTTCAAGATCAAATACGCTTAGAAGAGGTAGCGGAGCTATTGAATATGACGGTTCCTGCTTTTTGTCGCTACTTTAAGAAGCTGACCCATAAGACATTCACCCAATTTGTTAATGAATTTAGAATTGCCCATGCCTGTCGATTGCTATCGGACGAACACTTGAGTATTGCTAGTGTGAGCTTTGATAGTGGGTTTAATAATATTTCGCACTTCAATAAGCAGTTCAAGCAAATTACCGGGGCAAGCCCGCGGGAGTACCGAAAAAACTTAAGAACAGTAGTATCCGTGAATTAGGATTTGGCAAAATATATCTACATTTGTCATCAAAAATTGACGTATGCGTAGGTTTAGCTTTATTCTAGTGGTCCTCTTCTTATTAAATGCTTGTACCAATGATGGCAAGAGCTATGAGGACTATATGGAAACAATTACTTCAACTACCTGGGAGTATGATGTGAAGGCAATTGTTGCCGATGTGGAGCAAGTGGGGGCGTCCAATGCTGATATTGATCGAGTGAGAACTATTATGACTCGGCTACAAAATTCAAAATGGGACTTCCAGCGAGGTGGCGTACTAGAAATTGGCGATTTGGGCACGTTACAAGGGGGCACTTGGGAGCTAGATATGCGCAGCAGTACCATGCTCATCACTGTATATGGTACGGTACCGACCACGCCAATGCCCATCTTAGAAATATCTCCTGATCGTATGGTGCTGGGGCCTCCTGAAGGTCAAAAAGATAAGTCAGGGCTTAATTTTAAGCGTATTTTTAGGCCGGTTGCGCAGCCAGATGAACAGAAGTAGTAGGTACCGCATGCACTCTTAGTCGTGATCTAGACCACTAAACAATAGCGCAAAAATCATCACCAATACACACCCAATAAGATTCAGCCATAAGTAAGCAATATTGATCACCCCAAAAGCATTGAGGGCAAAGATGGTCAGCACGAGTGCTTCGGCAATTAAGGCTGCAATAAATACCGCTCTGGGGCCGATGTTCTTCAAAAAGAAAGCTACCAAGAAAATACCTAGGATAGCTCCGTAA
>JBCCRH010000340.1:0-7109 GCA_039208045.1 Bacteroidota bacterium
CCGAGTCCTTAAGGAGTCGGAGGTCTTAAGGGTTCCGAGGTGCTATTTTGCCTGTTTCAACAACAACAACGTACACGCTCGAAACGCCGCCAGCTGCTCCGTCTCAAACTTCGCCTGCACTTGCGCGCGCTTTTCCGTATGGCAAACTAGCACCCGATTATTTTCCCGAAAGGGAACTTCATCCCAAAAGGTGGCAACTTGAATGTTGCTGCCTTTTTGTTCATTTAGCCAGCGAGCGTAAAACCCCACTTGGCCATTGAAACCCTGGCAGTATACGATATAATCTTGCCCTTGCTGCTGACGCATCAAATAAGCATGCTGATCCAGTGGGTCGTCCCATGCTAGGTGGTGGATACGCTGTAGCGTAAAGGTATAAGGAAGTGCGCAGAGGAGCATTAGGCCAAGCCAGTAGGTCAGTTGCTGCGTAGGAGTAGGCTTTCGCCAAAAATACCGGGCTACTTCCCAGAGCGTCCATCCAGTCAGTAAGGCCAGAGGAGGATAAACAGCAGCATCGTACCAGTCGAGCTTGGTTTGAGAAAAAGATATGATGAGCAGGCAACTCACCACAGCACTCCACAGAAGCACGCTCCAATGCTTGAAGACTAGATTATTGGAGCGCAAGAGCATCCAACTATTGACCAAGAGCAAGCCTACCCAAGGCACAAACTTACTACTCACCAACTCCATCCAATAAAAACTAAATGGTCGTCCCAGCTGATTCCGCTCTACTACGTAACGCCCCAGCACAGTCTCTTGCACAAATTCCATAAATCCTGGCATCGTATATTCCATCAACCAATAGTACAACCCTATTGCGCCAAGCAAACTAACACCTGCCAGATAGGTAGAGGCTCGGCGGAGCAATGGGAGCAGGCATTTAGCGTAAGCGAAATACACGAGATAGGCTGGCACAAAGAAAAAGGCAACCACGCTCTTGGTCAGAAACGCCATAAACAGCACTACAGCCAAGGCCCATACCAAGCGCCCCGATTTTTGGGCTTGACCCATCTGATACGCAATGCCCAGACTAAGCAAAAGCCAGAACGCCAGAATAGTGTCATGATCGCCCGTACGTGCCACATGGGGCCGCAAGTAGCCAGCGCTGGTGAGCAAAATAAGGGCCGGAGCAACTCCCACCTGCCACGTACTCCAATATTTCGAACTGTAAAACAGAAATAAGCCAATGGTAGCCAATACAAAAAGTGCAATCGGCAGCCGCAGGCTCAGTTCGCTAACTCCCAGAGTCTTGAAGGATAGGGCCTGCAAAAAGGTACCAAAAGGGGGCTTGAGGTTGCGGTAAAAACTAATACCTGGGAAAGTTTCAAAGTTGGGCAGGTAGGTGCCAAATTCGGCCATATGGTAGGCGCGCATCGCAAATAGAGACTCGTCCCATACCTTCACGGGGGGACCGTCGAGGTGCAAAAAGATAGGAAAGTAGATGGCTACTACGAACAAGACCCCTATGATCCATTTGCCTGGAGCGGATACCTGCATACGCTAAATTTGGGCTGAAAATAGCAGAAATGTAAGTGGCAAACTAAATTGTATGGACGAAAAGTGATCTTAACGGCAGAATAACACTAAATAGCAGCACAAATTTTTAGAAATTAAAAAGTATGGACTATTTTTGTTGAGCAATTATTCTACTTTTCCACCCATTCGTTAGTCCTTCTCTACAAAAGAACTCCCTACTTTTTGTATAAATTTTGATTAGACCACTTATGAAGGCAATTATCCTCAGCTTTTTATCAATCTTGATAATGCCCACCTTCTTGTTTGGGCAAATTGATGTAACCATAACAGTGACTGGCGGTACAGCAACCAGCACTTGTACTAATGAACCATTCCTGAGTCCAGGCATCGAACCACTTTGGCGGGTGGAAGTAGAAGGAGAGGGGTATATTACCTACACGGATGGAGATGGATGTTTTACCAACCTACCTAATGAGCAGTATGCGGCCAGTTACAACTGTGTCGCTGATGTACCCGCTACCGTACAAGTCTGCTTCGAGGCGTTTGAAAATGATGCCCCCTTCTATGAAATAAATGTTGGCTGCGGGATACTTGAAAATTGCATAGAAACGATTTGCCAAGACTTCAATATCCCAGCCCCTGGCGCTAGCACCAACGAAACCTTAGCTATCCCTGCTACTGCTGCCTCTTCGGGAGAAGTAAACTTCACCCTATCCACTAGCGCAGACCTTAGTAATGACCAGATTTGCAATGCCATAGATTTAGGTACGATCTCTTCGGGTGAGGTCATAGGTGATGTGAATGCTGGCATTTACGATAATCTATGCGGCACAAATACTAATGAAATAAACCCCGCCGATAATGGCGACTGGCAAAACGATAATGGTGTTTGGTTTACTTTCTTTACTAGTCCAACGGTGGGACCTGAACTAGTGATACGACTCTTAAGTGACCCAGAGATGGTGGGTGATAGTATCGATTTACAAATTGCGTTGTACACTTCCGATAATGGGAATTGTGATGGTGATTTGAGCTTGGTGCGCCGCGTTTCGAATATCAATACTTACAATTCGCAACTGGATTTTAATTGCCCGATGGCCAGTACGCAGTACTTCCTCTTGGTCGATGGAGGCTATGCGGATTTTCCGGCGAGCATTACTGGGGTATTTAGTTTAGAAATCTTAGATGTAGGCACCGAAGAAGCAGGTAATTTCCCTTGCCAAGCGGAAGACTTGGGAGCTATCCCTGCCAATGGCTCCGTAAGCTTGAATGGTTTCCGCTCTAACTTTTGTGCCAATGGAGTGGGGGATCCTTTCAATCCTTCTTTTGTGACACAAACTTCCGTCTGGTTTCAGTTTACGCCACCGCCCTCTGGGCATGTACTTATCGAGGGTATTTCGGACCGAATGACCGACTCCATAGGTATTCAGCTAGCGCTATACCGTGCTTTTGGGGATGCTTGCGATGGGATCTTTATACACACTGCAAGTAATTTCACAGTAGACGATTTGGATGAAACTCTACAAGTAACTTGCTTATTCGATGACCGCCCCTACTGGATTATGGTGGACGGCTCTGGCAGCAATGGACGCGGTATTTTCACCCTTGCTGTTTCGGATGCCGGTGATATTACTCCTCGCGAAATGTTGGTAGACACCATTTGTGCAGGGGAAACTTTTCCGGTAGGTTTTTCTTCAGAATATAGCGAAACCGGTATGTACTCTGATACCCTTCAGCTTTTTGCAGGCTGCGATAGCATCGTCAATTTAGACTTAACAGTACTGCCACCCATCGAAATCACTATCAACCAAACCCGCCCCGCTATCCTCGAAGGGGGAGCTAATGGGCAAGCAGAAGTGAGCGCCATCGGCGGTACAGGCGTCTATTCGTTTGCTTGGTGCAATGGTGAGACAGCCTCTGTAGCCAATGCCTTAGTAGGTGGTTCAGAGTGCTGTATAACGGTCACGGATGATTTCGGTTGTGAAGCTATAGAGTGTTTTACAGTAGAATTCGTCACCCCAATTATCCCAAGCTTCGAAAATGATACCTTATTATGTAACGGGGACGCCAATGGTGTCGTAACCTTTTCTGCGATAGATGGTGATCCTCCCTACAACTACGTTTGGCAAAATACAGATAACACCCTAAATGGCAATGGTGTAATAAGCGCTGCTGGCGAAGTAGTCAACTTACCTGATCTACCAGCCGGGGACTACAGCGTCACCATATCCGATCTTTTCTTTGATACAAGTTTTACAGCAGTAGTAGTTGAACCAGACCTCTTAGAATTGCTGGAAGTATCCATCACAAATGCCTCCTGTTTTGCATTCTGCGATGGACAAGCAGAGGTGGAAGCCACCGGCGGGGTAGGAGGATATGTTTACACTTGGCCTGGTTCCATCCCAATGGATAGCGTCCAAATGGCACTTTGTGCGGGCATATATACCGTTAGCGTCACCGATGCTAATGCCTGCGAAGCCACCCTCGATATTACCATAGCAGAACCGGACGAATTCATAGCCACCGCAACAGAAGTCATGGCTGTTTCCTGCTTTGAAGGAAGCGATGGTATTGCAGAGGTAACCAGCAACGATATGGACATTGCCTACAGCTGGGATAATATGAATACAACGGCAACAATAGATAGCCTATCAGCAGGCACCTATTTTGTCACAGTCACCAATAGCGACGGCTGTCTGGATACCACTTTCGTGGAAATTACTCAACCCACCGCCCCAGTAGGTGTACAAGCCACCATCGCCGAAGAGATTAGCTGCTTTGGTGAAAGCGATGGCCTCCTACAAGCTATCGTAAGTGGCCCCGGCACTAGCTTCACCTACCTGTGGAGTTCTGGCGATACCCAAGCTACCACCACTGGACTGCCTACCGGCAATTACACCGTCACCGTAGCCAACGAACTAGGCTGCGAAGCAGAAACTGCTATCTTACTCCCTCAACCCGACTCCGTTATGGCCCAAGTCACCCCGGTCAATCTCACTTGTCTAGACCCACCAAATGGCGGACAAATCCTAGTCGAATCCGTTTCAGGTGGACGCCCTGGCTACACCTTTTCCCTAGATGGCGAGTTTTACACTCCCGACCCCTTCTTTGCCAATCTATTCGATGGCTCCTACACGGTATTCGTCCAAGACTCTTCCGGCTGTATCGAACAGTATGACGTGAGCATCCTGCCACCACCTCCTATTTCCGTCACCCTTGGCGAAGACCCCACCATCGCCCTCGGCGATACCTACGCCCTACAAGCAGAAACCGAAAATCCTGCTACCGCTACCTTCACCTGGAGCGGCCTCAGCATCGACACCAACGCTACCGATCCCTCTAATCTACTAGTACTTCCTTTCGAGTCCACCGCCTACTCTGTCACTGTACAAGACACGGTCACCTTCTGCACCGCTACCGACAATATCTTCATCACCGTATCCAAAGAACGCCGCATCTTCATCCCCAATGCCTTCAGCCCCAATAACGATGGCGCCAATGACGAGTTCTACATTTTTGCTGGCCCTGGCATCCGCACCATCAAGAGCTTCCGCGTCTTCACCCGCACCGGCAATATGGTATTCGAACAAGAGGACATTAGCCCCAACGACCCCAATGTTGGCTGGAATGGCATGTTCCTAAACCAAGCACTAAATACTGGCGTATACGTCTATATGGCAGAGATCGAATTCCTGGATGGCATCGTCGAGGTATTTGATGGGAGTGTGATGTTGATGAAGTGATGGTTGAGGAGTTTGGGGGTTGAGGGGTTTGGGGGTGGTTGGGGGACGGAGGTCGGAGAGATGGGGGACGGAGGATTGAGGGAGGACGGAGGTCAGGAGGACGAGCAAAGACGGAGGTTGGGAGGATGGAGGATTCAGGGCGGAGGACGGAGGTTGGGAGGATTTTTGGGGAATGGAGGACGGAGGGTCTAAGGTCGGAGTACATAGGTTTTTGGGTGGCGAATTATGAGTTTAGGGTAGTTTGGGCGTTTGGATAGGTTAACGAATGTAGGAGTAGTAAAGAAAAAGCCAAGCCCCAACCCTGAGGTGCCTCTAACGTGCCTAAAGTGTTTCAAAAAAGCCAGGCCCCAGCTCTTCGGTGCCCTAGGTGTTTCAAGAAAGCTGAGCCCCAACCCTGAGGTGCCTCTAATGTGCCTAAAGTGTTTCAAAAAAACCAGGCCCCAGCTCTTCGGTGCCCCTCCGGTGCCCTGGGTGTTCCAAAAAAGCCCAGCCCCACCGCGCACGAAAACCCAGCCCCAGCAATAGCCCACCCTAGTCCATAGATGCAATCCACTCCCGAATAAGCGCAATGCCCTCCTGATGAGGAAGCACCCGCCCCACCTCCGGCATCATAACACCCGGATCGTCCGACTCCATGCGGTAGACTAGGATAGAAGCGTCCGGCTGCCCCGGCTCAATGCCATATTTACGACCGCCCGAGCCCTTGCCTGCCGCAACGGGAGGTTTGTGGATACCCAGCTGAGTAGGATTTTCTTGATAAGCCGTAAGGTACAAACCCGTGGTGTGCGCAGGGCCAGCCGCCTGATGGCAATGCCCACAGTTGACGTCGAGGTAAGCGAGGGCCCGTTCGGATACAGTATGTGCCGCTGGGTCATTCCAATCCGCTAGGGGAGGGTGCTCGCTAGCAATAGCACCTGCCGGTAAAAAGCCAGCCGCTTGCCAAGCCTGTATCTGATTCGCTACTGTACCATCCTCGTACTGGAAGGACTGGTTAAGGTTGCGCACTTTGGGGCCAATGGGGAGCAGCTCGTTATGGCGGTTGTGGCAGCTTTTGCACTGGTTTTTGTTAGGTACTACATATTCGATGGTTTGCTGGGCACCCGCTAGGTCCGTCCAGCTAACGGTTTTGAAAGCACCGATTAGCGTTAGTTTGGCGTCGGTTTGTTCTTCATTCCAGACATAAGAATGGGCCTCCCATTTGCCATCCAGCTTGATTAGAAGGCGCGTCTCGATAATATCCCAGTTATCAGAAGCCTTGCGGAAATCTGCTGGGTAGTAGAAGTTCTTGATGAGCACCGTTTGATCTGGAAATTGAATTTCACCAGCTTCATCCACCTGGGCTTGAGCACCACCGGGCATCCAAACAAATCGCTTTTTATGGGCATAATCGGTGAAGAGTGGCGTAATCAACTCATACGGGAGTACACCAGTATTACCATCTAAAGTTGCCATATTGCCTTCAAAAAAAGCATAATCCGAAAGCCTAGGGTAGGGGACTTGCGTGGGATCAAACTGAACAGGGCGAGACTCCACTGCGGTAGTAGTTTGACATTGTACCAAAAAAAGTAAGAAGGCAAAGCCGAACGCAAGGCGTAGTGTAGAATACTGATTCATAACATAGGTATTTAGGAATAGCCTCAATCGGACACGGTCAATGAACTTTCTTTGGTAATGGTACAATCGTACTTGCTGAGGTCTTTACTAACGGTCTCAAAATCATTGGCGGCATCGATATTGGCAAACTTCAGCTCCGCCTGGGGTTGCTGTATGCAAATATTCATAGGGTTGTCACCTGATTTAGTAGCATCCAAAATGCCATCATACAGAATATCCTGGGAAGTACCGGGGAAAAGCAAGTTGACCATCTGCCCAAATTTTTTGCTCAAATCCGGA
>JBCCRH010000341.1:0-7077 GCA_039208045.1 Bacteroidota bacterium
ATTTATTGACGAGGCTCATTTAGTCTTTGACCAAGCTTCCGATGCATTGCTCGACCAAATTGAAGCGATCATCAAGCTGATTCGATCAAAGGGAGTAGGCGTGTTTTTTGTAACTCAAAACCCAGCAGATATACCGGATGAAGTACTCGGACAGCTGGGGCTAAAGATACAACATGCGCTTCGTGCTTTTACGGCCAAAGATCGCAAAGCGATCCGTCTAGCTGCGCAAAACTATCCAGAAACCGACTTCTACAAGGTTGACCAGTTGCTAACAGAATTAGGGATTGGAGAAGCTATCGTGACAGTGCTGAATGAAAAGGGGATTCCAACCCCTCTAGTACATACTATGCTTCGTGCACCTCAGTCGCGTATGGATGTGTTGACTAGTGGAGAAATTAGAGAGATATTGAGGGATTCAAAACTAATTGATAAATACAATAAAGTGGAGGATCGCGAGAGTGCCTATGAGATTTTGGGTAGAAAAATTGAAAAAGCCAAAGAAGCAGATCGACAAGAAGAAATGCGCAAACAACGCGAAAAGGCATCACGCAGCACGTCTAGTAGAAGAAGCCGACGCAAGCAAAAAAGTGCTCTTGAGCAGATTATGGATAATCCTACCACCAGGCAAATGGGACGTACAATAGCGAGAGAGCTGACAAGAGGGTTACTAGGGGTGCTGGGGCTAGGTGGAAAAACGAGAAGGTAGTAGACTACTACTATTTATCATTAGAAATCAAAGTAGACTTATACGATTTGCGGTATACCGACCATGGCGTGCGCTTATGATGGTCTTGGCCAAAGTAAGAAATGATGCGCTCAAACTCTTGAGGGCTGCGATACTTACTAATTACTTGAATTACTCGTTGCTCACCATCTAAAAAGACAAAGGAAGGATAGATGAGGCGATGACCTTTCAACAGCTCTGCTACAATGGAATGGTAACCTTTCTTACCGCGCTTGATAAATTCAAATTGCCTTTCCTTAAAGGTAATTTCGCGCTGTGTTTCTGCGTCGAATTTTACGGCATAGAAATTATCATTGATGTAAGTTGCTATTGCCGGTTGCTCAAGCGTGATGGTATCCATTCGCTTGCACCAAGTACACCATTCGGTGTAGATTTCAATCATAATCTTTTTTCCATCTTTCTCCGACCGTTCAACAGCCTCTTCAAAGGATAGCCACTCGACATTTGTTCTTGTCGGCTGCTGGATCGTTTGAAAGATGGTGTTATTGGATTGAATAAATGTAAAAGACGTGGCAATAATGGCGACCACAAAAAGAAATGTGACGCGATAATTTTTCATTCCCTTCTAGTTTTTCCGATGTAATTTCAAATCTCGTCTAAGGAACAAAATTATATAGTGCTATATGCTATCTGTAGTATATTTTAATGGAAGTTTAACGATTGTTGATCGAAGTATTAGGCATTAAAATAGATTTCCAACCGATCCCCAGCAATATCAAAAGTGTGGGTTGGTCTGCGTTGCAGATTAGGAGCAGGTATGCCATTTTTTATAGACTGGCTTCCTGTAAAGACTCGTGCTTCATTCCAAGCATTATTGGCCGCAAAGTATTGTAAAATTTGTGCACCGCCCTCTATCATTAAGGTCGACAGATTGCGTTGATAAGCCAGTTCAAATAATTGCTTTGCCAGGGCAGTAAAATCAATAGTTACGTACTCTACATTGTCTTTTGGTGGTGGAGTAATAGCCATCGCTGTGAGAATAAGGGTAGGGGTGCTCTCATCAAACACATAAGCAGAGGTAGGAATACGGAGCTGGCGATCAAGGATAATGCGTAGCGGTTGCTTTCCAAAATAATGTCGATTAGTCAATCTTGGATTATCGATAAGCACCGTATTAGTGCCTACTAAGATCGCATCCACTTCTCCTCGCCATCGGTGGACAAGGCGCTTAGAATAATTATTGCTAATCCATACTTGCTGATCCACTTCTCCAATGAAGCCATGCTGATTACGCGCATACTTCAAAATTACATAAGGACGGTTTTCTTCTACAAATATATTCCGGATTTTACTGATTTGATCACCGGTTGCCTGTAGTACTCCAAAATGTACTTCAACACCTGCTTCTTTTAAAATTTTTCTGCTCTGTCCAAATACCCCAGGTGTTTTATCTTGAGAAGCAATGACGACCCGCTTAATTCCATTTTTCAAAATCAAATTGGTACAAGGGGGGGTTTTACCATAGATACAACAAGGCTCTAATGAGACATACATCGTGCTGTCAGCAATGAACTGCTGCTGCTCTTGCTTAACACTACGCACTGCATTTACTTCCGCATGGGGTCCGCCATACTGCTGATGGTAGCCCTCTCCAATGATGGTACCTTCATGCACTAGCACTGCGCCCACCATAGGGTTAGGACTTACTTTTCCTGCTCCTTTCAGCGCCAGATCAAACGCTCTTTGCATGTATATTTCGTCAGATATATTCGCCATAGTTGGAAGAGTACATTCTATTTACAAGGATAACTCTATAATCTGCTTATTAGTTTACAAACTATCTTGGGCAGTCGTATGCGCAGTTAGCATTATATTCCGTTACTATTTACAGTTCAGAAAAATTATTTATCTTTGAGAGATGCTGAGCAATAACATTTCTTTTACGTATATGAAGAGCTCAGTGCCCTTACATACTTTTTATGTAGTTTTTTAAATTAAGAGAGCGAGTGTTATACAAAGTAAAACTTAAGAATGCTGATGATTCAGTATTACTAGATGATAAGGTCTATGATTATCTAACTAATGATCCTTATCTCAAGAAAGTAGATTTCATCAATAATCTCCGCAAGCACTCTAGCGGATGTGCCGTTTTCCAAAAAACTTGGAAGAAGGCAGATGGAGGCTACAAAACAGAAACCATTTACCTGCACAAATTGGTAGCAGAAAAATATCTTTCAGAGACCAAGAGTGGAAAGCGCAACTTAGTTGGAGCTAAAAATGGCAATAAGCTAGACTGCCGCCTTGAAAATCTTATCTACCGCTCACGATCGGTGGCTAGTAGAAAAAGAAAAACAAGCAGTAAGATTGGCTATACGGGAGTGTACAAAGAAAATAACCGGTATCGAGCCGTTATTTCGGTCGATCGAAAATCAGTGCACATCGGTATGTTTGCTACTGCTGAAGCGGCAGCTTTGGCCTACAACAAAAAATCCAGAGAGCTTTACGGCGATGAAGGCAAAGTGAATCTCATAAAGGTGCAAAAAGAAGAGGGCAAGGAGGAACTAGCTTAGGACTTAATGGCGCGTATCATTTCGCGTTTACCTGGAGGCCCGGGCAGTGTTTGCACCTCAAAACCAATAGCTCTTAATGCGCGCTTGACGGCACCTTTAGCACAGTAGGAGACCCAAATCCCACCTGGACGCAGTGCTTGGTACATTTTAGCTAAAATAGGTTCTTCCCACAATTCGGGCTGCGCCGTAGGCGCAAAAGCATCATAATAGATTAGATCGAACGCAGCTTTATAAGCGAGGCTTTCGAAATGTTTTTGCTCTTTCACTAGTTGAAACTGAGGGGAAAAAGTGTGTGGCTGCTCCCAAGGGATAGCATGAAAGCGTTGAAATACATCATCTTGCACCGAGTCCCCCATTAATTGAGGATAGTTTAACTGTTGAACCAGTTCTTCTGCAATAGGATAGGCTTCAACCGCCGTATAACTGATTTGTAATCCTCGCTCTAAAGTTTCCAAAAAGGTAACGTAGGCATTCAGCCCTGTTCCGAAACCAATTTCAAGAATATCAATCTCCTTTTGGTGCAGTGATTTTTCATTTAAGCCTGCTTCTATAAAAACATGCTTTGTTTCTTGTAGTGCACCATACTTAGAGTGATAGCTCACTTGGTATTGTTCTGACATCAGTGAGTGTGAGCCATCCTGCGTTTCAAAAATGATATTTTGTCCCATGATTAGGTCCTTCTGTGTTTTTTATACTACAAAAGCCCATTAGCGCTGTTTCACACTAATGGGCTTCATTAAGCCATGATACTATGCTATGTCTTCGAAGCATTCTTTCAGCTCCTCTACTGATATGTCTAGGTGAGAAGCCTCATAGGTACATTCTCCATTACGAATCAATAGCAATTGAGGTGACTCATGGTGTACTGCAAATCGATCAGCAACGGCATTGGATATTGCTCTATAGCTGATTAGATCCAGGTAATAGGCTTTTAATTCATCTGCCGTAAAATCCCAGCGATCTTCTAATCTCATCTTAGCAATAGAACTGATAGAACAACGTGTACTATGCTTAAAAATAACAGTTGGAGTACTAGATGACTCTGCGACAATGTGGTCTAACTGATCTAATGAATTTAGCTTAATCCAATCTAACATACGGCGTTTTACTTATTAATAACAACAGTAACTGCTGTCTTAACAAGCTCAACTACGGTATCGTTCACAGAGAAATTATTGGGGCAACCATAGCCGCGATTACAAGAAGAGAATGCACTTGCACTCACTAATAGGAGGGCTACATAGAGATATTTTTTGAACCTTTTGCTTTTCATTTTCGATGACTGTTTTGAATATTAAAATTTTATTAACTTTTCTTTTTGCGTTAACGCCAGATTCCTGGACTTTAGTACTTGCTTCCGATAAAATCTTTGTCGGCGCAAAACTACAATCTTTCTATCATTAAATCCAGTACTACTATTGGGCGAACTCGATACTAGCCCTGTTGTTAATATCTTGGGTTTTACTATTTTTGCCCTATTGAAACAAAAAACATACGATATATTTCACTAAACTTCTAAGATTAACATAAAATGGCTAGAGTTTTAGCACTTCGAGATGCACTACGAGAAGCGATGGTTGAAGAAATGCGCCGCGACGAAACAGTTTTCCTCATGGGAGAAGAAGTGGCAGAATACAACGGTGCCTATAAGGTGAGCAAAGGCATGCTAGATGAATTTGGTGCCAAACGGGTGATCGATACTCCTATTGCTGAACTTGGTTTTGCTGGTATAGGCGTTGGTGCAGCCATGAATGGTTTGCGCCCAATTGTAGAATTCATGACTTGGAATTTCGCCGTTTTGGCATTTGACCAGATTGTGAATAATGCGGCCAAGACCGTATCGCAGTCAGCTAGCGAATTTAACTGTCCGATTGTTTTTCGTGGACCTTCTGGCTCGGCGGGACAATTAGCACAGCAGCATTCTCAAACCTTTGAAAGCTGGCTAGCGAATGTGCCAGGCCTTAAGGTTATTTCCTGTATTGATCCAGCCGATTCTAAAGGCTTGTTGAAAGCAGCGATTCGCGATAATGATCCAGTTTGCGTCATGGAATCAGAAATGCTGTACGGCCACAAAGGAGAAGTGCCAGATGGAGATTATCTAGTGCCCATTGGCAAAGCTGCAGTGCGCCGCGAAGGAACAGACGTCACCCTCGTTTCTTTCAATAAAATGATGCTGCCGGCTCTAGAAGCCGCTGAACTATTGGAGAAAGAGGGTATCTCTGCTGAGGTAATCGATCTGCGTACGATCCGACCACTAGATTATGAGACGGTAGTTAATTCTGTTAAGAAAACGAATCGTTTGATTGTAGTAGACGAATCGTGGCCGTTTGCCGGTATCTCAGCAGAAGTCACTTATGGCATTCAGAAGGAAGCATTTGATTATTTGGATGCGCCTGTAATACGCATCAATGCAGCTGATACATCGCTGCCTTATGCACCTACTCTAGTAGACGCTTATCTGCCTAATGCAGGCAAGATAGTAAAAGCGGTGAAGGAAGTGATGTATATAAGAGGATAAGCTGGGAGGTAGCATGGTGGTCGGTACATGGTGTGTTGTACACACTAAACTTTAAAAGTTTAGTGTGTACAACACACCATGTACCAGAGTTTTACTTTTACTGCTCTGGATAAAGAATAAACTGCATCTGATTGGCTCCTCCGAAGTAATCTTTTGCTACCCGCTGCAACGCATCCCCTTGCAAGCCATTCACTAATTTCTCATAGGGCTCCATTAAAATATGCTCCAAAGGCAATCTATTCTCAATGCGGGAACGGAGCTGTCCGAGCCAGAAGCCATTTTCCTGTAGACTTTTGATTCTTCCCTGCCGTTGTGTTTCTTGTACTTTCGCTAAATCTTTTGCTTCTGGCCCTTCCTCTTTTAGCTGTTCAAGTTCTGCTTTAGCGGTTTGCAGCAATTCTTCTACCCGAGCTGGTTCACAATTAAAAGAAATAGTAATGCGATAGGACTGCGTGGGCTTGGCGCTTAAGAATCCACTCACTCGTACACCGTACACTCCTCCTTTATCCTCGCGCATCGCTTCGCGCAGCTTGATGCGTACTAAGCTCATCAAAGAATAAAAATCATAGCGTTTCTGACGGCTAGCATAGTCAAATGCTCCATGATAGATCACCTCTACTAATGCTTTTTGCGCCTCTCCACGATTCCAGGTTTTTTCAATAGTTCCTTTAGCGAGGTGTACCCCCACATCTTTCCAACTTTCTTCGCGGTTTGTACTGGGGAGCGTAGCTAAGTAGCGCTGTAGCAAAGGCTTGATCTTAGCTATCTCAAAGTTACCTACAAATACAAAGGTAAAGTCACTTGCATCTGCAAAACGATCCTGATAGATGCGGTAAATTTCTTCTATATCAAGGGCATCTAATTCCTCCACCGTAAGCATTGACCGGCGCGGATGATTTTGGTATTTGAGCTTATTTTTCTCCTCTCCAAAGTAGTAGTATGGATTCGTCAGGATATTCTGCATGATGTTCTTCTGACGAGTTTGAATCGATTTCAAGGCATCCAGATCCTTACGCGGAGCTGTAAAATAGAGATAAAGGAGCTGAAAGAGCGTTTCCAAATCCTCTACCGTTGAGTTTCCTCTAAATCCTTCTCCTAATTCCCCAATGTAAGGGCCTACTCCTACGCTCTTTCCAGCCAACTTCTTATTCAGCGCAGTGGCCGAAAAGGCTCCAATTCCACTAGCATCAATCACAGAAGCAGCAAAAGAAGCATTGCGATAATCGTCATCTGCATAATTGGAATGCCCTCCTGGGCTGAAGGCACTCATCAAAATCTCGTTGTTCTTGAAATCTGTCGGTTTG
>JBCCRH010000342.1:0-7043 GCA_039208045.1 Bacteroidota bacterium
CTCTGCATTATCTACCCTAGCTAATTGCCCTGCTTTAATGGGCACTTCAAAGTCAAATAGCAGTTGTGGGACTAGCACTTTTGCTTCTTCTGGTAAGGCGCAAAGGCTCATTTTCATAACATTGGTGACTTTCGCCAAATCTACCCCAAACAAACGGATATAATTTTTATTCTGCTCGGACGAATAGGTACGTTCTAAGATGAGCAGCTGCTGGTTTTTCCAATGTAGGATTTCCGTTACGCCATTTTCATTTTCCCCAATATTAGTCCATCGGTGCAGCGGGTAAGCATATTCTTTCTGCACTACCTCTGCTATTTTTAGATCATACTCCAAAATACGCACGAGTCCCTGCACTTGGGTATCTCCACTACATTTTTCTGTTTTTAGAGCTCGTTCGAAGGCTACCCACATGCGCCTACCATCCGAAGAAAAAGTTAAACTCTCCAAGCCTGCATTTTTTTGCATTAGCCGATGTTTCTGCCGCATAGCCATTTTGCCGGAAGGCGAAATAATAGAGGTAGCTGTATGGTGCTCATTAGCGATGTATAATTCGGAGGTTCCTGGTCGGATGCGGATCGATTCTGGCTCTGCCCTGCTTGGCTGTAACAGTGCTATACCCGTATAGGTAATCCCTGGATTGGGTAAGGTGTCTAGCTGTATTTTAAAATAGCGAGCTGGTGGCTTATCCGCTACCAGATAATACGCTTGCGTAGCCGGATGATATTCAATTCCTGAAAGTCCACCCATCTTTTCGCCTTCACAACTGGGACACACATAATCATGCGGAATGATGGTGACTCCTTCGAAGGTGAAGGTGGGAAAATTTTGGCTGTAGCCGAATGAGAAGGAAACAAGGAAAAGTACGACATGTAGTAATCTACCAATCATGTGGGAGCTAGGTTAGGTTGAACAAAAAAAGCGACTCATGCCGCTTTTGAAATTTTCTCAAGTATAATGGTACCGCTAGCATCACGCTGGGCTGCTATTTTCACTTCTGCTGCCCAGTAAGATTTTACAATTTCATCGATCAGATGATTAGGTACGACGATCCGGTAATATTCTTTTGATCTACTATCACGCAAGCGGATTTCGCTTTTATTAGCATTCGCATGCGTAATGGTACCTACCATCTCTAGCTTGTGCAGGGGCTGCGTGTTGGCTTCACTTAGCCTAGCTTCCAGCTCTCGCAGTTCTTTATAAATAAAAGTAGGAGCACCGCTTTCCAAGCCCATGTTAATCAACTTCCTTGCTTCCCGATAGCGCCCACAATTGAAAGCCAAAGAAGCCGCACTACGCAGTAAAATGAAGTAAGAATCCTTATCCTGGCTCGAATTGGGTACTGTAAATACTGCTTCTTTTTCGAGCGATAGGGCTTTCTCAAAAAGCAAGGTGGCTGCTTTTTCATTGCCTTCCATACGAGCCAACAATGCCTCATCAGCAAACTCCATTGCCTTCTTATGTAGGACCGTGACCATGTTCATCTTGAGTACCGTTTTTAGTTCTTGGATATAGTATCTATTAACATCCGAGCAGTTAACTTTAGTTCCAAGGAAATTACTAAACTTTTCAGAGAGATACTAGCTTTTAAATAGTTTTCATTTTTGATTTAGGAGTGTGGAATTCTACTACGATAATGACGGCTGGAATATCGCTGTAGCCTCCTTGCTCTACTTGCCGAATTTTACGGCGTACACGACCAGCGAGCGTATTAGTGAGCGACGTTTTCCAGATACCTGAAACTTCCAGGCGCGCCGTGCGCTGCTCAAAGGGAAGTACATTTTCGTTGTATTTGCCAGTACCTAGCCAGTAATCGAAGCCAGTGCCTTTGAAGGATCGTTCGACGATGGTATAGTCGGTGTATTGTTTTAGCAGTAGAACGGCTATGGCGGTAGCACCGTATTCGGTGGCCTCTTGCTGATCATTCCAACTGCGCACGACTTGTTGGTCGATGATTTCATCCCATTCGAGTTGTAGCAACTCTTTTTCTACTCGCTCCACCTTGAGCACTACTCCACTGTGGTGGCCACGAGCTGCTAAGCAGTAGGCGCCCGCTTCCGCTAAATATTGCCCGATACTACGCGATAGTCCTGGCATACCGATCTTCAATTCTTCAAAATGGATGCTTTGCATACTGCTCATTTTGCGTTCGTGGACAATTATACTATTTTTTAAGCAAAACCCTTCGCATATGCAACACCTCCCCAAACTCCTAGTGGAGTTTATTGGTACCTTCTTTTTGTGTTTGGCGGTGGCCCTAAATACCAATGCTGGAACGATGAATATTATTGCTATTGTGGGGGTACTCACGGCGATGATTTATGCCGGCGGGCCTATTTCTGCGGCACATTATAATCCAGCTATTACCCTTTCTTTTTATTTGCGGGGGCGTATTTCGCTGCGCTTAGGAGTCTATTACGTGCTTGCGCAATGCTTGGCGGCAGGCGGCGCCGCCCTATGTGCACAGCAACTCCTGAGTACTTCATTTGCACCTTTTCCACTATTAGAAAATTGGTCGGCGGCGCTTACAGCTGAGGTGCTGGGTACGTTTGCGCTGGCATTTGTGATTATGGCGGTAGCGACATCGAAGCATAGCAAAGGCAATGAGTACTATGGCTTAGCGATAGGGAGTGCAGTGGCTGGCTTGGCATATCTGTTGGGGCCGTACTCTGGGGCGATGTTTAACCCTGCGGTGGCGCTGAGCCAGACGAGCTTGGGGATGTACGCCTGGGGGGAGCTGGGCTTCTTTTGGGTGGTTTGCCCAGTGGGAGCGGCAGCGGCAACGCTGGTGTATAATGTAGTGGACCCCGCCTAGCTCGATTTTTGGTAGCCTCAGTATATTTTAATGCCTAATTTTAATTTTTAAGAAAAAATCACTACTTTTATTCACGTTAGAGCCCTTATAACTAAAACGAAACCATGCAAACACCAAGAAACCCACACATCTTCTCTAGTTTTCTAAGAAACAGCTTACTATTTTTCCTTACTAAACAAGGCATTCAATAAATATTTCTTCTGGTTTCTTACAGGAACCCCAGCATTCTCTTCTCCAATACTTTTCATACAAGTGACTGATTTTTATCCATTTACACAAAGGTTACTACTTTTTTTATCTTTTTTTAATTGAAATAGTAACATAAAGGATGACCGTAGCATTAAGGAGTAACTCCTAGCTATTAATTAGTGATTTCATAGCCTAGGTTTTACACAAACATAGACACTTGCACGCCTTAATCGGCGCGGGCAAGACCTGGTTTTCATTAACTAACTTTGAATCAAATTAAAAAATGCTATTCGAAGCCTTAAATTTTATTGTCCAACAATTAGATGGCTATCTATTAAGGTTAGACCGTCCCACGTATCGCCCTTTCCTGGGGAATATTGCCCTGCAGGATGGACAAAACGGGACGGATGAGCAAGATGTAGATGATAAGTTAGTGGTCTCTTTAATCAGTATCGAAGAAGAAAAGACGCTGAAAAATGAAACGAGCTATCGCCGAGTAGGAAGAGAAGTAGTAAAGCAAAATCCTCCTATTTTTCTCAATCTCCATGTGCTCTTCTCCTCAAATATTGCCGACTATCAGGAAGCACTACGCGCCTTATCACTGGTGATTCAGTTCTTTCAGCTCCGCACTACCTTTTCGGCCGAGCAGCATGCTGCCCTTCGGACAGCTGGTATTGAGAAGCTAAATTTTGAAATCGTAGACCTCAGCTTTGAGCAAACGTATAATCTCTGGGGAGTGCTTGGCAGTAAACTGGTGCCCAATATTCTGTATAAAGTTCGAGTGGTAGCGATTCAAGGCGCTCCTGTTCAAGAAGCCGGCATGGTAAGCGAAATAGTCGTGACTGATAAATCCATCATCCAAGAATAATGTTCAATATCCGTTACATACCGTTAATTAGGGTGGTCGTTGACCATCAATATTACAGCGCTGGCCAGTCGCCGGATTTGGTTTTCGTCCCAACGGCAGATTGTCAGCAACTCCTGACGAATCTTAAGTTGCGTTTTTTACCAGAACCAACAGGCTTTTCCATTGCCATGCGCATCACTGAAGCGATGGATGCAACTACTTTTCGCCCTTACGTACAGCCATCGCAGCCCTTGCGTTTACGCTTTTATGTGGGTATTAACAATCCTAACTTCTTTACCTTTTCCCAATTGCAAGGCCCTCCGAAAGGCGATCAAATCTACTACCTGAGTAATCGTTTTGATAAAAGTATAGCTGGAGCCCCGCCTCAGCTTCTACTCAGTGGCCACGAAAATGGAGATAATCACGTATCAGTCAACGACCAAGTGCGTATAGTAGCCGCAACGTTTAAGTACCAACTTTCCACACCAGGGGCGCAGGTGAGCATACGGGAGCGTTTTGAAAACCAAGCAACCATATTGTGGCCAAGGCCAGACTCGCCGCAAGGGGAAGGCAACACCATTGAGTGCAATCTTGAGGGACTTCCCAATGGACGCTATCAGCTCCGAGAAGATAATGGAACTACCGTGGAGCTCTACAAAGACAGTGCTTTCAGTCCTACAGGCGGTATGGGTTTACTAGAGCTATTGGGCGAAAGCCCTACTACTAACTTTGGCTTTTTAACGCCACAAGGCGATGGGAGCTTCTTGGCCAACCAACGCACCTATCATATCCGATTCTTAGCAAGAGCTGCATTTTGGCGCTACTTCATCATCGCGCAAAGTGAAGCGGTCAGCCTCAATAATTTTTCTATCGCCAATAGCTTTTCAAGTGTCCCCGTACCTGCCAGTATGGAAGCAAAATATGGTACTGGCAACATTGCCCTATGGCAATCCCAAGCGGCTATTGCGCTAAGCGACAACCCCAGTACCACAGTCGATTACCAATATGATCCACCTGGCCCTACTAACGCTAGCGGGCAGCTACCCAGCCCTAGCCTAGCCAATACGGGGCCACGCAGAGATAACAGCGGCAACCTACTCGTAGATGGCGCTGGTGCACCCATTTTTTATAGTGAAGAATATGTCATTCTATAATTAAGAACTAATTCGTATGCTAAATTTAAATAACCTTAAAACACCAGGAGTCTACATCGACGAAGTGTCCTTGTTGCCCCCTTCTGTGGCCGCCGTCGAAACGGCTATTCCCGCCTTCATTGGCTACACTGCTACCAATCCTTTCGGTGGCTCTGATTTCCCCAAAAAGGCCGTCAAAGTACAGTCTATGGTGGAATTTCGTACGCTATTTGGTGGGCCGTTTAATGAAACGTTTAGTGCTACTATTGCAGTGGTTGAGGGGGTAGAAACTATCGTAACACCACCCGCAGCACCCACCCATTTATACCGCCTTTACTATGCCTTAGAGTTGTATTTTGCCAATGGTGGAGGCCCTTGCTACATCATCTCCGCAGGCAGCTATGGTAGTGGGGTAAGTGCTTCTGATTTGCAAGATGGCTTGGCCGTTCTTGCCGAAGAAGACGAGCCAACGCTCATCCTTTTTCCAGATGCTGTGGCCATTAGCAATGCGAATGACGAACTGGCGTTCACGCAATTCTACAGCTTGTACGCCGCTGCTCTAGCCCAATGTGCCGAACTGAAAGATCGATTTACGCTAGTCGATGTCTACCGAGGCGATGAAGATTTCCGTGCAGCAGGTGGCGACGATATTATCAACGACGATCCACTTGGATTCAGAAGTGGTATCGGTACGGCCAATCTCAAGTACGGAGCAGCTTACTATCCTTGGGTAGAAACGACCTTATCCTTTGCCTATGATCCTACGGCCGTAACCATCAGTGGCTACACGGAAAGTGTCGTGCTAAAAGACGACGCTGCCGCTGCCGTTGACCCCAACACCTCACTCTTCCACCGGAATAATGCCTTGTATCACGAAGTAGTCGCTGCTATCGAACGCCATTTGGTGGTACTGCCACCCAGCGCTTTAATGGCAGGCGTTTATGCGACGGTAGATAGCACACGAGGCGTATGGAAGTCTCCTGCTAATGTGAGTTTGATAGGCGTCACTAAGCCTACGGTTACCGTAAATAACGCCCGCCAAGATGACCTCAATATGCCTAGCAATGGCAAAGCCGTCAATGCAATACGATCGTTTGCAGGTAAGGGCATCCTAGTGTGGGGAGCGCGCACCCTTGCGGGCAACGATAATGAATGGCGCTACATCTCGGTGCGTCGCTTTTTCAATATGGTTGAAGAATCGGTCATGAAAGCTTCTGAACCTTTTGTTTTTGAACCCAATGCGGCAGGAACATGGGTAAAGGTAAAAGCGATGATTGAAAATTTTCTGACCATCCAGTGGAGAGCTGGGGCGCTCGTTGGAGCAAAGCCAGAGCAAGCCTTTTTCGTAAGGGTAGGCTTAGGCCAAACCATGACCGCACAAGATGTGCTCGAAGGGCGAATGATTATCGAAATAGGGATGGCAGTAGTTCGTCCTGCGGAGTTTATCATCCTGCGCTTCTCGCACAAGATGCAAGTATCTTAATACCATCAACTTATTATTCATAACAACTAATCATGGAGTATAAAACACCAGGCGTTTATATAGAGGAAGTATCCACTTTTCCTCCCTCGGTGGTCGCAGTACCTACTGCCATCCCTGCTTTTATTGGCTACACCCAATCGGCAAGCGCCCCAAACGGGGATGCCCTCACAGGCATTCCAACCAGAATCACCTCAATCCTAGAGTACCGACTCCTCTTTGGAGCACGTTTCCAGGCAGACAACTATTTAGTGACGCTCAATGGAACGGGTGCTGCTACCGAAGTCGCTGCCGTTCAGGCACGAGATACCAACAATAATGCCCGCCGCTACTATCTGTACGATGCAGTAGAGCTTTTTTATCAAAATGGCGGTGGCCCATGCTATATCGTCTCCGTAGGAAATTACGAGAATGAAATAGATGACCAAGACCTAGAAAACGGCATCAATGCAGTAGAAACCGTGGACGAGCCAACCCTCCTGCTCTTTCCTGATGCAGTGGAGCTTTTGGATGGTAATAATCCTGACCTTACAAATATGGGCCGCCTGCAAGCCCTAGCGCTTGCACAGTGCGAGGCGCGCA
>JBCCRH010000343.1:0-7013 GCA_039208045.1 Bacteroidota bacterium
CGTTATCATTCGAGATGAAATACCACTCTTTTTAGACCTGTGTACCCTCAAGCCCGGCGCGAGCAGCCACCCCTACGAGCTCGAAATCGTCAATAGCCGAACTTTAAAATTTACCTTCGACAATATTTTATTACCCGACAGTACCACCAATGAACCCTTGTCTAATGGGTATGTCACCTATGAGATTGCGCAAGTCAAAGACCTTCCCCTTGGCACAGTTATCACTAATGATGCCGCCATCTATTTCGATTTTAATGCGCCTATCATTACTAATGAAACGATGCACACCATTGCAGAGGATTTCATCTTGGTGAGCTTATTGGAAGTAGAAAGTAATAGCCTCAGCATGCAAGTGGTACCCAATCCTACCTCAGGCTATTGCCAGATTGATTTGGTAGGTACACCCATCCAATCGGGAGTCCTACAGCTACTGACTGCTGCTGGGCAATTAGTATATCAGCAAACCTTCCAAGGCCAACAAATTGAGTTGGACGTTAGTCGTTTGCCGAAAGGCTTATACTGGTTTACGCTAGCAACGAAAAAGGGGCAGTATGCACGGGGTAAGATTGCTGTAAAATAGAGGAGATGATACGGTCTCCTACATAGGCACTTCCAAGTACGTTTCCTTAAACTCCACCTTGGCAATGCGATAGATTTCATCTAGTGTGGGAGGCACAGCTAGGAAGTCTCCTTTTTTTACGATCAAGTTGCCGCCCCAAGGGGCTTCAAAATTGAAATCATTACCGGTACTAAATAGGGCTACTATTTCCGCTGTGACCTCTATGCCCATCACCTGGCCTTTGGAAGCATACTCTGCCAAGCCATTGGCTCTGTGCTGCACGAGCTGGTACCGCGCTTCAAATTTATCTTTTGCCACCACATATTGCTCTTTCGCACCAGTTAGGTTCGTCACAATATAATCACCACGAGTAGCATAGTTACGGGTCTCCTCTCCACTAGAGGGCCTAGTGACGACTAGCTCTTTTCCTGCTGCCCTGCGAGCCAGCACATTGGTTTGCTTCCTATATCGCTTCCCTTTTTCTTGGAGCAGGGGCAATATTTTCCGGAGCATCGTTTTTTGACTAGTCATCTTGGTGGTGTGTTTTGGATGTAGCACCAAATTACACATTATGAAGCAAAAATAATCTATCCCTAGCTTACTCAGTGTATGAGTTAGCGCTTTGGCTCAAGGATCAGCAGCATAAACGTCAAATCACAAAGGGTCTTCCAGATTTCAACCACTCGGTAGACTTGCCCATTATTTGATGGACGGGATTCCTACTCAAAGGCTGCGTCCGTAGGATAGCTTCGCTCAAATCAGCGTAGGTTCCTCGAAACTTGCCACTATCCCATATCTTAACTAATGCCTCTGTATACTTACTCAGATGCGTCCCCGCAGAAGCCTTTTCATACTCTTGGCAAGCAGCTAGCAGGCACACACTGGCCTTTACTTTTGAAACTTCATTTTGGAGTTGGCCAACAGTAGTACGAGCTGTTGCTTTACCACCAGAGCGAGTTACTGATCCAGAGTGGCAGCTATCAGAGATAATTAGGATTCTTACATCTTCCCTAAATTCTTGCAGGAGGTAGCAGATTTTATCATCGATCAATTCTTTATCATATAATACCCAGGTCTCATCTTTTCCGTCGTCCTCATCACCATTTAAATCCAATACTTGCCCGCCATGTCCAGAATAAGTAATCATGACTAAATCTCCAGCTTGGGCTACCTTGGAAAGATATTCAAACTGTGCAATGACGGCGTTTATATTCGCCTCTTCATTCGCGAGCAGTGCTACAGGCTCAAATCCTTCCTGTGTAGCGATCTGTTGCATGGCCAAGGCATCATTGACGCAGGAGCCAAGCCTACCATCCCATTTATGGTGTTTGACAGAGATATAATTGAGTCCGATGTGTAAAGCAAATCCTTTTGGCATAGTTTAATGGTATAATTTAAGCTGTTACGATGACTGATCTTGATCCTTGGCGTCTTCCGTGTAGTTGTTCTCTACGGCGTATCGAACGAGGTGCAGCCTAGAGCTCACACCCAATTTTTCTGCTATATTACGAATGTGAGTTTCTACTGTTGGAACGGCTATATTCAGCTTATCGGATATTTCTTTTGAAGATCTGCATTCCCCCAACTGCGTAAGAATCTCTTCTTCCCTCTTTGTGAAGTTAACCTTAGTTCTGGATCGATAAGCTGGTGCAGAAGTCATAATATTCATTATTTCTTGATTAAAGTAAGTGCCGCCATCATAAACTTTTTTGACTGCATTGATCAATTCCTGGCTACTCTTTGATTTTAATAAGTAGCCTTTAATTCCGTAGTTCAGTAATTCCAAAATAGCATCTCGATCATCACGCATGGATAAAATAATTGTCCGTATTCTAGGATGAGACCTAGCAATAGCCTTTGCTGTTTCTATTCCATCCATATTGGGCATGTTGATATCCAGGATGACAATATCAACTTTATTATGCTTTAATAATGCCAAGGTGCTTTCTCCATCGTGAGCTTCTCCTATTATCCTGATCGTCTCGTCTGTTTCCAGCAAGGTTCTCATTCCTTTTCTGAGAATCGGATGATCATCTGCGATTATAATGTCTATCATATATTAGGTTTCTAGGTGTAAAAAATCAGGAGTGCATTACATCTTTTGTAATTGGGAAGTCTATAGAGACAGAGGTACCTGCTCCCTTGCCAGAATCTACTGTAATATGACCGCTTAGCCCCTGAACGCGTTTGAATACATTATTAAGTCCGATCCCTGATTTATTATTTTCCCAATCCTTTTGGTTAAACCCTTTTCCATCATCTTCCACCATGACGTTGATCCGATCTTTAAATCGATTAATTTGGATGGTCAGGCTACTTGCATGAGCATGCTTTAAGACGTTGCCCACTAATTCCTGGATAATGCGATAAATGGCTACTTCTTTTTTCAGTTCTAGGCGTTCAGCCATGTTGTGCGTACTCAAATGTACCTTGATAAACCCGGTAGACTCTATCCTATTTGCCATTTCTTCCATCTGATTGACCAGCCCGTATTTCTCTAATTTTCCATCGTGTAGATTGTGTGAAATCCGGCGCACTTCTTCATTGGCCTCCATCAATACTTCATTGGCTTCCGAGAATTGCTTCCTTTTTTTAGGAGGTAGCTCAGGTAATCCCTTACGATAGGCGGAGAGCATCAGGTTGACGGTAGTTAGCATACTGCCTACGCGGTCGTGCAGGTCTTTCCCAATTCTTTTCCGCTCGGTCATCTCTCCTTCAATCTGTGCATAACTAGAGCTTAGCTCTATATCATTCAACAGCTCATTGATTTTCTGTTGGCTTAGTTTTTCTTTCTGCTCAGCAATGAGGCGCGCGCCATCTGCGAGCTGTCGACCTCGCTTCTGAGCATTATAAAAATACAAGAGCAATACGATGCCTACGATTAACAAAGCAATGATGACTACCCCTCTTGTGAACAGCTCCTTTGAAGCTAGCTCTGCCTCCACTCTATCCCGTTGTGCAGCAGTGGCGCGTTCTTTTTCATAGAGTAACTCTAAGTCGGTAGCTCGTTGGTTGCTCGTTTCTATTTGGTTTTCTAGTTCAACGTGCCTACTCAAATAGTTATTGGCCTCTTTATAATTCCCAATTGATTGATAAGAGCTAGCAATTTTTTGTAGGGTTGCTGCACGTAATAGCACATCAACTTTATCATCTTCTACATACGCTTCAATGGCCCGCTGAAAATGTGGGATGGCTTGTCTTTGATTCCCAAGGGCTGTGAGCAAATCTCCCATAAGAGACTCTGCATATCGAATTCCAGAAAAATCATTGATGGAGTGGGCAATAGCAAGCGATTCATCGAGGTGTGATTTGGCCTGCTCATACTTTTCCTGTGCCATGTAAAGTTGAGCAGAATTATTGTGATATATTACCATTCCCATTTTTCTACCTGTACGCTCGTATATTTCATTTGCCCTTTGGTAATAGTGATAAGCACTATCATACTGCTCTATCTCTTGATGAACATTACCAATATTGAGGAAGCACTTTGCAAGAAGGCTAGAATCACTTTGCCGAATGGTATAGTCTGTTGCTTCATTCAGTGTATTGAGGGCATTTTCATAGTTTTTCTTCCTTTTCTGAATAATGCCCAGCTCCATCAATGATCTGGGAAGATTTCGGTAATCTTCAAGCGCTGTTCTAAGTTCGATACTATTCTGAATGTATACAAAGGCAGAGTCTAAAATACCTGTCCTAGAGTACTTCCCTCCGAGCGCCGAATACAACTTCGCTTTCTTCTTTTCTATCTTGATCAGCTCTTTTTCAAGCGCTTTTTTTTCATCGTCTGAAAAGAAAGAGGTTTCCGCCGATTGCATTTGCTCATTGAGTTGTTCCTGATAATCTTTAGCTGCTTGCAGCCCTTTTTTGTACTGTAGGAAAGACCACTGAAACTCACCATTTTCAAAATAAGCATTCCCTAAATTGAGGTAGACGCTCACAATACCAGGATAATCCTCTAGCTCCTTTCGGAGTCCTAAGGCTTTCTTTAGCTCCTCAATGGACAGTATATACCTATTATTGTAAAAGTAATGTAGCCCCAATCTCACATAGCTATCGCCGAGCCCAACTTCGTAGTTGAGTCGATCAGCTAGTTGATTTGCCAGCCGAGCATATTTAAATACAGTAGTATCCCTTTTTTTGCGAAGTAGCCAAGCAATTTCATTTAAAGTATCCACTTTGTGCTTACTATCTTCCATAGATTGTGCGCTGCGAATCATTCTATCTACTGCAGTACTCGCAGACAAGCAGATGGAGGATGTAAAAGTGAGTAAAACGAGAGCTAAAACGAAAATATGCTTATACTTCATATGCGTAAAATTTATCACTACACTTAATCAATTTACCAGTAGTAAATAGATTGTTAAATCACTACCAAACTATAATCATGTAGAAGGGATAAATTAAAGTTACGCTGAATTCAAGTAAACTTCAATACTTTGAAATTTAAAAATAATAGAGTTGAAGGGGGACACTACTATTCAATTAAGTGTACGCCCCGACAACTACTACAAAAGGAGCGGTGTACTTAATTAAATAAATGGTGGCCTTGGTTTATCATCTTCCTCAGCATGGTCATCCTGGGTTGAAGCTTTTCCAACCAGTCGCTCATTAAACTTGACTTCAATGTTGATTTTTGTGCCATCGCCAGGAAGAGCTCCTAGCTCAACATTGTGTACAATTGGACTAATGACCCCTAGAGGCTGAATCGTGCTATCTACTTCGATAAATAGATCGACATTTACTGCACCTCCTGTATGATTAATCTGGTAGCCTGATGTCTTATAAATATTAGAATCGATCAGGGTGACTGCATGTAGAAAATACGAAAGTTGATTACCGTCAACCATTTTCTTTACGACCGTAGTGATCGGAGTGTTTAGTTTCATAATTTGTTATAAGTTTTGAGTTATACATTAAAATCATGAAGTGTTGCTTTTGCGGTAGTAGTTTCAGCAATTTACCCTCAGGTATCATTGCTGAAATGTTCTACCTAGCAACTAATGAACTACGCTCATTTGGTTCTTTGCTGTTAATATGTAAGCGTCCAATGGAACAAATAAAAAAGCATGTATTATCATTAAGACAATACAAAGGTGAGGAATAATACCATACCAAAAATCTAGGTTATTGATGGCTTTTCTATCATCAGAATTAATGATAAAAAATACCCTTACCCAGTACTCTTCAGCCCACCCGACAAGGCATTAACCAAGAGTAGTGATTGGAGCAGGGCCGCTTCTTTTTGCTCCGTATCATTTGCATCGGTAGCGCGCCATTGCTTAAGGTAGTTGATTTGCATACGGTGGAGGATGGCTAATGCCTGTCCTCGCAGTTTGATATTTTCTAGCTTGGCAATTCGGCGCTCTTCACTGGGGAGATTGAACAGGTCTTCAATCTGTTGTAAGCTTTCGGTATGATCGCTTAGGATGAGTTCTAGTAGTTCTTGATGTGCCTCTTTATCGTCTACCAGCTGTGCAAAAGCTTTCATAATCGACACATCCGCATTCATCAAATTGGTCTCTATCTGAATGAGTCGGTACTTTAAGAATGGCCATTGATCAGCCTGCTTTTTCAAGTATTGATAATCTTCAGGGTGGTCTGATTGGAGCTGCTGTAGTGCAGCCCCCGTACCAAACCAACCGGTGAGGTTGAAGCGCGATTGGCTCCAGCTGAATACCCAAGGAATGGCACGCAAGTCATCTAGCGAAAATGTTTTCTTTCCAGTACGTCGAGAAGGCCTTGACCCAATTTTGCTTTGCTCCAAAATATCAATAGGCGTGGCCTGTCGGTAAAAAGGAATAAACTGCGGATGATCTAACAGTATCCGATAGTGCTGGCGCGCAAAATTGGATAAGCGCTCCATAATTGTGTACAGGCGCTCGTCAAATTCTTCTTGCTCTGAGAACATCGCTTGCCGGGCTGTGCTGGACACAAATACTTCCAAATTATAAGTCGCATTCAGGCGATTCGCAAACTGGTTGGAAATGGTTTCTCCCTGAACCGTCATTTTAATATGACCACTTACGGATCCAATGGGCATGCTTTCCAAGAAACGGTGAATTTTTCCACCTCCCCGACTGATTGTACCACCTCTGCCGTGGAAGAAGCAAAGTTTCACTCCATGTTTATTGCCAATTTTGGTAAGCTCCATTTCTGCTTTGTAAATACTCCACCGGCTGGTTATGATCCCTCCATCCTTATTACTATCACTATACCCTAGCATCACCTCCTGCACTGGATGAGTTACCCCTTTACGTCTGGCAACCGTTACCGGATGAGTCAGAAAAGCTTCTAGAATTGGCCCTCCTGCTACTAAGTCTTCGATCGTTTCCAGAAGGGGAACTACAGGGAGCTTACTATTTAGTAAACCTACCTCGCGCAGAAATAAGTAGACCAAGAGCAAATCACTCAAACTACGAGTCATACTAATGATAAAAGAACCAATACCATCCGC
>JBCCRH010000344.1:0-6996 GCA_039208045.1 Bacteroidota bacterium
CATATTACCAGAGGGGGAAGACCCAGGATTGAAGTCACTAGCTAAAGCAATAGGAATACCTGCTTGTAGGAGCTTGCGAGCAGGCGGGTAGTGATCATTGAGAAAAAAGGGGGCAGATGGGAGTAGGGTAGCAATGGTAGTAGAGCGCTGTAGCGCCTCAATTTCTTCAGTATTAACCACCTCAAGGTGGTCAACGCTAATGGCATCATGTGCGATGGCCGCTTGAATACCGCCCATACTATTAAATTGATTCGTATGAATTTTTGGCTTTAAGCCAAATTTTGCACCAGCCTGAAGGAGTGCTTGGGTTTCTTCTACCGAAAAAAAGCCTTTTTCACAGAACACATCAATGTAATCGGCCAGTCCCTCCTTAGCAATATTAGGCAACATTTCTTCTGTAATCAAACGAATATAGGCAGCTCTATCATTCTTATACGCTACTGGTAGCGCATGCGCACCAAGGAAAGTAGCTTTTATTGGAAGGGAGCTTTGTGCTTTCAATTGCTGGATGACTCGCAGCATTTTTAGCTCACTTTCTACCGTTAGGCCATAGCCACTTTTAATCTCTATCGCTCCTGTTCCTAAGGCGCGTACTTCCGCTAATCGTTCCGCAGCAGCCTCTAACAATTCTTGGGCTGATCTATGCTGTAGCTTGCGCGCAGAGTTTAGAATACCTCCCCCCTTCGCTGCAATTTCTTGGTAGCTCAGCCCCTTGACTCGATCTACAAATTCACCTTCTCGACTAGCTGCAAATACTAGGTGGGTATGGGAATCGCACCAGGCAGGAAGAACCGCTCCACCAGCCACATCGATTATCTCAGCGCTTATCCTCGGACACGCTTCCATAGGGCCAAAAGAGTGAATCTTGCCTTGTTCAATGAGAACATATGCATTATCTAAGAGGGGTAAATTGTCCTGCTCAGCACCACGCGCTACAGGTGGTGGTTCGGCTGTCGCCAAAATGAGCTGACCAATATTTTTTAAGAGCGTCTTTTTCATGAGAGGATGTAGCTTATAACACTCAAATGTAAATCTTTTTTACAAATCCACTAATAGATTGCCGTTTAAGGTTGACCTGATAGTTTTTTGCAGCATTCATTGAATTAAAATGCCCCACAAATATTTTGAAAATGGCATTTCCAGAACGCTCTTCCGTCACCAATTTGACAGGGGTTTGAAGTTCTAGCTTAAGCTTATTCACAATAGTCTGCGCATTCTCATAATTAGAATAGGCGCCGATCTGAATACTGTAGATCGCCGCTGCTTTGGGCGGAGCAGTAGCCTCTATTTGGGCTTGGGGTGCACTGGCTCGTACAGGTGCCGCCGCCGTGGGGATACTGATCGTGGTCAAAGGCATCAGCGCAGGGCGCGTAATCGCAATGGTAGGCTTAGGCGTTGTGATCAAACGCTCAGAAGCACTTAACGCATAAGTCGCTTCCGCGCGGTGGTGCTGGTACTTTCGTAAAATGTGTAGCAACTCAGGTGCTTCAATCGCAGATTCCACGCGCTCCAAAAGAACACCATCAGGATCAAAAATTAAGAGGGTAGGAATAGCACCCACTTCCAGCTTTTGCTGAAGCTGCTTACCCGATTGTTGATCGATGTCAATCTTGGTAGCCAAGAAATGATCGTTAGTAAACTGAACAATTGTAGGATCGGCCAGGGTATGCTGTTCCATCCATTGCCAAGGCATACACCAATTAGCACTAAAGAAGGCTAAATAAGGTTTCCCTTCATTATTAGCAATGGACTGAACTTCCTGGAAGTCAGCATACAAGAATTCAATTTTTTCGGACTGGGTAGCGTGTGTTAGACTGGGGAGGAAAAATAGGAGTGATAGCCCAAGTAGGGCAGGTAGTGACAAATCGTTCATGGGATATTGCGTTTTGGGATAATGAAATATAAAAACAATCTATGATTAAACGCAATATATGTAAAAAAAGTGCCTTTGTAAAGAGCGAAGCTACATTTTACAATTAATGAAGTCAATTAGTGCCTTGTGGTTGCGGGCGAGCATTTGCGAGGCTTCATAGAGTTGCTCGAAGTGCATCAGCATGAGCTGTGTTTCCTTAGGCATATCATCCATTGCCTTCGTCTTAAATTGGTGGCAGCAGTGTAGGCTATTGATGTAAGTTGTAATTTCTTCTGATTTTTTCTTGAATTGCTCTAACTGGGCTTTTTGCGTATGATCTAACTCTGCAAAGTCACTGCTAGCCGACTCATAGCTTGCTTCTTTGCTAAGATTTTTTTGAGTGAGATCTACTATGGAAATCTTAAAGAGATGAGAAAACTTCAGTAGGTTACAGATTTTTGGCTCTGCGGTTCCATTTTCATAAGAGGCAATATTCCCCCTATTGAGTCCTACTCGGTTGGCCAATTCTTCTTGGCTCAGTTTTAATCTCTTACGTAGACACTTAATATTCTGATGTAAGAATATCTTACTAGATTGATTTGCCAGATCCATATGCAATTTTCTATCCTACTTTCGTAAAAAATAATAACACTTAATACAAAAATCTATACAATGCAAAGAAGCCTTTGGTTCAAGACTGTTAACAAAATTAACTAATTTTCTTAAAAGCCCCTTCTGATTGTCAAAATAGATACACTTTTAGGCAAAATTTAGTTGTAAAGTGAAAATAAAATTTGCGTTTTTGCTGTTAGAACATTAAATTTGTAAAAAATAATTACAGTTTTAACGTCTATATAAAAATCACCGACTAATGATATACGCTATTCAGAACCAAATTCAGGAGCAATTAGATACCATCAGCAATTCATTGAGAGCTTTTTCACTAAAGCTAACAGGCAACAATGATGATGCAGCAGATTTGTACCAAGATACAGCAGTGCGCATTATCACTAATGCTGATAAGTACAACCCTGGTACGAACTTCAAGGCGTGGGCCGTGACCATCATGCGTAACATTTTCATCAATAACTACCGCAAGAAAATGCGCCGCAACCTAATCATTGACCAAACGCCAAACAACTACTTTTTGAACTCCGGAGGAGATGCGGTAGAAAATGGTGGAGAGTCCTTGGTAGCTTTCCAGGAGTTAATCAAAATGGTAGATAAATTACCGGATGATTTCCGCAAGCCATTTATGATGGCTTACGAAGGTTATAAGTATGATGAAATTGCAGAGCAGCTTGAGGCACCACTAGGTACGATTAAGAGTCGTATCTTCTTTGCGCGCCGTAAGCTGCAAAAAATGTACAAAGCCGCTGTAAAAGAGCGTGCATAGGTGTGCCGCATTCATTGAATTCGGTACCAACAATAGCGATTTTAGAAACTCATAAGGAACAGTTCGTTGAAAGGGTAGTTTCGCATATTAGTGAAGCTACCCTTTTTTAATTGTAACCCTATAATCATTACCGCTGCTTTCCTATTGACACTAGGGAATAGGAGAATAATAGGCTATATCTGGTAGAACCAATTATATGAGGGAGTTGAATGCGATCATCAGTTATTCGTTTAGCATATTCTAATTTTATATTCAGCCTTTTAATGGGTAAAAATTGTATAGCGATATTATAGCTATACTGAAAGGGAACATTAATACTGCGATCTAGATCTTCCTGCACAGTACCATCGTGTTTTTCTATCCGTCGCACATTTAGCTTTTTTGTAATTGATGGCCCAACCCCCAATAATAACCAAGGCTTAATTTTATAATTAATACCGAAATCTAAGTTCAGATCATTATGTGTGAACCTGCTATATAGATAGCCTGGACAAAAGCATAGATCTGACCACTGCATATCCTCTCTATCGGCGTAAGATACAGTTGCACTAATTGACCACTTCTTATAAATAGGAACATTACCCGATATACCTAAAACATAATCGATCCTATTGGAAGGATGTTCTGACACTGCTCGTACTTCAAAAGGAAGATAGCTAAGTCCAACAACAGGGCTTATAGTAACCTGTGCTTCACACATAGAATAAGGGCCAAGAGTAATAAGTAGGAGTAGAAATATTTTTTTCATTACAGTGTTTTTTAACGAAGCAGTGCAGGCTAGAAATATTCTAGTCTACACTGCTCTTGATTATTACTAAGAAAGGGACAAAGTAACCCTATAATCATTACCGCTGCTTTCCTATTGACACTAGGGAATAGGAGAATAATAGGCTATATCTGGTAGAACCAATTACACGAGGGTATTGAATGCGATCATCACCTATTCGTGCAGCATATTCTAATCTTATATTCAATCTACTGATTGGTAAAAACTGTATGGCAATATTATAACCATATTGAAAAGGAATGTTAAGGCTCTGATCTACACTTAAGTTTTCACCCTGAAAATTATCGTACTTGATTATACTTCGCACATTGAGTTTTTTTGTAATCGATGGGCCAATCCCCAGCAACAACCAAGACTTAATTTCATAATTGACATCAAAATCTAAATTCAGATCACTATGTGTGAACCTATCATATAAGTAGCCTGGACAAAAGCATTTATCTGACCACTTCATATCTTCTCTATCTACATAAGATACGTTCGCACTAAGTGACCACTTTTTATGGATGGGAATGTTACCTGATACACCTAAAACATAATCGATCCTACTGGAAGAATGGGTAGCATCTATCCCTAGCACTGTAAAAGGAGAATAGCTGAATCCAGCAACAGGGCTTATAGTAACCTGTGCTTCACACATAGAATAAGGGCCAAGAGTAATAAGTAGGAGTAGAAATATTTTTTTCATTACAGTATTTTTTAACGAAGCAGTGCAGGCCGAAATATTTTAGTCTACACTGCTTTGACTAATTTGTGCAACCACTGGCTGCATAATTATAAATCGGGTTAAATCGTACAAGTATTCGTGGACTTGTAATCTACTGCTTTATAAATGATTATCTAAATAATTTTCTGTTGCAATGTTTTAGATTCTTGACTTGCTGAAATTTTGGTTAATTTAATGCACTATAAAAAACCAAAGCACAAATGAGCGAACTGAAGATCAAAAATGAGCACGGAGAACTTACGCTAAAGAAAAGCAGCGAGTTGGTTGGACTGCGAACCGATCAGCGAGAAAATGTAGAGGAAAAAGAGTTTGTAGATAAGGAGCATTTAAAAAATCTTGGAGGGTTCAATGTGGTGAGTTTAAAACGAGAAGGACAGAGTGTGGATGATAAGCTCGATGAAGTTCGCTTGAGAGCAGATGTAGAGGTGGGTACCCATGTATACTATGCAGAGGGTAGCGACAAACCCGTTATTCCTACCGGAGAAATCTTTATTACTTTTGAGGAAGGGGTAAGCGAAGAAGAGCAGGCCATTGTACTCGAAGAGTTTAATTTGGAAAAAGTAGAAACGCTCACTCCTGATCGTATCGTTGCCAAGGTAACGCCCAACTCCCCCAATCCCATCAAAGTAGCCGCTTTTTTGCAAGAGCTTTCTATGGTAAGAACGGCGGAGCCTGACCTGGATATGCTACTAGATGAATACCTTGCTCCTCCTTCGGACGATCTATTTGATCATCAATGGCATTTATCTAATACCGGCCGATTACCAGATGTAAATTTTAACCTCAAGCTCGGTGCAGATGCCAAAGTAGTAGATGCTTGGAGTCGGCTCGGTAATCAAGGGGCGGCTAGAGTAGTAGTTGCAGTCATAGATAATGGTTTCGACTTGAGCCATCCCGACCTGAGAACCAAGGTATTTCGACCCTTTGATTTGTGGAACCAAACTAAAGATGTATCACAGGGTGACCCCCGCTTTACTCATGGGACGCCTTGTGCAAGTATCGCTTTGGCCTCTTCTAATGGTAGTGGTATTGTGGGGGCTGCGCCCAACGCATTATTCATGCCAGTGAGTGGCACCAGTTTCAGCTCACGCATTACGCAGCAGATGTTCGACTATTGCATTGAGCAAGGGGCAGATATTATTTCTTGTAGCTGGGGTACCACCGATCCCAATTTTCGGTTGAACGGCATTAAAGAGGCGGCTATCGCTAAAGCGGCTACTAAGGGCCGCAAGGGAAAGGGCTGTATCATTATCTTTTCTGCCGGTAACGAAGACCTCAGCTATGTGAACTACTATGCCGCCCACCCCAATGTGATTGCTGTAGGGGCTTCAACTAGCGATGATAATCACGCCTCCTATTCTAATCGTGGTAAAGAACTCTCCGTCACTGCCCCCTCCAATGGTGGCTGGCCAATCATTGCTGCTCGTGCGTGGTGGGATCAGGGCTGGAAAAACGAATTTGGGGCCCGGCGCTTCTGGGCAGATGGCCGCGATCGGGGGGAACACTACAAGCACTTTGGTGGAACTTCCAGTTCTGCGCCTTTAGTGGCAGGGGTATGTGCATTAATCCTTTCGGCAAATCCCGATTTGACGGCCAAGGAGGTCAAAGATATTTTGCAGCAAACGGCGGATAAGATTGGCCACCCTTCAGAGTATGTCAATGGCCACTCTCGCAAATTTGGCTATGGCCGCGTCAATGCAGATCGTGCGGTAGCGGAGGCATTGCGTCGCAAAGAGCAGCACGAAGTGCCAGTGGAAGTAGAGGACTCGATTAGTACGGGTAGAGGGCTGTTTGAGTTTAGCGTCCGCAAGCAGCAAGCAAAAGGCTGGGGCGTACAGATCGGAGCATTTGCGGAGTATGGCAATGTGCTGATTCAAGTCGAAAAACTGCAAAAGCAATTCGGTGAAAAAGTGATTGTCAATATCAATGAACTCAATGGCAAAACCGTTTATAAGGTAGTAGTTGGCGCGTTCGCTGAAAAAGGAGATGCCGATCGCCTCTATCAGCGTATGAAAGATGCTGGAGTAAAGGGCTTTGCGCGGAACTTGGCGGATTTGGCTTAGAGCCAAGCGCGTGCCTGCGTAGGCTGCTCGCCTGAGGCGAGCGCATTTAGTAGGTATTGTGCTGATTTATAGACAGGTTGTCCCTACAGGGACAATATGCCTTTACAAGTACATGTACGGGCTGTCAAAAAATGTCCGACTCGGTCGGACAATCTGTCTGTAACTTACCGG
>JBCCRH010000345.1:0-6980 GCA_039208045.1 Bacteroidota bacterium
CTCCTCCACCCCTCCCATCTCCCTCTCCGAGACCCCAAGAGGCCAAAACACCACTCCTACAACCCCAGCTAACACCCACACCGTACAGTTCCACGTCCAGCTAGCCGCATCCCCCAAGTACATGGACACATCTGCGCCTAAATGGCAAAACCTGGGCTATATGATCGAGATTATTACAGAGGATAAACTGTACAAATATCAGGCTAGAAACTTCTCTAGTTTTCAACAAGCTTCCGACGCAAGAGCCGTGCTAAAGGCAAAAGGATTTACAGATGCTTTTATCGTAGCCTATCAAAATGGCAAGCGGATTTCTATAGAGCAAGCGAAGAAATAAACAACTCTTTAGTTACTGTTCGTGTTCTCATACCAGCATGATCTACAGATTTCAGGTTCACCTCAGCGCATCGCTTAATTTGTAAGAAGAATTTATAGCTTTGCATTTTTCTAATTCACAATCCAACCATGTCGAACGAAGCCAAAATTGGAATTCTTGCCGCAGTAGCCATTGCACTTACTTTCTGGGGCTACAAGTTTATTTTGGGTAAAAATGTCCTGCTCAAATCGAATGTATTTTATGTTGTCTATGAGGATGTGGATCGATTGATGGTCGGTACCCCAGTAGTAATCCGAGGTGTAGAAGTAGGTAATGTCGCAGCTCGTGATTTTGAAGTAATTGATGGCAAGGAGCAAGTCAAGATAACTCTTGATATGGAAGACGAAGTGCAAATCCCCAAAAATACTGTCGCGGTGATTATCGCAACGGGATTCATGGGTGGCAAAGCCGTAGTACTAGAGTATGATGTGCCTTGTAGCGGTAGTCAATGCGCACAAAGTGGTGATTACCTCAAAGGCGAATTTCGAGGTCTACTCACCTCCATGATGTCTGAAGATCAGCTCGATAATTATGTCAACACCATCAAGCAAGGCCTTCAGGAAGTACTACAAGAGGAGCTGGGCCCCAACAGTAACTCTGAACTATCAAAAGGCTTTCAAGATCTTAGAGGCACTCTTTCTAACCTCAATTCTGTAACCGGCCAACTAGATAATCTTCTCCAACGTACTTCCGCTAGCATCACCGGCACCCTTGCCAATGTAGCCTCCATCACCGAAACCCTTGATACTAGTAAACAACGCATCAGCAATATCCTCGGTAATGCCGACAAGTTCACCGAACAACTCACCGAATTAGAACTCAAAAATACCTTAGAAGAAGTAGACAGTACCATCGGACAGCTACAAAACACCCTCTCTGCCGCTGATTCTGCCATCGTCTCCCTCAACACCGCCCTCCAAAAAGTCGCTAATGGCGAAGGAACCCTAGGCAAACTCCTAGAAGACGACCAACTCTACAATAATCTCAGTAAATTGGGCGTAGACATCGATTCCCTAGTCACAGATATTCAAAATCGCCCCTATCGCTATGTCCCATTCAAAGGCCGTAAGCGAGTGAAGCGGTATGACCGGAAAGATGGGGGGGAGTAGGAGAGTTTGGGGGTTGAGGAGTTGAGGAGTTGAGGAGTTTGGGGGTGATGGAGGATGGGTGATGGAGTAGGACGGGGGACGGAGGAATTTTGGAGGACGGAGGACGGGTTTCGGAGGACGGAGTAGGACGGGGACGGAAGAGTTTTGGAGGACGGGGGATGGAGGAGGATAGGGGACGTAGGGCAGGAGAATGCAAGGCAGGAGGACGAAGGACGACCTGTATACCCCCTTAGGTGTTCCTTAAGTGCCTTAAGTGGTTCAAAAAAGCCAGGCTCCAACGCGCACGTCACCACAGTACAAAGGCTCAAACACGCACGCCACCAGAGCACCCAGCCCAACCGCGCACCTCACACCAGATTCACCTCAGGCGAAAGCTCGATACCAAACCTCCTTTGAACTGCCGCTTGAATCGTTTGCACTAGCTCTAATACTCCCTGCCCCGTAGCACCACCCAAGTTGACCAATACTAGTGCCTGCTGTGCGTAGCACCCCACCTGCCCCTTACGTTTACCTTTCCACCCCGTCTGTTCGATGAGCCAGCCCGCTGGTACTTTTGTATGCGCAGCCCCCTGTGGATAGCCAATAATAGATGGAAAATTACCTTGCAATTGCTCGAAGAAAGTGTTGGAGACTACAGGGTTTTTAAAAAAACTTCCGGCATTACCAATCTGAGCAGGGTCAGGAAGCTTGGAGGAGCGAATGTGGATGACGGACTGGCTAATAGCCTTAATACTAGGCTTGGTAATGCCCTTTTGTTGGAGGATTTTTTGGATAGCCCCATAGGAGGTGTTGAGCTGATGATTTTGCTTACGCAGGCGAAGTTTCACGGAAGTGATAATATAGCGGCCCTTCTGCTGCTTAAAAATACTTTCGCGATAGCCAAACTGACAGGCTGCTTTATCAAAAGTAATCATTTTACCTTGCTGTACATCTAATGCAGTGAGTGACTCGAAAACATCCTTTAGCTCTACACCATACGCTCCAATATTTTGGATGGGAGCCGCACCGACGGTACCAGGAATAAGCGATAGATTTTCAATTCCTCCATAATTCTGGGCTAGGCACCACAGGACGAATGCATGCCAAGATTCTCCAGCTCCTACTTGTACCAGCACCTCATCTCCTTGCTCGTCTATCATTTCCTTCCCTTGGATGCAGTTGCGCAGGATGCACCCATCAAAATCTTTTGTGAAAACAATATTACTACCGCCACCAATAATCAGGTATTTGGACGACTGAGCAAGCTCTAAAAGTTTTATCAGTTCTTTGGTCGAGCCGAAATTTGCAAACCGTTTTGCTTTACTCTCAATACCGAAAGTGTGATACGGCTTCAATGATACATGATGTTGGATATGCATAGAGCAATTTTGCCTGAAAATAGCCTTAATCGGGTAAGTCTACAAATTCAAACCCCCAAAGCCCTATCCAGATGGTGAGGGGCACTTGATCGCCCTTTCTTAAGGTGGGGTAAAGTGCTTTTTTGTGGGAAAAGCGGTAGATTTCTTGCTTGAAGTATAGGTGGCTTTCATAGTAAGATGGCGGCGGCGGTGCTGAGCCTTTGGTTACACCAAAACGTTCTGCATAAAAGGCCTTTTCAGAAATGAATTCTGCCTCTACTTGATAGCTACCCCAGATGGGGAAAGCTCTATTCAGAAGGCTAGAAAATAGGGGTGCGTAAAAAATGGACAGAACGGTGAAAAAGACGACCATCTGAACACGCTCTGTCAAATCGTGTAGCTTCCTGGCTAATCGAACCCCTACACTTGCCCCCAATATTCCCGCTACTGCGATTGCCCAAAGTAGAAAGCGCTTGGAGGCAAGTAGTCTATTGAAATGTTTAAATTCGAAAACGGATAGCACAACTAATCCAAGGAGTATTACCACTAGCGCACTGTATTTGAGCTTTTCGCTAAAGGCGATGCTCATCCGGTTGCCGGTCATATAGTCTCAAATTGGAGCTTAGCCAGTGCATTGTAGGCACCGTCCTCAACGAGTGATAGCTCATCGTGGGTACCCTGCTCGACAATTTCACCATTCTCAATTACATAGATTTGATCCACATCGCGAATGGTAGCCAATCGGTGAGCGATGATAATAGAAGTACGGCCCTGCATCAATTTGTTGAGTGCTTCTTGTACCATCTTTTCAGATTCTGCATCTAGCGAAGATGTCGCTTCATCTAGGAGCAAAATAGCTGGGTCTTTTAGAATGGCCCGGGCGATGGCAATACGCTGGCGCTGCCCACCACTTAGTTTTACTCCTCGCTCTCCCACTAGCGTCTCTAGGCCTTCTGGAAAGCGGCTGATAAACTCCCAGGCATTTGCTTTTTGGGCAGCCTCTATGAGTTCTTTTTCACTAGCTCCTGGCCGCCCGTAGGCAATATTTTCTCGAATAGTGCCTCCAAAAAGTAGTACTTCCTGCGGAACGATTGCAATATTTTGCCGAAAGGCACTAATATCAAAACTTTCAATAGGTTGGTTATCTACTCTAATCTGCCCACTGTCTGCTTTATAAAATCGCAGTAATAGCTGCATGATAGTGGATTTTCCTGCTCCGCTTGCTCCCACCAAGGCCACCTTCTGGCCTGGATTGATGTCAAAGCTAATTCCTTTTAGCACTTTCACATCTTTTCGCGTGGGATAAGAAAAGTGAATATTGTCAAATGTGATTTCTCCGTTTAGATGAAGGGGCGCTTGATCAGTACTATCCTCACAGGCTACTTCAGAAGGCACTTCCATGATGTCCAAAATGCGATCAGTAGCTCCCACCGCAGAAACGATTTGAGTATAAAAGCTACCCAAACTAGCAATTGCCCCACCAATGATTCCTGTGAATACCACAAAATCTACTAGATCACCTTCCATCATATCGCCGCTCTGTACCATTAAAGCTGCACGATACATAATGAAAAATAGTGCCCCAAACATAACGAAAATAATAAAGGCCGCAAATAGCCCTCTCACTTGCGCTGTCTTCAACGAAATACGGACAGCTTCCTGCAATTTTTTGGTGTAGCGCCCCAGCTCAAACCACTCGTTGGTATAAGCTTTTACGGTTTGAATACTTTGCATCGTTTCTTCTACCACCACATTAGTCTCTGCTATTTGATCTTGGCGTTGCTTGGTCAATTTGCGCACATAGCGCCCAAAAAACATGGCCGAAACCACTACAACAGGAAAGGTAGCCAGCATTACGAGCGCTAGCCTTGGCATGGTAATAACGATAATCCCTATTCCCCCCAGGAGAATGATAATTTGGCGGATAAACTCGGCTAGCGTGATGGAGACTACATTCTGTACTTGTGTTACATCATTCGTAATCCTACTCGTTAATTCTCCTACTCGGCGCTCCTCAAAAAAGGGAATACCTAGGGTAATTAGTTTTTCGTACAGCTCTGTACGTAAGAGGGCCATACTCTTCTCACTGACTACAGCAAAAAGCTGTACCCGCAGGTAGGACATGAGACTTTGAATGCCTAGAAATACTAACAATACAATAAATAATGATTCGAGGGTGAGCCCGTATTGAGACTCTCCCCCAATGATATTGAATATCTCGCCAGGAACTTTCATAACGATCAGAAACAGTAGACTCCCAGCCGCTAGAAAGACCATTCCGAAGATAAAAGCCCATTTGTAAGGCAATACATACTTGAAAATGGATAAAGCTCGGTTTAGCTCTGCTCTGCTTACACTTTTCTTCTGGTTTTCTTCCTTGGCGTTTTCGTTTCGCCGCATCCCCATACTAGGTAATTTTTGGGTTGAAACAATAAACTCTATGCAAGTTGCAACTTGTACAACAAGGATGCAAGCTCTGTTGCAAAGTTAACAGAATAAACGCTAGTGCAGCGGCTTAGTTACGTTGGGCGGTTTGATTGACACAATTTTTACCCCATTTGATAGTTTTATGCAAATAGGGTTCGGGCTTTTATCAAATTAATTATTTTTGCATCTGAATTCAGCTCCCTACCATTCAAATTTATCGATCAATTATAGTCACGTAATCTCAAAACTAACTAATCGATTATGAAAAAAGTAGTTCTTCTTTTGCTCGTTGTGCTCGGCTATGTTCAGCTAAGCGCACAAAAATTAGAGTTGGGCATCGTCGGTGGGTTCACCATCTATAGCGGTGATTTATCTGCTGATGAATTTGGTATTTATTTTCAAGAAATGGGCCCTGCTTTTGGTGCTTTTGGAAGGCTAAATATTAACAAGACCTTCGCTGCTCGTTTGGGTATTACCTACGGCCGGATACAAGGAGATGATGCCAATGGAGAACGCCCCGAAAGAGGCTTGCAGATACGCTCTAATGTACTGGAATTTGCGCTCACTGGCGAGCTAAATCTCTTTACCCTTGGTACCCCTCGCGGTACGCAGTTTAAGCCTTATCTATTTGGTGGAGCGGGCGTTTTTCTATTTAATCCAGAAGGAAATTTTGATGGAGAATGGATTGAACTTCAGCCACTTGGCACGGAAGCACAGGGAGCTCCAGGCTACGAAGAGCCTTACGAACTTACACAGCTTAATATCCCATTAGGTATCGGTGCCCGCTTTATCTTTAATGAAAGTTGGTCGCTGGGGTTTGAATTGGGCGGCCGTAAACTATTCACCGATCATTTAGATGATATCAGTGACACTACAGTTGACTATTTTGATGTATTAACTAATAATGGATCGCTTGCTGCCTTATTTAGCAATCCGCTGATTATTGATCCCGAGCCAGGTGAAGCAGCAATTTATGATCGGGGAGGTGAATTTGACGATTGGTACTACTTCGGTACTGTTACATTGTCTTTTTACCTCGGTAGTAGTGGAAGCAGAGGAGGAAATCGAGGACCTGCTTGCTATCAGTTTTAGTTTTTTGCTTTGTCCTCCAAAAAAAATCATCTTTGGAGGACACCAAATTTATAGAAAAATAAACTACGCAACGTTCATTTTTCATGCTCAATTACGGTATTTATCCCGCCTCGCCAAATCCTTTTCTTGCCGTTTGTCTATGTTCAAAAATTCCATTTAGATTTTAGAACAATTCATGTTATTTTTACATTAAGTAAACGTTCCTTTTACACTAACCGCCTCGTATGAAAACGGTCTTAGTCCTTTGTACAGGAAATTCCTGTCGAAGTCAAATAGCTGAGGGATACCTTTCATTTTACGCGAATGGAAGAGCAAGAATTTATAGTGCTGGCCTAGAAAAACATGGCCTCAACCCCTTCGCAGTTGAGGTAATGGGAGAAGATAGTATCGACATATCCGATGCCACCTCAAACACTGTAGAAGAAATCGAACACTCGCATTTTGATTTTGTACTCACTGTCTGCGATCATGCTGTAAAGAATGTTCCTGTTGATCTATCCTACGAACATACGATGCATTTTAGCATTGATGATCCAGCCACTGCTGAAGGTTCTAAGGAAGAGAAAATGGCAGTCTTCAGAAAGGTACGTGAAGAGATAAAGATATCAATGCTCAAATTTATTGGGCGAGAATTAATAAGCA
>JBCCRH010000346.1:0-6836 GCA_039208045.1 Bacteroidota bacterium
CAATCTAATGAGGAGCTACAAGAATTTGCACACGTGGCCTCGCACGACCTCAAGACCCCACTACGAAATATCGCTGGCTTTATTCAGCTACTCAAACGTCGGCTAGCTAATCGATTGAAGCAAGACGAAGCAGAATTCATAGCGTACGCTGTATTGGGTGTCAAACAAATGAATGCCGTTATTGATGACTTACTCAGCATGTCAAAAGTGAGTCAGTATGACCTGGATAAGACCCCTATTCCATTTGAAGCAGTAGTGCAAGAAGTGCTAGAGGATATGCAGCTAGAGCTGGCAGAAAAAAAGGCAGCAGTAGAAGTAACGGACGATCTACCTACGCTGCACTTCTCTAAGACCAATGCCAAGCGCCTCTTCCAGAACCTCATTTCCAATGCGATCAAGTATCAAAATGGCGAGCAGCCACAGGTACAGATCCATTGCCATGCAGAGAATGGCCACTGGAAATTTGCGGTTCAGGATAATGGTATAGGCATCCCCCCTGGTTTTGAAGAAAAGGCCTTTAAGATGTTTGAGCGCTTTCATCCCAAAGACCACTACAAAGGCACGGGTATCGGCCTTGCCATTTGTAAAAAGATAGTGGAAAACAATCATGGGAAAATTTGGTACACTTCGGAGGAACATCAGGGCACTACCTTCTATTTTACCCTACCACGGTGAATTGGGATTCGGTCGCTTAGAGGGTTGTTTACTGCCGGTAATTGTGGTATAATTGCAACCCACATTTAAAACACATCCTTTTGTATTCCAAGCCCAGTACTAAGCTATCTTACGAAGTAGTCTATAATTTGTATGAGTTCGCTCCTGGCTTATTCTTGCCCGAAGCATTTATTGTGAGCAACGACCGAGATGGTTGGTTGGCACATATCCAACAAAAAGCGACAACCGAAACCATTGGGAGTTTTGACTTGGAGCTTACTCCGACGCGGATTAGCTTATTTACCATTATCCAAGAGCTACAGATCAAAGTGCTGGCCAAGCGCTTTAGCCCGCCCAAGCGAAAGGTAAAGCCGCTAGAAGAGCTGCTAGAAGACCGAAAAGTAAAGGCAACCATTCACAAATATGTACATCGGAAAGTAGCCATGCTGCTAAGCGCCGTTAAAAAAGAACGGCTTCCCATTTGCTGGGCAGTAGAACGGCGGGTACTCGTGAAGGACTTTACCATGGCTATCCAAGTTCAGCCCCTGAGCCCTCATTTGTACTTCAAAAAATCAGAAAAAGGAGTAGCGTATCAGCTTCGATTAGAAGATGAGAACAGCATCTGGCAAATACAAGAAAAGGAAGTGACGCCTATCACCAACCATCCTGCTTGGCTATTCGTAGATTATCAGCTCTATGAGGTAGCGCATATCAATGGCAATATGGTGAAGCCTTTTCGGCAAAAAGATACGGTGCATATCCCTAAAGATGCGGTGCGCACTTACTTCCAGAGTTTTATTCTGAAGGTTGCTGGAAAGGCGGATATTGAAGCAGAAGGCTTTGAAATACAACAGCATAAAGAATTGCTTCACTGTGAGTTGGAACCCGTCAAGGGCTTATTTACGGATAATTGGGCAGTAGTGGCACGAATGGTCTATGAGCATGGCGCATTTGGTTGGAGTGAACAGCGTGAAAAAAGTACGTCATTGGATTTTGAGGATGAAGACGATATACGGATTCATCAGGTTATTCGGGATCGCGCAAAGGAGCAAGCGTTTGTACAGCAGCTCGAAGCGTTTGACTTGGCACCCACACAAGGCAGTTATTTTGAATTGGCGAAAGCCAATGACGACCCGCTAGCTCTGCTCCAATGGATAGGTACTAATAGCGCTGCATTAGCTGCTGCTGGCTTCCAGCTGAAAGCACCTCATATTGAAGATAAAAAGCTAACACTTGCGGCATCTAGCCTTCAGTTTAATACCAGTGTAGATAATGACTGGTTTGACATTTATGGAGAAGTGGTCGTGGGTAAATTTTCGATCCCCTTTTTGAAACTGGTTAAATATATCCGCAACCAGGAGCGCTTATATCCCTTAGAGGATGGCACTTATTTCCTGATTCCGATAGAGTGGATGAATAAGTACAGCACGCTGGCTAAGTTTGCCAAGAGCGCGGGCGATAATTTGCGCTTAAGCAAAAGTCAGTTTACTATTTTGGAAGGCTTGGGTATTGCGGAAGATGAGCAACCTAAATTGGAAGAAACTTTCTATTTCGAACCATCCGAAAAACTACAAGCTACACTGCGCCCCTATCAGCTCGAAGGTGCTTCTTGGCTAGTACAACTTTACGAGAATCAACTTGGTGCCTGCCTCGCTGATGATATGGGACTAGGTAAAACCCTACAAACAATTACTGCTTTGCTCCATGCCAAAGAGCATAAAAAAGTAGATACTCCCAATGCTTCACAGCAGCAACTAGACCTCTTTGCACAGCCGGCAGACGTCGATTTTTTGCAGCCCCTGCATGCCCTCATCATTTTGCCTGCTTCGCTGGTCTTCAATTGGGAGCGCGAGCTCCAACGCTTTGCTCCCCACCTGAGCGTATACAAACATACCGGCCCCAAGCGCCACAAAGATATCCGCCTGCTCCAACGCTTTGACGTCATTTTAACCACCTACCAAACCGCCCTGCGCGACGTCCAGCTCCTACAGCAGCTAGAGTACGAGTACATTGTTTTAGACGAAAGTCAACAGATCAAAAATAAGGATAGCAAGGTCTTTAAGGCGATCAATCAACTTGAAGCCCGCCATAAAATTTCTCTCAGTGGTACGCCCATCGAAAACTCCCTATCTGATCTCTGGGCGCAAATGCAATTTATTAATCCTAATCTGCTGGGCAGTTTCAATTTCTTTAAAAAGGAATTTATCACGCCCATTGAGCGACAGCAAAATGAAGAAAAGAAAGAGCGCCTCCGCTCCTTGGTACAGCCCTACTTGCTCCGCCGCACCAAAGAAGAAGTCGCCCGCGACCTCCCGCCCCTCACGACTAAAATTTTCTATTCTGAAATGTCGCCAGAGCAAAAAAAGCTCTACGAACGCGAAAAGTCAGCTACCCGCAACCAGCTACTCGATAACTTTGAGGCCAATAATCCGAAGTTCAAAATTATGGTGCTGCAATCGCTCACCCGTTTGCGCCAGCTCGTGAACCACCCCAAGATGGTGAGTGCGGAATATGCCAAAGACAGCGGCAAGTTTAAGGATATTTTGGAGCACTGGGATGTTATTCGTAAGGGTGGCCACAAGGTGCTTTTCTTCAGCTCTTTCGTCAAATATCTTGAACTATTTAAAGGGCACTTTGATAAGAACCAGCTCCCCTACGCATGGCTATCTGGTGCGCTAAATGCTAAAAAGCGCGTTGAACAAATCGAACGCTTTGACCAGGATCCAGACGTGCAATCTTTCTTGATTTCCATCAAATCTGGCGGCACTGGCCTCAACCTCACGGCAGCAGAGTACGTCTTTATCCTCGACCCGTGGTGGAATCCTACTATTGAGCAGCAAGCCATCGCGCGTGCCCACCGTATTGGGCAGGAGAATCAGGTGATTGCGTATAAGTTTATCACAAAAGACAGCATTGAAGAGAAGATTCTGAAGCTACAGGAGCGCAAATCCAGGCTAGCTGAGGATATTCTGAGTAAGTCGGGTTCTGGTAGCTTTTCGAAGGGGGAGTTGGAGTTTTTGTTGGAGTAACAGTGAATTTGGAAAGGCAATTAGCTAAGAGGGACCGCGGATTGCAAATCCGCTAGGCACTGTAACACTAAGCCGCAGACACTAAAAAAGCCTAGCCCGCACCAAGCGGATTTGCAATCCGCTTAAGAGAATTTTGGCAAAGCCGCATACAATAGCCCTAAGCCCTATCCTCCCGCTTTAGCTTGAATTCACTAGGCGTTACTCCAATAATGGCTTTAAATTTTCGATTAAAGTAAGAGACATTATTATACCCACAGCTGTAGCAAACCTCTGCGATGGTCATATCGGTCGTCATCAAGAGCTTGCTGGCGTGATTAACTCGGTATTCGTTGATAATTTCAGTGAAGGTCTTTTTGGTATTTTTTTTAATGAATTTGTAGAAAGCCGATTCGGTGAGGTTAATCTGCTCAGCAGCGACTTTTACGCTAATTTCTTTTTGAAAATTTTGGACGATATAATCGTAGACGATCTTGAGGCGATTGAGGTAGGTCGCATCTAAGTTGAGCGAATACTCTTTAGAGCAAATGGGGTGGACATCTTTGGTGCTAGCCAGAATATTGAGCAGGTCAAACAACGAAATCAATTGGCTCAGGTGATCCTGCCTCAATAATCGTTTGATCACCTTTTTAACTTTTTGCTTCGCTGCTGCTCCAAAATGGAGGCCGCGTTGTGCGCGCTTAAATAGAAGGCGTACATGGGCCAGCTCTGGCTTATTGATAAAATCTTGACCGAGAAAATCCTCGTGGAGTTGAATGACTACTTGGCTTGACTTGACATCCGTGGTGAAGCCATGTGGCAAATTGGAGCCAAATAGGACTAAATCACCCACTTGGTAATCAGAAATTTGATTTCCGACAAATCGCTTCCCCCACCCTTCTTTAGTAAAACAAATTTCGATTTCTGGATGGTAATGCCAGGCCTGGCTGAGCAGGGGACGGCTCTTTCTCGACACCGTTTTTACGATGAAGGATCGCTCTGGCGAATCGGTTATAATTTCGTATTCTGGCTTCATTTGCATACTATAATAGCATTTTTATAGCATATACTACCACTTTTTTGCAGAATAGTGTCAGTCAATTATAGTATTCTACTCATGGCGAAGGCAGGTTTACTTGTAATATTGCATGGTTAACACTCTAATTAATAAAATAAGATATTGAAATATATCTTTTAACAAAACTATGTTATGAAAAGCCTTAAGCCACATTATAGCCAATTGCTATTTAGTTGTTGCTTCTTACTTAGTTCCCTCTCTTTGCTAGCACAGGGGACGATTTCGGGTACCATTACCGACGGAAACCAAGAGCCTCTTTTCGGTGCCACTGTCCTCTTGAAGGGTACGGGTACCGGAACCGTTACTGACTTTGATGGGAAGTATTCGCTCGAACTACCTGCTGGACTGCAAACGATTGTAGCCAGTTACACGGGTTACTCTCCACAAACGATTGAAGTCACTATAGAGGATGGCAAAGAGCTAATGCAAAATTTTTCACTTGCGCTGGATAATCTTGCGTTGGATGAAGTAGTAGTCACTGCAACTTTTGGAAGTCGCTCTCAGAAAGAGTCCCCTATTTCGATGACTTACCTTAATGCCGGACAACTCCAAAAATTAGCTGCCAACTCTCAGGCTGATATTTTGCGTACCATCCCTGGTATCACTGCCGAAGGTGGTGGTGGAGAAGTAGCCAGTAATATTTTTGTTCGCGGGATGCCTTCTGGAGGGCAGTACCAGTTTACACCGCTTCAGGTAGATGGGATGCCCGTGCTCAGTACGTTTGGACTCAACTCTTCCGCTCATGATGTATACTTCCGTAACGATATTGGTATCCGCAGCCTGGAGTTTGTTCGAGGAGGGGCCTCTACCCTATTCGGCGCTGGCTCAGTAGCGGGTATTATCAACTATTCCAGTGTGACTGGTGGACCTACGCATGATAATAAGGTACAGATTGAAGCCGCTGAAGGAGGTCGTGCTAAGCTCGATTTTCTCACTTCTGGCCCGCTTTCTGAAAATACGTTCTATGCCTTTTCTGGCTTTTATCGCTATGATGATGGCCCATTGGATACAGGCCTTCCAACAAGAGGCTACCAGATTCGTGGTAACATCAAAAAGCTCTTTAACGATGGGCAAAGCTCGTTTACCTTATCGGGGCAATTAATCGACGATAATGTGCAGTTTTATCTTCCCTATCCTCTATCCAACGCGGATGGCGAGCGCGAGCGTCCGACAGGCAACGATGGGGAGACGATATTCACCATGCTAACCGATCAAGCAACTGACTTTTCTTTTGATACGCCTAACGGCCGTTTCGAAACTCCGATTGGCGATGGGGTGTCCACGCAAGGTGGTTACCTAATGCTAGACTTAAAGCATAGCTTTGGTAATGATTGGCGACTTTCGTCAAAGGTAAAAGCTGCCAATTACGACCATGCTTTCAACTTGTTCTTAGATGGAGATGGTATTCACAACACTCCTGAAACACAAGCAGACTACCTAACAGATCGCTCCTTGCCTAGCAATGCCACTTTCACCTACGACGACACTGGTAAGCAACTCGCACCGACCGATTTGCTCTTTGAAAATCGGGTGTTAGACCGCGAGCGCCCCATGGAAGAAATCGTTGGAGAAATTAACTTAACGAAGTCCATTGGGGGGCATAACATTACTGTTGGAACCTTCTTTTCTGATACACGAGCAGAGGATAATAACTGGCTGTGGAACTTCGTAGGTGATTTTAGCAATTCTCCGAGAACAGTTTCTATTGCCTATGTGGATGCCGATGGCGAGATGATCGATTACTCAACCGGAGGCTTTATTTCTGGTAGTCAGACGGCTAATCGCTATCATAGAAGCACTAAAACAGCTATTTACCTAGCAGACGAATACAAAGGAGAGCGCTTCAATTTTGATATAGGGCTGCGTTGGGAGCGTGCCAATGGCCAGATTAGTCGCGAAACGGGTATAGGCTCTAATACCTTCGAAAAAGGAAACGTTTCTACTGATGGGTTTGCCGTAGCCTTGGCGGGATTGTATAAGTTAAACGATGGGCTGAATTTGTACGCAAATGCCTCCAGAGGCTATTTCTTCCCGGAATTGCGTAGTGTACGTTTTTCTTCTCCGGGTACTCCGCAGAGCTACGAACCTGAAATTGTATG
>JBCCRH010000347.1:0-6786 GCA_039208045.1 Bacteroidota bacterium
AATTTATTTTTGTTACACAGTGATCAACAAAACCTAAAAAAAGTAAATAATCATGTCAAAAGTCTTAATCACAGGAGCAAGCGGAGGATTTGGAATGCTAACCGTAAAAGAGTTACTAGCACAAGGGCATAGCGTAGTAGCTACCATGCGGAATACGGCCACCAGAAACAAATCTAAAGCAGATGAACTGTCGGCGCTGGGCGCTAAAATTGTAGAGCTGGATGTTACAAAAGATGAAAGCGTCAGCACAGGCGTAACCAAGGCGATCGAACTAATGGATGGCCTCGATGTGGTGATAAACAATGCAGGGGTTGGCGTGCTCGGTATTCAGGAGCAATTCAATATCGAGGACTTTAAGCGGCTGTTTGATATCAACGTATTTGGCGTACAACGCGTCAATCGGGCTGCTTTGCCCCATTTGCGGAAGCAAGGCTCCGGTTTGCTCATTCACGTTTCGAGCCTATTGGGCAGAATTACGATGCCATTTTACGGGCCATACAATGCATCGAAGTGGGCCTTGGAAGCCTTGGCAGAGAACTATCGCGTTGAGCTATCCGGCTTTGGAGTAGATTCTTGCCTGGTAGAGCCCGGGGGATATGCCACTGACTTTATGAGCAGTTTGATGATGCCTTCAGACGATTCACAAAACGAAAGCTATGGTGCTATGACGCAGGCGCCAAAACAGTTTTTTGAAAACTTTGAAGAAGCCCTAGCAGGCAATGAAGCACAAAATCCACAGCAGGTAGCAGATGCCATCGCCAAGCTCATCAGCACGCCCGCTGGCGAACGCCCCATGCGAACGGTAGTCGACAACATGGGCATGGGTACACACATTGGCCCGTACAATGAGCAGCTAGAACAAATCCATCAGGGACTTTACAGCGCCTTTGGAATGGGAGATATGTTGAAATTGAAAGTGTAATTAAAAGTTTTTTGGGCAGCTCATCCCGCTGTCCGCTCAAATTCGGCATGGCGTACAGCCATATTGCCAATCCGATGGTAGGTGTCTTCGCTCCAAGTATTCACTCAGCCACCTACTACCGGGGCAATATTAGCAGTTCGCCATACCTCATACCGCTTCCATCGGGGCTGCACCCAAGCTCCCCAGCAAAGGCTATCAACAACAAACAACATCTATTTTAAACCATGAGCCAATCAAAAATCAACCGGATAAAAACGATCAGCCAGCTCCATCGCTTTAATCACATGGCGCCGCCTCAACACCCGCTAATCAGCCTATTAAATTACTCCAAAATACGGCCTACCGCCCACAACAACCAAATTCGGTGGGTGCAGGAATTTTATACCATTTCCTTGAAAAGCAATGTAGTAGGCAAATACCGCTACGGCCAACAGTCTTATGATTTTGATGAAGGCTTTATGACCTTTTTTGCGCCAGAGCAAGTGATTACGGTGGAACTCATCGAAGCGGATAAAACCAATAGTCCTGAAGGATTAATTCTTGCTATTCATCCTGACTTCCTGTTTGGCACCTCGCTGGCAAAATCCATTAAGGAATATCCATTTTTTAACTACTCTGTGCGCGAAGCGCTTTTTCTCTCCGAAAAAGAGCAGGGAATTATCAATGGCATACTCGAAAACATAAAAACGGAATACGAGTCCAACATTGATAAATTCAGTCAGCAGATCATTATCAGTCAAATTGAGCTGTTGTTGAGTTACGCAGAACGATTTTATAATCGGCAATTCTTAACGCGGAAAGTAGCTAATCATCAAATATTAGATAAATTAGAGGAATTGTTGGAAGGCTATTTCGCTGAAGACTTGGCAGGAAGCGGCTTACCTTCTGTGCAGGAAGTTGCCCAACGCTTAAATCTGACCTCTGATTACCTGAGCAGTATGCTAAAAAACCTGACAGGACAGACGACGCAGCAACACATTCACAGCAAATTGATAGAAAAAGCTAAGGTGAAATTATCGACAACGCGTTTATCAGTTAGTGAAATTGCCTACGATTTAGGATTTGAGCATCCGCAATCATTTAGTAAATTGTTCAAGTCTAAGACAAAACAGACCCCATTGGCCTTTCGAGCATCGTTTAATTGAAAATTGGTCGGATGAAGAGTCAAGAGTACCAAGTTATGTTATCGGTTGGATACGTCTATATTGTAATTTTAGGTATTGTAAAGGAAGCCCTTTACTATGGCCAGGTAGGAATCGACTACTTCCAGTATGCTACCATAACGGACATTCTGATTAGCCCGATTTCAGATATTGCGAGAAATACGACTACGCTTACGATATTTGGAGGCTTTCTTATCCTGACCTTTCTATTACCAGGGTGGTTGGCCAAGCAAAAAGACAAAAAGTGGGTGCAATCGAGCTTTAGTATTGATCCATCAAGCGAACCTAAAGCGATTCAAAGCTACCTATCACGAGTATGTATCATTATGTTGTGTGTAGGCTTGATGGGCTTTTATGTAGGTAGAGGAATTGGGAATGGCTCTAAGGTTTCCAAGAAAATTAATGAAGGGAGCATCGAATTTGAAGATAAGCTGTCCTTAACCAATGGAGAAACAGAGGCCATCTTTTTAATAGGGAAAAATAGCTCCTTCTTGTTCTATATTGCCGAAGGCAAAGAAGAAATTGAGGTATCTTCCATCAATAGTGGGTGGTTAAAAAGTATTATCGAAAATCGATAAAAAATATGAGAGCTTACCTTCTTCGCCTTAAATGGTTCAGCTATGATTGAAATTTTAAGCCTATACCATCCAATTCCCGCCGTCGAGCAGCAATATTTTAGGAGCCTTACTCAAAGCAGCACATTCAAAAAGGGCGATTACCTACTATTTGATGGAGAGGTACAGGAGGAACTCTATCTGATAAAGTCTGGCGTAGCTTATCTGTTTCTTGAATTGGAGCATAGAAATAAAGTAATCGACTTTGCTTATCATAATCGATTTTGCGCTGATCTCGCTTCTCTTTCTACCCAAACCCCTGCCCAGTACTGCATACAGTGCTTAGAAGATAGCGAAGTAGAACGTATTAGTTTTCAATATTGACACCACCAATTTTAGTAAGCTATACAAAAAGCATTGCCTGAGCAATGGTCTAATATGGGGCTAAAGTTGGTCTAGACCAACTTGCCTAAAAATGCTACTTCCTATCTTTGCATATAAATATTGAACAATATTAAATTACAAGCTCGCGGATTGCAAATCCGCTAAGCGCGTGCTAGGTTTTTTCTTTAAAGCTTGGCCCGCGCTCAGTGGATTTGTAATCCGCGTGGCCCTAAAACTTATTCTTGTTACACGATACTTATTCAAAACTATATCTTTATGAAGTGGAAAAAAGGAAGGGGAAAGCTGGGACTATTTGCACCATTACTAGGCGATTGGGTGGCGAATTCCAATAGTATAGAAGCGAATAAACCAGAATGTCACCGACAGTTCCAATACACACTGGAAAAGAAATACATCCAGCTAGATGTACAATGGTTGATCCCCAATAAAACTTATATTGACCATACACTGATCGGACTGAATGAAAAGAAAGAAATTTGTTTCTGGTCATTTACTTCTGATGGTAAAAACTCCACTGGTAAATTAGCTGATGTGAGCGATCTACACCCGGAAGCTATTGGCTTTGAAGCCGAAATGCCAGCAGGATTAGCGCGACAAGCTTACTGGCCCGCCGATGAGGGTGGGTTTTATTGGGTCGTAGAATCCAAAACCAAAAAAGGCTGGAATCGATTTGTACAGCAACATTTTACTCGAAAAACATGATGCGATTGCCTTATTTACTTCCTTTGCTATCCGTGCTATTGCTGCTCACTATCCCTTGTAGTGGTCAAGCCAAAATGGAGGAGCAAGTAGTTGGCGAGCAAATGGCACAGATGGAGGATTACGCTGTCAGTGTCCAACACTTTGATAGCGAACAGAGCTTATCTAGTAATAACTCATTTTGTGTATTTAAAGACAGCAGAGGACTGATTTGGGTGGGTACTAGTAATGGATTAAATCGATTTGATGGACAGAAGTTTCAGAAAAAGGAACTTGACGGGGTGCAAGCTGTACATCAGATTTTTGAAGATCGCGATGGATACTTATGGATTGTTGAAGGCTTTGGCACGATTCAAGATAAGATTAAGGCCATCACTTTTTTAGAGGTAAAAAGTGGCAAGCCCTTGACCTTTGAGGAACGTTTTGGTACAGATACTAGCCTTAGTGCACAAGCCTTTTTTTCTATCCAGCAGGATGAAGAAAAGAATATATATCTGGGCACAAAAAATGGACAGCTCTATAGATTTACCGTCCATAATCAAATAGAAGTCATTCCCATTGAATCGACGTTTCCGCTGATTTATGCTGTTCAGATTGTAAACGACAATATCTGGTCGCTTTCGTCAGACAGCTCTGCTCTGCATAGTCGCTGGATATGTACCGATTGGGAAGGCAAAAAAATTAGTGTTCAAGACTTTGGATCGATTGGAAAGTGGATTCCTGTAGGAAGTCATCCTGATGGTTCCTTTTGGGTGTTATTTAGACAAAATGAAAAGCCTTATTCATTGTATAGTCTTCACGGGGATGGCACTATTACTCTGAAAGACCATAGTGCGTTGAGTCCTGCGGAACAATGGGAACATGCAGGCGATTGGAATGATTTCATTCGCTTTCATCCCAATCAAGACTATTACCTCACTCGTTCTTTCAAGCATTTGCAGCTGTGGAATTTAAAAACACAGCAACTCATATATGACTTTGAGCAGAATCCGCAGCTCAATCAAGAGCTTTTGAGGCCTCCCTTCTTTGAGTCAGATAACACCTGCTGGATTCCAAGCTCTAAAGGTGTTTTCCGAGTGCAGTGGCGTCCTCGACTATTTGACCAATATCTGCATACCTCTGATTTTGCACCTAGTTGTAGGGGGATGGTAGAGGATGGAGATAGTACGTTAGTGGTGAATACCTACAAAGGTTCTTATTGGGTGGATTTGAAAAAAAAGGAGGAATACCAAAGAATTCCATTTATCAAGAATATTGCTATTGCTGCATTAAAGGATAGCCGTGCTAATTACTTTTTTGGCTCCGCTAACGAGCTAATCAGGTGGAATAAGACGAGCAATGAGGTGAACGTATACCCTCTTCCGGTGCAGCATAACGCACAAGTACTGATTGATGGACTGATCGAAATAAAAGATAAGGGTATTGGTTTTCTTGCCAAAAGAGGGATTGGTTTTTGGGATTATGCGACCGAAACAGTCGTTTTTGAAACTGCTAAATCAGCAGTCAATGAAACTACTAGCAAATGGTTTGGTAAATATGCCTTTGACTTTACGCAAACGCATGTGTTACACGCTTTCCAGCGAGATCGGGCAGGTACCATTTGGTGCCTGACTAGCCAGGGGCTGTTCCAGTTTGATTTTGAAAAAGGACTCCAAAAGAAGTATGGAGACACACAATTGGGGGAGGAATACCTTCCTGCCAACAATTTTTACCATTTCTATGAAGACGAGGCAGGCGTTTTCTGGCTAGCTACTGGCGATAGTGGTTTGATCCAATGGAATAGGACTGATACGGTGAGTGCCGAGCAAAGCTATTCGGTAATTGATGAGCTAAAGACTACGGTGGTATACAGTGTATTTGGAGATAATTATGGCTACCTGTGGCTGAGTACAGATAATGGGATTGTCCAGCTAGAAAAGGAAAGTTTAGCGTTGAGTAGGTATTTGCCACAAGACGGGGTGACCTCTTATGATTTCAATCGAGCTTCTCATTTTCAATCGCCAAGTGGTACCATCTACTTTGGTGGGTTAGATGGAGTTACTGCATTTCAGCCGGCTGACTTCATCCAAGATTCTGAAAAACGGAAAGAGGTACCATTGACCATTCTTGATTTTGAAAAGGTCAATACGAATAGTCAGTTAGCTGAAAATTTCACTCAGGAGTTGTTAGATCAGGGTATTATTCAACTGGACGCAAAAGATGCCTCTTTTAAGCTTTCTTTCTTTTTAAATGGCTATTTGGATGTAGCGGAAGTTAAGTATGCTTACCGTGTAGAGGGCCTACAAACCGAATGGAGTGAAACTACCGAAAATAGCATCATTATCCCTAAGCCCACCCCAGGAAACTACCATTTGCAGATAAAAGGATACTTACCCAATGGGCGGTACTCCAATCAAGCATTGAGCATTCCTATCCAGGTGCAGCCCCCATTTTACTTGAGTATCCCCTTTCGGGTAGTAGTAGCATTGCTTTTAAGTATTGCGCTTGTGCTGCTTTTTTACTATTGGCCCATCACGCTTGGGCAAAAGAGTGATAGGCTAGCCACAACAACCAATGCCTCCGCACTTCCAGCTTTTCCAAATGAACAAACCGAATGGCTACAGCAATTGGCAGAGACGGTGGATAAGGAACTCCCCAACTTTAACCTCACCATGGAAATGCTGGCACACAAAATGAACATGAGCCGAACCAAGTTTTTCCAACAGGTTAAAAAAGATATAGGACTAAGCCCCAAGCAATATTTGAGAGAAGCTCGACTAAACAGAGCCCACCAGTTATTGGAAAACAGAACGGCAAAAAGCGTCAAGGAAGCAGCCTATCTGGTTGGTATTAAAGACACCAAATATTTCTCTCAACTCTTCAAAAAGCGATTTGGCTGTAATCCCTCCAGCATACTCAATAAGCCGAGTTAAGGGCTTTATTCCAGGGTAGATGAACGCCTTTCTACCCCAATTTGTATGCCTTACCTATATCTCATACGCTTTTCCACCATCATCAGCACCTTTTTCACATTCCCCACACAGTTTATTAGCGTCTAATAAGT
>JBCCRH010000348.1:0-6732 GCA_039208045.1 Bacteroidota bacterium
GACTACTAATGTGATTGTTGGGGCGGATGACCTGAGCGTTTTATTCATGAATCAGAACGGAGCATGTGGACAAACGGGCTCTATTCAGATATTCATCTCAGGGGGTAATCCAAACTATACGATTACTTGGAACGGCCCAGTGAGTGGAAGTGCAACTACGGGCTCGAACTTTACAATCAGCAACTTGACGAATGGTACGTATTCCGTCATTGTAGCGGATACAAATGGCTGTAGCGAGACCGAAACTATCACCATCAACAATAATGCAAACAACCTAACGGTAACTTCATCGGTGATGAATGGGGTTTGCGGTAGCAATGGTTCTATCCAATTAGATATTACTGGGGGCACAGCGCCGTATACCATCAACTGGGCAGGGCCTATCAGCGGTAGCTCTTCTACGAATGCGGATGAAATTATACTGGAGAATTTCCCAACTGGCACCTACACATTCACCATCACAGATGGTAGTAGCTGTACGACTACCACTACAGCAACCTTGGTAAACCCTGGTGATTTAGACCTAATTGCTACTGCTATAAATGGTGCTTGTGGCAACCTTGGCTCTATCAAGCTGGACATCAATAATGGTACTCCAGCTTATACCGTGAGCTGGCAAGGGCCTTCTAGCGGCAATATCACCACCAACAGCAGCCAGTTAACGATTCCAAACTTATTGGCAGGCACCTACACCATTACGGTAGTGGATAGCAATGGCTGTAGCGATACGGCATCTGTCAGCGTAGTAAATACGGAAGACGATCTAGATGTAGTCTTTACGCCACTCAATGGGGCGTGCGGCGATCTGGGTTCTGTATGGATTGATATTCTAGGTGGCACAAGTAGTTATATCATCACTTGGACAGGGCCTACTAGTGGTTCGGAAGTAACGCACGATAACTTCTATGACATTGTTGACTTGCCTTCAGGTACTTACACGATCACCGTACTGGACGCGAATAACTGTAGCGAAACTACTGTGGTAACGATCACAAATGTAGTAGATGATTTAGTAGCAACTTTCGCTCCGCAGGCGGGCTCTTGCGGCGGGCCAAGTAGCCTACAAGTAAGCATTAGCGGTGGAACGCCGGAGTACACCATAGCTTGGAATGGAGGCAACAGCTCAGGCTCGTTGACGACTACAGAAACCAATGTTACTATCGGTGATTTGACCCCTGGGGTATACAACGTGACGGTCTTAGACATCAATGGCTGTCAGGAGACCGGCTCCTTCGGCTTGAATAATAATGGCAATAATCTGGTAGTTAATGCCAGCCCAACGCCATTCAACTGTGGCGTGTTTGGGTTTATCGACTTGAGCTTTGTAGGGGGCAATCCCACCTACACGATCACTTGGACGGGCCCTGTTGCTGGATCTAGTACCACCTCGGAGTCCACTTTCAGGATCGACAACTTGACGATGGGCGCGTACATGATTACCGTGACGGATGGATTTGGCTGTAGCCGAATGCAATCGGTATTTGTGGGTGAAATGACGGCGGCACCAGTCGCTGATTTTAGCGCAAGCGTAACTGACCTGAGCGTACAGCTAGTGAACCAAAGTACCAGCGGTACTTTCACGTGGGACTTTGGCGATGGCAACAACTCTACAGAGCCTAGCCTAACACATACCTATCTCTCAGCAGGGACGTACACCATTTGCCTTACGGCAACGAATGCTTGTGGTAGTGATATTCACTGCGAGACAGTCACTGTAGCAGGTAATGGCGATATGGTTACCCTGGATGTAGGAGAACGTTCGGGTCTACAGGGCGCTACCTTGCAGGTACCAGTAGTTATCGAAAATTGTGATCTAATGGTCTCTTTATCGGGCTCATTAGCCTTAAGCAATCCATCTGTAGCTAATATTGTAGGGGTATCTGGAGGCGTGATCACTCCGCAGTTCAACTTGAATAACCAAACCTTCAATTTCTACGATAATAACGGCACGGGCATTAGCCTCTCTGACGGTGATATACTATTCTACTTGGAAGTAACGCTGACGGGTAGTGCTGGGCAATCCACTTTGATTGAGATTACCGATTCACCACTTATCTCGGAAGTAGGAGGCTATATCAATAGTGTACCTTCTTCGCTACCACACTTGCGTATTGCGGGTGAGGTGAGCGTGGTGCAGTCCGGCCAATTGGAGGGTACCGCTATGACGTACTACGGTACAGGTATTCAGTCGGCTGAAATATCCATGACGGGAACAGATGTAGATATGCTAGAGATGACCGATGAGGGAGGATATTTCCGATTCCCAGAAATGCCCGTCGGAGGTAATTACCAATTGACGGCAGAAAAGGATATGAACGCAGCGAATGGCCTATCCACGTACGGCTTATTCATCGGACAGCGCTTCTTACTGGGTATTGAAACACCACAGATTACATCGCCGTACCAGATTATTGCGGCAGATGCGAACTGTAGTAATTCTTTTACGACACTGGACCTGTTTGTTATCCAGCAGTTGATAATCGGAGTAAATGATGCCTTTGATCACTGCCCATCTTGGGTGTTTGTGGCAGAGGAAAGTTATATGCCCGAAGAGTTTGATGCTTACAATGTCTTCCCATACGCACACCATCACGAGGTGAGCATTACCGACAATATGGTGAAAAACTTCATAGGCGTAAAAGTGGGTGATATCCTGGGGCACGCGAGTCCAAATATGCTACATGTTGAAGACATCGATGATCGTAGCTTAGAGCTGATGCGCTTGCAAACAGCCGACCAGACTTACGAGACAGGCGAGCTAGTAGAGTTGACCTTTAATACCAGCGACTTCAAGGACATTGCGAGTTATCAGATGGAGCTGCTATTTGATACCGAGCAATTGAGCTACCTTGGTTTTGAAGCGCCAGAAGATGGCCCGCTAGCTTCAGCAATAGCAGGCGAAGCTCCAACGGCCGATGGTGCACTACGCATCAGTTGGTTCGACCTGATGGGTGATGGTATTAATCTAGAAGCGTCGGCGGAAGTGTTTACTTTACGCTTTAAAGCGGAGGATAAAATCGAAGATTTGAGTAGCCTATTCACACTAAGCTCTAGAGGAATCCGCTCCGAAGCGCACCAGCCAAATGGCGATCCCGTGAAAATCGTCTTAGAGTTTGTGAAGGATAAAGTAGCGGTCACTGGCACGGGCTATCAACTGCACCAAAACACGCCGAATCCATTCACTAATGAAACGAAAATTGGATTTGAATTACCAGCAGCAATGGACGCCGAGTTGATCATTCACGATCACCTAGGCCGAGTGGTGCAGCGCTTCGAGGGCTACTACGACGGTGGTTACAATGAAGTAGTTTGGAGCAAGGCGAACTTGCAAAGTGGCGTATACTATTATACGCTAAAGACCGCAGACTACGCAGCCACACTAAACATGATTATTTTAGACTAGGATTGAACGGCAATCCAGCAACATAAAACTTGACGGTTATTCGGGACTAGTACTCGAATAACCGTTATTTTTGGTGACTATACCAATCTACATACTATGATTAAAAATTGGATCGTCTTATGCGGACTACTGTATTTAGCTATCCCAAAGCTATGCGCACAGTCCCTTACCTTAAGCCTTCCCGACACTTCCATTCAGGAAGACGAAACGGTGCTCTTACGCATGCAGGCACGCGACTTTGAGCAAATCACCAGCATACAGTTCTCTCTGGTATGGGATGTCAGCGTCATCGAATTTATGATGGAGGAGCAGTTAGATTTGGGCAATATTGCCGTTGGCGCCACCCAAGCTAGCGAGGGTATTCTGCGTTTATCGTGGTTTCCTCCTACTGGCCAGCCCGAATCACTACCCGATGGCGCCGATTTTATTGGCCTCCAATTTAGGGCAGTGGGCGCTGTGGGGGATACGACTACGGTCGAAATCGTAGATGCACCGCTCATGATACAGGTGACGCAAGCAACCGATATACCGAATGAATTTGTGGAGATCGACTTGGTACAAGATACAGGTGTAGTGCGTATTGGAACACCTTTGGGCTTGAATGTTGAGGTGGATAACATTAGCTGTTTCGGCTTGACCGATGGGGTTATTAGCCTCAGCTTTGCCAATTTCCCGGAGGGAGGGCGAGTGGAGTGGTCGGGGCCAAATGATTTTACGGCTTCCGCCAATATGCTGGAGGGCTTGGAACCAGGCAATTACCAGCTCACTGTTTTTGATGCGCAGGATGCGATCGTGCTTACTACGGTCATCCCCATTGAAGCGCCAGAAGCAGCACTTATGGTAGATAGCATTGGCGTAAGCCCAACTGCCTGCGGTGCGGATACGGGTACGGCGACGATACTAGCAAGCGGCGGTAGTAGCCCCTTTAGCTATGAACTTGCAGGCGGAGCAACCAACCAAACGGGCCTCTTTGAGAGCCTAGCAGCAGGGGCCTATACAGTAAGTATTATTGATGCAAATGGCTGTACTATTGATACCACTTTTGCAATCAACGAACCGATCTTACCCACTATCGATTTAGGGGGTAATCAGCAAATCTGTGCTGGCGAAACCTTGGTGCTAGACGCTGGCGAAGGCTTTGAGCAATACCAATGGTCTACAGGCGCTGCCACCACTACTATTGAGGTTGGTACTATTGGTACCTACAGCGTGACGGTGACGGATGCTTCAAACTGCCTCGCTACTGCTACTGTCGAGATTACTCAAGGCGAAGATTTAGAGCTAGTCATCGAAAACGATCTGCTAGAAGTCTGCCCAGGGGATTCGATTGAGCTGGTCGTTTCAGGCGCCACTTTTTATGAATGGATCGATACCTCACAAACGCTCAATGCCCTGGATACACCCAGCGTTTTGGCTCGGCCAATAAGCAATACCAGCTATACGGTAATTGGCTCCAACGCTTGCAAGCAAGACACCGCCCTTTTGGAAGTGACAGCGCTCCAAACCACTGCTACGGCTGGGCCTGATACTTGCATCATCATAGGGGAAGAACTAGAACTAGACGCCTCTGGCGGCCTCGTATATATCTGGGAACCCAATTTTGACTTTCCACTCAGTGACCCTACTATTCCAAATCCCATTATCAGCCCAGAAGACTCTACTAACTACGTGGTAACGATTGTGGATTCTACCTCTTGCATCATCATAGACTCCGTGCTGGTAGAAGTTATCCGAGATATTCAAGACCTACGGGCGATCAACCTGATTACTCCAAATGATGATGGCAAAAATGACGTGCTAGAGTTTCGAGACTTGGGCAAATTCCGAACCAATACACTCAAAGTATTCAACCGCTGGGGCGACCAAGTGTACAATAAGGTGAACTACCAAAGTGACGACGAACGCTTCGATGGCACCTTCAATGGGCAAGATTTACCGGCAGGTACTTACTTCTACGTCCTCTCCCTGCGAGCAGGCGAAATCAAACAAGCCCTCACCATTGTCCGCGATTGATTTTTCCCAAAAAAGAATAACTAATGAAACGAGCATGATCTTATTTAATCATAATATCACGCAAGAGAATGATTAAAAAAGATTATGCGAGAGCGCAGCGGTTACATATGTGCAGAAATTTTTCTGCATTGTTTGCTGCGCAGAAAAATTTTAAGCATATGAAAAAATTATACTTCGCCTTTGCATTGCTTTTTCCATTTACCCTAGCTGCCCAGCAGCTTCCCGATGGCACCCCTTTTCAGGAAAATCAATTCATCTGGAATCCAGCCATGACGGCTGTTTACGACTATTGGGAGCTCGGCGCTACCTATCGCCAGCAATGGCTTGGCTTCAATGATGCACCCACTACAGCTACTATGCAAGTGCAGTATCCGTTTCGGCGCAAGAAGTTTAGCTTGGGCGGCTATTTTATGTTTGATGATGTAGGGCCCGTGCGCTACACCTCGCTTGCTTTTTCGTATGCCTACAAATTTAGTCCCCGCTTTCGCAAATACGATCAGTTGTCGATTGGCTTCATGGGCATTCTCAATCAGTTCTTTGTGGATGGCTTAGAGGTAGAAGTTAATGATCAGGATGACGCTTTCATTCCTAGGAACGAAAGCTCTGGCTTCTCGCCCAACGCGAGTGTTGGTGTTTTTTACACCTCTTATGGCCGCGAAGACCGCAAGAAAGACTACTTCTACGCAGGCATCGCTGCCAACCAACTGATCCCATCCAACCTCACCCTAGAGCAAGCCCAAGGCTCTAGCGACGCCAATTTCCAGCGCGCCATCCACGCTAATGCTATCGTTGGCTATCGCTTTATTGAGGACGAACTCTTTATCGAGCCCATGCTTTGGGTCAACTATGCAATGGCTAATTTGGTGAATGGCTATATTGGCATTCGCTTAGAGCAATACAAAGCCTTTTGGGGTGGCCTCACCTACTCTAGCAATCAGACGGTTGGCATACAAGCAGGCTACATCCTCCCCGAAATCTGGAATAAGGATGACGCCGTCCGCATCGGCTTGAACGGCACCTATAATATCGGTAACTTTGGTAATTATCGGAGTGTGGGTTTTGAATTCTATACGGCCTACCGCTTTGAGTTGTAATCCGAAGCATAAGCGGGCGGGCCGTTCGGATTTGCAATCCGAACAACGCGCGCTGCCCCCCATTCTCCTAGCCAAAACCCAAAAATCTCAAAGGTTTCCCTAAATTAGCCGCAAAAACGTATGATGCGCTGGATATACCGCGTTCTTAAATTTCTGGTTCTCATCGGAACGCAGCTCTACTTCAGGCACACGCCAGCACGCAACAAAAGGATTTTGCGCGCA